>JBCDFL010000150.1:0-8142 GCA_039178165.1 Pseudomonadota bacterium | reverse complement strand
TGACCAGGATTAATGCCAGCACGCCGTAGGCGCCGATCCGGCTGTCTTTCATGATCTCGAGGCGACGCGCGCGGCTCTGCCCGCCCCAAAGCCCGTCTGCCGTGTCCGCCAGCCCATCTTCGTGCAGCGCTCCGGTCATCATCGCCATAGCGGCGAGGGCCAGCCCCGCACCGATCACCGGTGTGGGCGCCAGCGCCCCGATGCCGGCGGCAAATGCTCCAAGCAAAAGCCCCACCACCGGGTACGCCCAGACGGCGCGCGCCCCTTCCGCAAAGGCGGCATCCGGCACGCGGGGCAGGGGAAGGCGGCTCAGCAGCAGCGCCGCGAGCAAAGGGTGCCACAGGGGCGATGTCGGGTCGGGGCGGGGCATGGCGTTTTTGGGCTGTCGGCTTTGGCGCGCATTGGGTACGCATCGCTGAGCGCAAGACAAGGCCAAAGCGATGCTGACCTCCCCTTCCGATTTGATCACGGCTCTGACAGAGGCGCCTAGCGTGGACGCCGAGGCGCGCGCGGCGGCGGAGGCGCGGAATGGGCAGCTGACCAAGCCGCCCGGCGCGCTGGGCCGGCTGGAGGCCGCGGCGATCTGGTATGCCAGTTGGCGCGGGACCGACCGGCCCAGCATCACGGCGCCGCAGGTCATCGTCTTTGCCGGAAATCACGGTGTTGCGGCGCGCGGCGTGTCTGCCTTTCCGTCTGAGGTCACCGCGCAGATGGTCGCCAATTTCGAGGCTGGCGGCGCGGCGATCAACCAGTTGGCCAAAGCGGCTGGCGCTTGGCTCGACGTGCATGCGCTGGAGCTGGACCGCCCCAGCGGCGATTTCACCGAAGGTGTGGCGCTGGACGACGCGGCGCTGACGGACGCGCTGAGCGCCGGTTGGAACGCGATTGATACGTCCGCGGATTTGCTGGTGGTCGGCGAAATGGGGATCGGCAACACAACCCCCGCTGCCGCCATCGCAGCGGCGCTGTATGGCGGCGGCGCGGCGGCGTGGACCGGGCGGGGCACGGGCGTTGAGGGCGCGGCGCTGCAGCGCAAAACGGACGTCGTGCAGGCGGGCCTTGACCGTCACGCGGGCGTGCGCGGGCTGGATGCGCTGGGCGCCTTTGCGGGGCGGGAGATGGCTGCGATGGCGGGCGCGATTGCGCGGGCGCGCACGCTGCGCATTCCGGTTATTTTGGACGGCTTCATCGCCTGCGCAGCGGCGGCGCCGCTGGCGGATGCCGTGCCGGGCGCGCTGGACCACTGTATCGCGGGGCACCAATCGGCGGAGGGCGCGCACGCAGCGCTGCTGGAACAGCTGGGCAAGGCGCCGGCCTTGCTGGACCTCGGCATGCGGCTGGGTGAAGGGTCGGGCGGCACCCTGGCCATCTCTGTCCTGCGCGGCGCCGTGGCGTGCTTGTCGGGCATGGCGACATTCGCCGAAGCAGGTGTTGCGGACGGGTAGTCTGGTTCCAGCTTGCTTGCGTGGGCTGCTGGACACTTGGACGTCGCCAAAAGCAGCGTCGGTTTGGTTGTTCTGCATTAACCTTAACGATCATTAGGGTTAACGCACGGGCGGGTCCCGTGCTTCGAGGGTTGCACCACGGCGGGAGCCGGGTCAGCACCGCTCACCGCTCACCGCTCACCGCTCACCGCTCACCGCTCACCGCTCACCGCTCACCGCTCACCGCTCGGCGATAGCCGTTCAGCAATCGCAGAGTACACTAGACTGTTCCGTCGCCGAAGCCTGCCAAGACGACGCCTGTGGTTTCTCGGCGTTGCCCTGCGACAAGTCGCACGGCGCCGCGTTTGGCGCACGCACCCGCGGAAAACACTTCTCCAAACCACTCACTCGGCTCGAGCTCGCAAACCAATGCCGCGCATCTAGGCGCGCTTCGGCTCCGGTTCGCGGCTGAGGAGGGCGGTTTCCAACTCTTTCTGAAGCTCCTTGGCCCGGGCCACATATGCTTTGTTCTGGCTCGCGGGCAGGTTGGGGTCCCACAGCTCGGCCAGTTGGCGGATCGTGTCCCGGTCGTGCTGGTAGAAGACGCGCTCGGCTTCCGCGGCCTCGTAATCGCTCAGCCCGATATTCTCCAGCACGTAGCGGCCTGCCCGCAGGGAGCTGTCGAACATTTCCCGCACGATGTCGTTCGCCCCCGCGCGGTAGAGGCGGTAGACATGCGTCCGGTCGTAGGCGCGCGCGACGATGTGCAGATCGGGCCGCTGCTTGCGGGCATAGGCGACGACCCTCAAAGCAGCCTCGCGGTCATCGAGCGCCACGACCAGCACGGCCGCTTTGCTGAGGCCCGCGGCTTCCAGGATGTCGGGCCGGCTGGGATCGCCCAGAAACCCGCGAAAGCCGAAGCGGCGCATCAGCTGGATCGTCTCCATATCATGGTCGAGCACGACCGTGTCGAAGCCCGAGGCGCGGACCAGCCTGTTCACGATCTGCCCAAAACGCCCGATCCCGGCGATGATCACCGGGCCGGTCGCGTCGATCTCGTCCGGGTCGGGGGCGGTTGCCGTGTCCTCCAGCCGCGCGACCAGCAGATCGTAGGCGATGAAGAGGAGCGGCGTGATCAGCATCGACAGCGCGATCACCGCCAGCAGCGTTTCCTGGACATCCTGCGTGATGACGTTCTGCGCCGCCGAAAAGCTGACCAGCACGAAGCCGAATTCGCCCGCCTGCGCCAGCCCCAGCGCAAAGAGCCATTGGTGGCGGCCCTTGAGGCCGAAAGCGCGGCCCAGAACCCACAGGATCAGCCCCTTCACTGCGATCACGAGCAGCGCCAGACCAAGCAGCAGCACCGACTGTTCGATCAAAAGGGCGAAGTTGAAGCCCGCGCCGACGGTGATGAAGAACAGGCCCAGCAGCAGGCCTTTGAAGGGCTCGAGGTCCGATTCGAGCTCGTGCCGAAACTCCGACGAGGCGAGGACGACGCCCGCCAAGAACGCGCCCAAAGCGGGCGACAGGCCGACCAGCAGCATCAGCTCGGACGTGCCGACGACGATCAGCAGCGCCAGCGCGGTATACATCTCGCGCAGGTTGGCGTGATCGATGAACCGAAAGAGGGGGCGGACTAGGAAGATGCCGACGACGATGACGACCGCAATGGCGCCCAAGGTTACCAGCGTCACGCCCCAGGGCGGCAGCCCTTCGATCAGCGACATTCCGTGGTGGCCGTGATCCCCATGATCGCCCGCGCGGTCGATGGAGCCGTCGGGACTGATCGACATCGGCACCGTCACCGCCAGCAGCGGCAGAAAGGCCAGCATCGGGATCACCGCGATGTCCTGCGTCAGTAGGACGGAGAAGACGGAGCGCCCGCCCGTTGTCTGCATCAGCCCCTTTTCCGACAGGGTCTGCAGCACGATCGCGGTCGAGGACAGCGAGAGCGCCAGGCCGATCGCAAGGGCCGGGCCCCAAGACTGGCCAAAGATCATCGCCCCGCCCGTGATCGCCGCCGCGGACAGCGTGATCTGCAGCCCACCGAGGCCGATCAGCTTCTGCCGCATGTCCCACAGGGCCCGCGGCTCCAGCTCCAGCCCGATGAGGAACAGCATCATCACCACGCCGAATTCGGCCACGTGTTGCAGGCTCTCCGTCTCGTCTCCGACGAGGCCGAAGACGGGACCGATCAGGATGCCGGCGGCCAGATAGCCCAGGACCGACCCCAGGCCCAAGCGCGCGGCGATGGGCACGGCCAGGACCGCGGCGGCGAGGTAGATGGTCGCTTGATACAGAAATTCGGCCATCCGTCAGCGCGCCTCGGTGCTCAATAGGGGTTCGAATGCGTGCGCGGGGCGTGCCGCTTCGGCAACGGGATCAACGCCGCGGCGCGTGACCAACCAATGGCCCAAGCGGTAGCGGGTCCAATTGGGCAGATCGCCCGTTCCGAAGAACCAAGCGGCGTGATCATAGGGCGCGTTCCAGATCCGCGCCGCCCGGGCGCAGAGCGCAGGCGATGGGGCCGGGCCGCGATGCTCCCACGGCTCGGCCGCGTCGGGCCACAGGTGCGGGACGGCAGCGGTGGCGAGCCCTTCGCTGACCAGCGCTTCGCCCAGCGTTGCGCCGTAGCCCGGCCCGTCCCAGCGCAGGATGTGGTGCGCCTCGTGCGTCAGGGTGTGCAGCAGCGGTTCGCCCAGCCCTTGGCTGTAGGCAGGGTGGTCCGGGTCCGCGCGCAGGGTGATCTGGCGCGGGGCGTAGGCGCCGCCGCAATGGCCGCGGTCGTCCAAAACGGCGCCTGGCGCGTGTTGCAAGAAGAAGGTGACGGGCGGCACGTCCATGCGCGTGCGCAGCAAGATCATCCAGCGGGCCGCCGCCTCCTGCAGGGGCGCGAGGCCCGGATCGCAGTGCCAAATGTCACTCATGTCGGCAATGGCCCGTCGCGTTTGATCTGGTCCATGACGATCTGGCTGTGGACGCGCGCAACGGCGGGATGCGGCAGCAGAACCTCGTGGATCAGCGTGTTCAATGCGGCCAGACTGTCACAGTAGACCCGCAAGAGGTAGTCGGCATCGCCCGTCATCGTCCAGGCAGAGGTGATTTCGGGCCGCGTGCGCACCAGGCGGGCAAAGGCGGCCGAATGATCCGGCCTATGGCTGGCCAGATAGACCTGCACGAAGACCTGCACCGCCAGGCCCAGCTTCACCGGGTTCAGCCGCGCGGTGTAGCCTTCGATATATCCCTCCGCCTCCAGCCGCTGACGCCGGCGTCCGATCTGGCTGGCGCTGAGGTGGAGCAGATCGGCCAGCTCTTGCGCCGTGGCCGTGCCGTCCTTTTGCAGGGCGGCGAGCAGCCGTGTGTCGAGGTCGTCCAGCACCAAATGCGTCCTTTCCGCGTCCATTTTCCATAGCATGCGCGGAACGCGCGCATAAATCCACAGATGCCGACAATTTGCGCGATATCCGCGCGAACGGGCGCGCATATAGGCACCAGACAGCCAAGGAGGATCCCATGGGCCCGTTTCCGCACGACGCACCGAAATCGCAGATCACCGACGCAAACCCCGCCGGCACCGACGGCTTCGAATTCGTCGAGTTCGCCAGCCCCAACCCGGACGAGCTGCGCGAATTGTTCACCCGCATGGGCTATGCCAAAGTCGCCACGCACCGCACCCAAGCGATTGAGCTGTGGCAGCAGGGCGATATCACCTACGTGCTGAACGCCGACCCGAACAGCTTCGCCGCCAAATTCGTCGAAGAACACGGCCCCTGCGCGCCCTCGATGGGCTGGCGTGTTGCCGATGCGCAAAAGGCCTTCGATCACGCCGTCGCCAAGGGCGCAAAACCCTATGAGGGCGGCGGCAAGGTGCTGGACGTGCCCGCGATCTACGGGATCGGCGGCTCGCTCATCTACTTCGTGGACCAATATTACGACACGTCGCCCTATAACGGCGAATACGAGTGGCTGGCGCAATCCAAGCCGCGCGGGGTCGGGTTCTTCTACCTCGACCACCTGACGCACAACGTCTTCAAGGGAAACATGGACAAATGGTTCCGCTTCTACGGCGACCTGTTCAACTTCCGCGAAATCCGCTTCTTCGACATCGAGGGCAAGTTCACCGGCCTCTACTCCCGCGCGCTGACCTCGCCCTGCGGGCGCATCCGCATCCCGATCAACGAGGACCGCGGTGAGACGGGCCAGATCGTGTCCTACCTCAAGAAGTACAAAGGCGAGGGCATCCAGCACATCGCCGTCGGCTCCGACGGCCTCTATGACAGTGTCGACGCGATTGCGGAAAACGGTGTGAAGTTCATGCCCGGCCCGCCGGAGACGTATTACGACCTCAGCCGCGAGCGGGTTCAGGGCCACGAAGAGCCGCTGGAGCGCATGAAACAGCACGGCATCCTCATCGACGGCGAAGGGGTCGTGGACGGCGGTGAGACGAAGATCCTCCTCCAGATCTTCTCCAAAACCGTGATCGGGCCGATCTTCTTCGAATTCATCCAGCGTAAAGGCGACGACGGTTTCGGCGAGGGCAACTTCAAAGCGCTGTTCGAGAGCATCGAGGCCGAACAAATCGCCAACGGTGAAATCGCGGCGGAGTAAGGACTGACGAAGGGGCCCGCGCGGCCCCTTTGTTACCAGACGTTCAGGATCACGCCCTCCGTCTGACCGTGTTTCGTGCGGCGGTCGTAGGCCTTTTGGGCCTTTTCGACCTCCGCCTCGAACGAGGCCCAAGCCTGGCTGAACTGCTTCGGCTCCAGATCGCCGCCCCGCTCCAGTGCCGCTTTGAAGCCCTTCGCCGCCGCGTCGAAAATGGCGTGGTGGTTTTCTTCGTGTTTCTTCAGCGCCTTGAACATCGTGTCCCAGCTGTTCTGGCCCTTTGTGATCTTCCGGTAATTCGCCCATTTGGGCAGCGTGATCACCGGTTTGGCGAAGACCTTGACGGTGTCGATGGCCGTTTTGGTTTTTCCAGAGGCGCTAAAATCGAAATGCGGGCGATACTTCCCCCATTCGCCGCTCTTGTTCAGGGCTTTCACGACCGCGGGCGCATCGGTGCCCTTGACCGTGTAGGTCTTATAGGTCGGCTTCCCGCAGCTCAGCGTCACTTTCATCCCAAATCCTCCGTCTCTCTATGCCGGTGCAGACTGCCTTTTGGGCCGCATAGCGGGCAAGTCAGGTATACCCGCAGGTTCTGCTTGGCCTCTGTTTTGTTATAACATAACAAGTAGGCGTTACGCAGCCAGAGGATTCAGCCATGCCCGACACAGTCACCGATACCCGCCTTCCCGTCACCGTCCTCAGCGGCTTTTTGGGTGCGGGAAAGACGACGCTTCTAAACCGGGTGCTGAACAACCGCGAGGGCAAACGCGTCGCGGTCATCGTCAACGACATGTCGGAGGTCAACATCGACGCCGATCTGGTGCGCGCGGACACAGAACTCAGCCGCACGGACGAGACGCTAGTGGAGATGTCCAATGGCTGCATCTGCTGCACGCTGCGCGACGATCTGCTGGCGGAAGTGCGGCGGCTGAGCGAGGAGGGGCGCTTTGACTACCTTCTGATCGAAAGCACCGGCATTTCCGAGCCGCTGCCCGTCGCCGCCACCTTCGAGTTTCGGGACGAGGCGGGGGAAAGCCTCGACGACGTCGCCCGCCTCGACACGATGGTGACGGTGGTCGATGCGGTCAATCTGCTGAACGATTACGCCAGCCAGGACTTCCTGTCCGACCGAGGGGAAACGCTGGGCGAGGAAGATGACCGCACGCTTGTGCACCTCCTCACCGACCAGATCGAATTCGCGGATGTGGTCGTGCTGAACAAGGTCAGCGATGCCGGCCCGCAAAAGACCGATGCGGCGCGCAAGATCATCCGCAGCCTGAACGCCGATGCCAAGATCATCGAAACGGATCATTCCGACGTGCCTGCGGGCCGGATCATGGGCACCGGCCTTTTCGATTTCGAGCGGGCGCACGAGCACCCGATGTGGGCCAAGGAGCTTTACGGCTTCGCCGATCACACGCCGGAGACGGAGGAATACGGCGTGGCAAGCTTCGTCTACCGCGCGCGGCGCCCCTTCGTGCCGGAGCGGGTGATGGATGTCCTCGACGGGGCGCTGCCGGGTGTGATCCGCGCCAAGGGCCACTTCTGGATCGCGACCCGCCCTGGCTGGGTCGCGGAATTTTCGCTGGCCGGGGCTTTGTCTTCGGTCAAGCCGCTGGGCACCTGGTGGGCCTCCGTCCCGCGGGAGCGTTGGCCGGATCACGAGGGCGCCCGCCAGTATCTGCAAAACAATTGGCAAGAGCCGTGGGGCGACCGGCGGCAGGAGATCGTCTTTATCGGCGCCGGCATCGATTGGCCGGCGCTCCGGGCGCAGCTTGACGCCGCTTTGGTGCCCGAAGAGGACGCGCGCGGCCCCGAGGATCTGCCGGACTACCCCGATCCCTTCCCGCTGTGGCGCCGGATGGAGGAGGCGGCGTGAGCGTCATCACCCTGCCCGAACGTCCGCAAGCGGCGGGCGTTGCGCTGTGCGCTGAGCGGTCCGGTCTGTCGGCCTTGCACCGCCCCGATTGTGCGGCGCTGCTGTGGCGCCGCCCGGTGCCGGAGGATGTGACCCGCTGGCTGGCGGCCCTGCCGCAGGATCGCCTGCCGCGCGGGCGGGTCGTCATTCGCCCGGCCGCAGCCGCAGCCGCCGTGACGGAGATGTGCGCCGCCG
>JBCDFL010000149.1:0-8164 GCA_039178165.1 Pseudomonadota bacterium | reverse complement strand
GCGTCTTCGTGATGCCGCTCCTCAACGGCGGGGACATCCGGCTCGACCGCCTGCCGCGGCTGGTGAACGTTAAGGGCGGGGCCTACACCTTCCTGCCGTCGATCCCGGCGCTGGAATACCTGGGCGGGCTACAGACCTAGCTGCGCTGCGGCTGCCGCGCCCGGCGCGCCGCGGTCGGGGTCATGCCGGTCCAGGACTGGAACGCGCGGTGGAACGAATTGGGATCGCGGTAGCCCAGCAGATAGCTGATTTCGTCAATACTCAGCGTGCTGGTCTCCAGGTAGCCCATCGCCAGATCGTGCCGCATATCGTCCAGCACCCGCTGAAACGATGTGCTCTCGCCCCGCAAATGCCGCTGGAGCGAGCGGGTCGATAGGCGCAGCCCCTCCGCTGCGGCCGCGACGCTGGCCCGCCCTGCGGGCAGGGCCTGCATCAGAACCGCGCGCGTCCGGTCGGCCCAGGATGTGCCATCGGTGATCAGTTGCAGTTGCTGGCGGTAAGTCGGCTCGATCGCCGCCCAGTGGTCCGGGTTGGCCGACAGCAAGGGCCGCCCCGCGTCCGCCGGGGCAAAGGTCAACGATCCGGGGCCGAGGGTCAGGCGGGTGCCCAGAAAGGCCTCGATGGCCTCGGCCGCCGGCGGGCGGACGGGCAGCGCCGCGCGGGCGGGCACGATATGGGCGCCGGTGCAGGTGCGCGCCGCCTCGATCAGGAAGACCAGCTCCGTCGCCGCAAAGCTGACGGGCAGGGGCAGGCCCGGCTCGGTCGTGGATTTGTGCACCGTCAGGCCCTCCGCCCCCCGCGACAGCGTCAGCATCAGGGGACCGACCAGCGGTTTGAAAAGCGACAGACGCTCCAGCCCGATGTCGATGCGGGGGCTGCAGGTAAAGGCAAAGAAGGCCGGATTGAACGGCCCGCGGGCGTAGGCTTGGCCCAGAAACAGGGGCAAGTCGTCGCGCGCCGCCTCCGCCACGATGGCGTCCCAGCCGGCAAAGTAGTCCGCGGCTAACACGCCCTGGCGCTCCATCTCCACATAGTCGAGGGGGTAGCGCATCCGGCGCAGGATCGCGCGGTGGTCGAGGCCCAAAAGCCCCGACAGCTGCATCAGGATCTGGCCGGTCTTGTAGCGGCGCGGGGCAGGGCGCATGGGCTGTCCTCCTGCCGTCACCCTAGCCCGCAAGCGGCGCGCGGCGTAGCCCCTTGGCGCGATCTGCAAGGGAGTTGGCGCGCCCGCCTATTCCTTCGCGGCGCCCGTGCGCGCATCGCCTTTGGGGGAAATGCCGCGCTCGATGCGCCGCCCGTCCGCGTCGCAGGCCATCGTGCCATAGGCGGAGTTCATGTAGGCGAGGCCGACACCCTCCCTCTGGGCAATGGCGGTGACGCGCCCGATGAGGATGGTGTGATCGCCCGCCGCGACCGCCTCGTGCCGGGTGCAAGCGAGGCGCGCGAGGCATCCCTCAAGGTACGGCACACCGCCCGCGTCATGCCAGTCAAACTGGTCGAAATCGCCGCCATTGCGCACGAAATGCTCCGCCAGATCTTGCTGATCGTCGGCCAGGATGTGGATCGCAAAATCCTGCGCTTCGGCGAACGGATCGTGGCGGACTGCATCGCGCCCGATGGACCACAGGATCAGGGGCGGCGTCAGCGACACCGAGGAGAAGGAATTGGCTGTGAAGCCCAAGGGTCCTAGCGCGGGGGAGGTGCAGGTGACCACCGTCACACCGGTGCCGAAGCGGCTGAACGCGCGGCGCAAATCCGCGGTGCCATCCCATGTATCGTCGAGCATCATACCTCTCCGCCTAGTTGGTGGCGCAGGTAGTGTCTAGGGCTGCGAAGGCAAAGGGTTAGCCGATCAGCGTCTCGAGCGCGTCCGTCACATCATCCATCGGCGCCATGGCGTCGACGCGGGCCAAAACGCCCTGTTCCGCGTAGAAATCGATCAGAGGGCGGGTCTGTGCGTGGTAGGCTTTGAGCCGTTCTGCGACAGCCTCGGCATTGTCGTCGGCGCGGCGCTTCATCTCGGTCGCGCCGCAATTGTCACACGTGCCGGGGATTGCCGTCGGCTTGAAGCTGTCGTGGTAGCCCTCGCCGCAGGCGCCGCAGGTGAACCGCCCCGCGATGCGCTCGACCATGGCCGCGTCATCGACGTCCAGCGAGATGACGGCGCTGACACCCTGGCCTGTCGCGGCGAGCAGCGTGCCCAAGGCTTCGGCCTGGGCCGCGGTGCGTGGGAAGCCGTCGAGGATCACGCCCGCGGCGCAGTCGGGCTGTGACATCCGTTCGCGCAGGATGGCGATGACGATGTCGTCGCTGACGAGGCCGCCGGCCTTCATCACCGCATCGGCCTCGCGCCCGGCGGGCGTGCCGGCGGCGACCGCGGCGCGCAGCATGTCGCCCGTGCTCAGCTGCACGAGGCCGTGGGCCGCCTCCAGCCGTCTGGCTTGCGTGCCTTTGCCGGCGCCCGGCGGCCCCAGCAAAATCAGTACCTTGGCCGGGCGGGCGGCCTGCGCGCCGTCCATCAGGCGTCGGCCTTGTTCATGCGGTTGGCGATCAGATCGTCCACCACCGAGGGATCGGCCAGCGTGGACGTGTCGCCAAGCGCGCCGAAATCATCCTCCGCGATCTTGCGCAGGATGCGGCGCATGATCTTTCCGGAGCGTGTCTTCGGCAGACCGGGCGCCCACTGGATCAGGTCGGGGGAGGCGATGGGACCAATTTCCTGCCGGACCCAGGTGCGCAACTCTTTGCGCAGCTCTTCGGAGGGCGCCTCTCCCGTCATCAGCGTCACGTAGCAGTAGATGCCCTGGCCCTTGATGTCGTGCGGGTAGCCGACAACCGCGGCCTCAGCGACCTTGGCGTGGGCGACGAGGGCGGATTCGACCTCCGCCGTGCCCATCCGGTGGCCGGAGACGTTGATCACGTCATCGACGCGGCCCGTGATCCAATAGTCGCCATCTTCGTCCCGGCGGCAGCCGTCACCGGTGAAGTAATAGCCTTTGTAGTCGCTGAAGTAGGTCTTCATGAAGCGCTCGTGATCGCCCCAGACGGTGCGCATCTGGCCCGGCCAGCTGTCGGCGATGCACAAGACCCCTTCGACGCCGTCGCCTTCGATGACCTCGCCGCTCGCCGGCTCCAGCACGACGGGCTTGATGCCGAAGAACGGCTTTTGCGCCGCGCCCGGCTTGGTCGCGTGGGCGCCGGGCAGGGGGGTCATAAGGTGGCCGCCGGTTTCGGTCTGCCACCAGGTGTCCACAATGGGACACCGGCCCCCACCGACGACATCGTTATACCAGGCCCAGGCTTCGGGGTTGATGGGCTCCCCGACGGTGCCGAGAATGCGAAGGGAGGAGAGGTCGCAGCTCGTCACGAAATCGTTGCCTTGGCCCATCAGCGCGCGGATGGCGGTGGGGGCGGTGTAGAATTGATTGACCCGGTGCTTTTCGCAGATCTGCCAAAAGCGGGAGGCGTCGGGGTAGGTCGGGACCCCTTCAAACATCAGCGTGGTGCCGCCATTGGCCAGGGGCCCGTAGACGATATAGCTGTGCCCGGTGACCCAGCCCACGTCCGCGGTGCACCAGTAGATGTCGCCGTCGTGATAGTCGAACGTGATCTCGTGCGTCATCGCCGCGTAGACGAGATAGCCGCCGGTCGTGTGCACCACGCCTTTGGGTTGGCCGGTCGAGCCGGAGGTGTAGAGGATGAAGAGCGGATCTTCGGCGCCCATCTCTTCGGGCGGACATTCGGCAGAGGCCTTGGCGGCCTCGTCATGCAGCCAATAGTCCAGGCCGTCGCGCCAGGCGATCTGCTGGCCAGTGCGTTTGACGACCAGGCATTTGGTGTCGTCGATCACGTTGATCAGCGCCTGGTTGACGTTGTCCTTGAGGTTCGTGACCCGTCCGCCGCGCGGGGCGCCATCGGCGGTGATGACGACCTTGGCGTCACAGCCCGACACCCGCGCCGCCAGCGCATCGGGGGAGAAGCCGGCGAAGACGATGGAGTGAATCGCGCCGATCCGCGCGCAGGCCAGCATGGCATAGGCGGCCTCGGGGACCATCGGCAGGTAGATGACGACCCGGTCGCCCTTGCCGACGCCCAGGCCCTTGAGGACGTTGGCCATCTTGCCGACTTCTTGGCCCAGCTGGGTATAGGTGATGTGCTGGGCGGGATCGTTGGGATCGTCCGGCTCCCAGATGATGGCGGTCTGATCGCCACGGGTCGGGATGTGCCGGTCGATGCAATTGGCGGCGACGTTCAGCGTGCCGTCCTTGTACCAATTGATGTCGACCTTGCCGAATTCGTAGGAGACGTCCTTGACCGAGCCGTAGGGTGTGATCCAGTCGATCCGCTTGCCATGTTCGCCCCAAAAGCCCTCTGGGTCGTTGATCGAGGCCGCGTACATCTCTTCGTATTTGGCGGCGTCCACATGGGCCTTGGCGGCGAGTTCCGCGGATGGGGCATGGGTTTTGGACATGGCAAGCTCCTCCTTCTTGCGTGTCAGGTCTTGGGGCCGGATCATAGACGCGTTTGAAAAGAAGGGAACTAACACTAAGGAATGACAGGGTTTCTCTGTAAACGAATTTCCCTGGCTTGGTTTGATGTGTAAATGCGCGTGCCGTTTCGACGATTTTGGTAACCTTTTCGGCGTTTTGAATGTCAAGCGATGTGGCGGGGGTCCGGGCTGCAAGGGATGCGCAAGATCGTGGCGCGTGGCGGGCCAGGTGTGACATTTCGTTTCGCTGGGGGCGTGGCGCGTGGAATCATGGAGGTCCGCGTCGCGTTTGTACGCTGGGTTCGGCGTGGAACGGGACCTCGGCGGACTTCAACAGCAGCGGGCGAGTGTGCTTAGCCCAAAGCCGGCCGTGGGTGGCGTGGGACACGCCGCCCGTTTCGCCAAAGGCGAACCTGCGGTTCGACGGGGCGGCCGGCGTGTCGACATCCTGCGGATGTCGTTGGGCTCAGCTCGAAGGTTATCTGGGCTTGATCGTAGTAGTTTTCCTGGCCCCAGTTTTATCGCGCTTCACGGACGTCCTGCCGAACCCCGAAGCAGCCAATCCCTGAAAGCCAACGATCCACCCCAGCCCACCGCCCCGCGCTCCGAGGCTTGGCACTCAGCAGCCCCTGCGCTAGCGTGCCGCAGGAGCGGGCGACAACAGCCCGCACTAAGGGAGAAATAGAATGAACAGATTTGCACTTGGCGCTGTCGTCGGCGCCATTTCCGGCACCTTTGCGATGGAAGCTGCCGCCACCGAATGGAACGTCTCCGTCTGGGGCAAGCGCCGCGCCTTCACCGAGCATATCGAAAAGCTGGCCGAGCTCGTCTCCGAAAAGACCAATGGCGAATTCACCATGAACGTCAGCTATGGCGGGCTCAGCAAGAACCGCGAGAACCTCGACGGCATCTCCATCGGCGCGTTCGAGATGGCGCAGTTCTGCGCGGGCTACCACCGCGACAAAAACCGCGTGATCACCGTGTTGGAGCTGCCTTTCCTGGGCGTCGAGAACCTGGAGCAAGAAGTCGCTGTCTCCGCCGCCGTCTACGCGCATCCCGCCGCGACCGAAGAGATGGAGCAGTGGAACGCCAAGCTGCTGATGACCTCGCCCATGCCGCAATACAACATCGTCGGCACGGGTGATCCGCGCACCACGCTGGCCGATATGGAAGGCATGCGCGTGCGCGCGACGGGCGGGATCGGCAATGCGTTCTCCTCCGTAGGCGCCGTGCCGACCTCTGTGACCGCGACGGAAGCCTACCAGGCGATGGAGTCGGGCGTTGTGGACACCGTCGCCTTTGCGCAGCACGCGCACCTGTCCTTTGGCACGATCAACCAGGCCGATTGGTGGACCGCCAACCTGAACCCCGGCACGGTGAACTGCCCGGTCGTGGTGAACATCGACGCCTATGAAGACCTGAGCGACGAGCATCGCGCGGCGCTGGACGAGAGCGTGCCGGAAGCGATCGAGCATTACCTCGCCAACTACGCCGAGCTGCTGCAGCGCTGGGACAGCGTGCTGGAAGAGAAGGGCGTGCAAAAGGTGACCATCGATGACGCGGTGATCGAAGAGTTCCGCTCCACCGCTGCCGATCCGATCCGCGACCAGTGGATCGCCGACATGGAAGCCCAAGGCCTGCCGGGCCAGGAGCTTTATGACCTCGTCGTCTCCACCCTGGCCGAGGCCAAGGGCGGCAGCTGAGCCTGCGGTGGGGTAAACCCCCACTCGACGCCAACCTCTGGAACCCCGCGCGTGGCGGGGTTCCATCCCACCTCTGTTCGGACCTGACCCATGGCCACATCCGCCACGGTGCTGGAGGATTCCACCCTCCTCAGCCGCCTCGACCGCACCCTTCTGCCGGTCGAAAAGTTCCTCGCGCTTTGCTCGGGCCTTGCCGCGTTTTCGCTGATGTTCCTAGCGGCCTATTCGGTCTCCGCCCGGGAATTCTTCGAAAGCCCGCTGCTGGGCTATGTCGATTATATCGAGGCGCTGATGCCGTTGATCGCGATCATGGGCATCTCATATGTCCAGCGCGAGGGCGTCCACATCCGCATGGACATCATCATCGGCGCGCTGCGGGGCCGTGTGCTGTGGGCTGTGGAGTTTCTGCTGGTCGTCCTGATCCTGCTGCTGATGATCGGCCTCGCCATCGGGGCCTTCTACCATTTCGACCGCAGCTTTGACTGCGCGCGCCCCTTCTGCTCGCGCGACAGCTCTATCGACGTCTCGCTGCCCCTCTGGCCGTCCAAGATCCTCGTTCCCATCGCCTTTGTCGTCCTTGTCCTGCGCCTGAGCCTACAGGCCTGGGGCTATGGCCGCGCCTTCCTCAAGAACCTCGACCGGCCCGTCGCTGTGCCGTTGATCCAATCCGTGGCCGAGCAAGCCCGGGCCGAGGCCGAAGCGTTGGAGCGCAACGATGGATAACATCACGATCGGCCTGTGGGTCACCGGCGGCATGCTGGTTCTGGTCTTTGCGGGCATGCGCGTGGCCTTCGCCGCCGCGCTCGCCGGGTTCCTCGGCATCCTGTGGATTTTCTGGGCGCGGGATGATTACGCGCTGAACGAGCTGCTGACCTGGAACGAGCGGCGCGGCATGCTGGACGGCGCGCTGGGCAAGACCATGCAGATCGCGGGCCAGGTGCCGCATTCTAAGGTCTCCGCCCACGCTCTCAGCCTGATCCCGACCTTCATCCTGATCGGCTATCTGGCCTATTACGCCAACCTCACCACGGCCCTGTTCGAGGCCGCCAAGAAGTGGATCGCCTGGGTGCCCGGCGGGCTGGCCGTGTCGACGGTGTTTGCGACCGCAGGGTTCGCCGCTGTGTCCGGCGCGTCGGTGGCGACGGCGGCCGTCTTCGCCCGCATCGCCATCCCGGAGATGCTGAAGAACGGCTACAACAAGCAATTTGCGGCCGGCGTCGTGGCGGCAGGGGGCACGCTGGCGTCGCTGATCCCGCCCTCCGCCATCCTGGTGATCTACGCGATCATCGTGGAGCAAGACGTGGGCGCGCTGCTGCTGGCGGGCTTTGTCCCTGGGGTGTTCTCGGCCCTGGTCTACGCCGCGCTGATCATCGGCATCGCGTCCATCTTCAAGACGGTCGGCCCGCCCGTGGGGGGCTTTACGTGGAAAGAGCGCCTAGTCGCGCTGCCGCCCGCTTTGCCCATCGTGGCGGTGGTCGTGGTCATCATCTTCTTCGTCTACAACCCCTTCGGCGACGCCTGGGGTACACCGACCGAGGGCGGTGCTGTGGGCGCGTTCATCGTGTTCCTCATGGCGCTCTATCGCGGGATGGGCTGGTCCAAGCTGAAGGATGCGCTGATCGAGACGGCGAAGCTGACCGTGATGATCTTCACCATCATCTGGGGCGTGCTGATCTACGTGCGCTTCCTGGGCTTTGCCGACCTGCCGGGCGCGTTTTCTGACTGGATCACCTCGCTGACCATGTCGCCCTGGCTGATCCTGGTGTGCATCCTTCTGGCCTACGCGGTGCTGGGCATGTTCATGGACGCGATCGGGATGCTGCTGCTGACCCTGCCGGTGGTCTATCCGGCGATCATGGCGCTGAACGGGGGCGAGTTCGTGTCGGCTGCAGCATCCCGATCGCGTCCATGAACATGCCCAGCACCGCGTAGGCCAGAAGGATGCACACCAGGATCAGCCAGGGCGACATGG
>JBCDFL010000148.1:0-8365 GCA_039178165.1 Pseudomonadota bacterium | reverse complement strand
GACCAGCTGGTTGCCGACCACCTCGACATTGCCTTGCGCCGCCGGGACAGAGGCGCCGGTGATGGTCAGCGGGTCATCTTCGGGATCGGTGTCATTGGCCAGCGCGTCGATGATGATGGTCGTGTCTTCGTCCATCGTGGCCGCGTCGTTCACCGCGTCTGGGGCATCGTTGATGCCCTGGACGGTGATGGTCAGCGTGGCCGTGCCGAAGCCGCCATTCCCGTCGGTCGCGGTGTATTCGATCACCGTATTCTGCGTCTCGCCGGGCGCCAGGAACTCAAAATCGCCATCCGCGCTGAAGTCGAACGAACCGTCCGGGTTCAGCTTGAAGATACCACCCGCGGACCCTGCTACCTCTTGGCCGACAGCATTCTCGTCACCGTTGATCGCAAAGATGGTCAGCGGCGTGCCATCCGGATCGACATCGAGGCCGGCATTGTTGTCGGAGGGGTTGGTGATGACGTTGCCGTCGAGGTCCCCTGCCCCCTCGTCTTCGGTCACGAAGTAGAGGTCCGGGCACACGATGGGCGCGTCGTTCACCGCCTCGACGGTCACCGTGGCCGTGGCGCTGTCGGTGCCTCCATTGCCATCGCTGATCGTGTAGCTGATCTGCGCCTCGCCGTTGAAGTTGTCCGCCGGGGTGAAGACCAGCTGATTGCCGACAATCTCGACACTGCCTTGCGCCGCCGGGACGGTCGCTTCGGTGATGGTCAGCGGGTCGCCGTCCACGTCGATGTCATTGCCCAGCACGTCGATAGTGACGGCGGTATCCTCTTGGGTCGTCGCGGTATCGTCACTCGCCACCGGCCCGTCGTTGACGTGGGTGACGGTCACGTCGACCACGGCGCTGTCGGTGTCTTCGCCGTCGCTGATCGTGTAGCTGATCTGCGCATCGCCGTTAAAATTCGGCGCCGGAGTAAAGACCAGGTTGCCACCGTCAATGGTGACGGTGCCCTGCTCTGCCGGGACGGTCGCTTCGGTGATCGTCAGCGTGTCGCCATCGGCATCCGTGTCGTTGGTCAGGACGGGGATGGTGACGGCCACGTCTTCTTGGGTCGTCGCGCTGTCGTCATTGGCCACGGGGCCCGTGTTGACCTCTTCACCGCGGACCTCTTCAATCTCTGTGAAGGTGAGCGTGGCGCCGGTGGGCGAGCCATCGGGGTTTACGAAGACGATGGTGCCGTTGAAGCCGTTGCCGTTGGCGTCGGGCGTGCGGTCCTCGATCCGGAACGGGCCTTGGCCGGTCAGGTCCAGGATGTCGTCATCGGTGTTTTGCGCCGGATCGGCGTCAAAGCCGCCGTCCCCGCCGTCCACGACATCGCCCGCTCCGGCAAAGATCACGTCGGCATCGGCGCCGCCGTCCAGGACATCCGCCCCGTCACCGCCGGTCAGCGTGTCATTGCCGCCCTCGCCAAAGATCGTGTCGTCGCCCTCCGCGCCGTCCAGCACATCGTTGCCGTCCGGCCCGTCATCTACGACGCCGGGGGTGGAGGAATAGTCGAAATGCGCGTTGTCGAACGTCGCACCCGAGCTGCCGAGGTCAATCTGCACCTCTACATCGTCGAAGTCATTGTCGCCGCCATTCAGCAGATCCTCGAAGCCAATTGTGACCGACCCGTCAGGGTTCTCGCTCAGGCCGACCGTGTGCAGGATGCCGTCGGGGTTCAGATCCAGATTCGGCCCGTAGCCGGAGGAGAAGAACGTGCCCTGGGGCGACAGGATGCCGACGCCGATTACGGTGCCGGGGGCGACATTCACGCTAAACGTCTCGCCCAGGGAGGCTTCGTGGTCGTCGGTCAGCGTCTGGATGTTGCTGATCGTGCCGGTGGCCACGTCGATTTCGTAGACGAAGACACCGTTGGTGAAGCCCGCGCCGTCGCCAACGATGGTGATGTTGACGGGGCCGTTGGTGCCGCCCGGCAGGTTGCTGTCGCCAAAGATCAGGTCGTTGCCCGTCCCGCCGTCGACGCTGTCATCGCCGGAGCCGGCGTAGACATCGTCGTCGCCCAGGCCAGAGGTGATCGTGTCGTCGCCGCCATTGGCGTCAACAATGTCGTCCTGCGGCGCCTCACCGGGCAGCAGCGCGTCGCCATTGTCGATGAAGTCGCCATCGGGGTCGCCGTCATACGCGGTGTCGATGACCTCGCCGTCGTTGTCGTTGCTGACGATGCCGTCGCCGACCGGGTCCACGACCTCTTTGACTTCGACGAAGTGCTTGGCCCAGTCGCGCCCGCCATTGCCGTCGGTGATGTCGTAGCTGACCATCGCGGTGCCGGTGAAGCCGTCCGCGGGGGTGAAGGTCGCGGTGCCGTCGCCGTTATCGACCACGGTGCCTTGGCCTGCAGGCACGGACACGTTGGTCACAGTGAGCGTGTCGCCGTCCGCGTCAAAGTCGTTGGCCAGCAGATCGATGATGATCGCCTCGCCTTCGAGCGTCATGGAGCTGTCGTCGCGCGCGTCCGGCGCGGTGTTGTCGGCCACGCCGGGTGTCGCGTTGTCGTAGATCGCGACATAGCTGATTTCGCCGTCGAAGAACTCGCGCAGGTGGTTGGCGGAGTTGTTATCCGACACCTGCTGTCCCGCGCCGATGGTCCAGGGCTCGTTGAAATTCGGGCCCATATCCATGGTCAGCGTGTTCGGCACATCCTCTTCGAAGGTCTTGCCGGTGCTCAGGTTGTTGACGATGAACTTGCCGCCCGCGCCGCCTTCATCCCAGCTGTAGCTGACGCGCACATCATCGCCGGGCTCGAAGAATTTCTTCTCCGTCTCGAAGAACAGGCTGTCCTTGTCCGTCTGGTGCCGGACGGAAACCGCGCCGTCTTTGGTCACCGACAGCGTGAAGTGGCCGCCATCGTCGAAGCCGGAGCTGTCGCGCGACACCAGCGTGTCGGGGGAGGAGCCGACATGCTGGTCCTGGTTGAAGACCAGCTCGATCTTGCCCTCGTCCAGCTGATGCTCTTCGGCCGGCTTCACCAGCGCGAAGTCGTTATGCCCGTCGAGCTGCAGCTCGTTATTCTCCATGAACGCGCCGTTCTTGAGCTGCGCGTTGGAGATGTCGCCGGCCGTATCCTTGGCCGTATGCGCGCCGTTTTCGGAGAACTCCCAGAGGGAGACGAGGTCCTCGCGCGAGGTCGGCTCGAAATCGGGGTTGAACGTGTCCTCGAAGGCCAGGTTGTCGATGGCGCCGGAGCCGGCCAATTGCACATCCATACGGCTGGCGCCGTCCACGTCGAATTCGACTTCACGCTGACCGTTATTGCCGGTCGCGGCGATGTCGACGGTTTTGATGAGATTGTTATCGGCGTCGTAGAATTTGACCTTCGCAGTCTCCTCGATGTCGAGGAAGGTCAGCGATTTGACCGAAGCTGGCTCGTCGAAGACAAAGCGGAGTGTGCCGCCACCGCCATTGTCGTCGGGATCGTTGCTTTTGCCATCTTCGGAGATGATCAACACTTTCTTAAGATTGTCCGTCTTAAGATCGCTGTCGCCGCCGGTAGGCTTGGCACTGTCGAAGATCATCGCCTTGTTCGATCCGCCGATGGCGGAGATCGTGACGCCCTGATCTTTGTATTCGTTGTCCACGACGGTGCCGCGGCCGAGGTCGTTGAAGTCGATAAACTTGGTCATGGGTACGGGCTCCTAGGCAGCGGTGCAGACGGCGCGCAGCGCGGCCGGACAAGAGGAAGAAGACGAAAGAAGCAATCGCAGCGCCTGGGGGGCACTGGCCTGCGCCGAACCGCGCAATACATCGGTGGTCAAAGCTGGCTGTCGCACTGCCATCACTCCATCGTCACTACTCACACCCAGTGGCGACGATGCCAGCGGCCGCAAAAGGCGATCCGCACAAGTCCCGTAACACCGCGCACGTGTCGGGGGACGGCTGACATGCAGCAACGCACCGAAGATCGCTCCGGCGCGCATGTGTTCATCGGTTTGCTTCGCAACCCGGCGCACACACATCACTCCCACACGCGCAATTGCATGCGTTCGGTTTGTGCGGTCGCCCCCGTGACCTGCAGACATCGCCCCCCAGTTGGGCTGACCCGGTCTTACGCGGTCGCTTGCCGCTAAACAAAGCGAAAATTGTTATGAAATTTCCATCATTGCCCAACATGGGACGCGAATGCGGCGGCGGTGGGACACGATTAGCGCGAAAATCAAAGTTAATTGTTTCAGTCCGTTAGGAGATTTTCGCTTGTTTCTGGCCCCTTTCGCCACATGGTAGTGGGCGCAAATCATCATTGTTTCGCGCGAGGAAACGTGACGCCACATTCCCCCTCCGCGCCCCCCAGCCTAAGATTTGCGCGAAATTGTGACCAAATCCGTTCACGCGGCAGCACCAATCCCCCTGGCGGCAGCGCAATTGCGCACGGCCGCGCGGCCCGAGACGAATCGATTTCGCGCATTATTGAGACGATGGGCGGCACAGCGGCGCGCGCCACACCGAGCTTCGTCCTTCTGTCATGTGAGGCTGGTACCCAAGGCCGGACTCGAACCGGCACGCCCGAAGGCGGGGGATTTTGAATCCCCTGCGTCTACCATTCCGCCACTTGGGCCTCGCCCTCTCGCTACCGCCATCGCCGGTTGGGGTAAAGGGCTTCTTGACGCCCCTCCGGCCCCATGGTCCATGGCCTTATGATCCGGCGCCTCTATCTTTGGACCCTGTCGATGGCCGCGCATCCCCATGCGCTGTGGGTTCTGGCGGGCGTCGCGTTCATAGAAAGCTCCGTCTTTCCGATCCCGCCGGACGTCCTGATGATCCCGATGGTCCTGGCCGCGCCGCACCGTGCCTGGCTGATCGCCGGTGTGATGCTCTTCGCCTCCGTCGCGGGTGGGCTTTTGGGCTATGCGATCGGCGCGCTGGCCTTCGAGGCGCTGGGCCAGCCGATCCTCGAGGCTCTGGGCAAGGGCGAGCGCATTCTGGAATTCAACGAACGGTTCAACGATCTGGGCTTCTGGGCCGTTCTGGGCGCGGGCATCACGCCCTTCCCCTACAAGGTCATCACGATCATGTCGGGCTGGACGGGCATGCCGCTCGGCACCTTCATCGCCACATCCATCCTGGCGCGCGGTCTGCGCTTCTTCATCGTGACGGCACTGCTGCGGACCTATGGCGCGCCGATCCGCGACTTTATCGAGCGGCGCTTGGGCCTCGCCTTCACCGCCCTCTTCGCGCTGCTCATCGGCGGATTTCTGGTGCTGCGATGGATCTGACGCGTGTGTCTCTGGCCGCCGCGGGCTCCGCCGCGCTTCTGGTCGCCGCCTTCGGGTTCCAACATCTGGGCGGCCTCGCCCCGTGCGAGATGTGCCTGTGGCAGCGCTGGCCCCATGCCGCCGCGATCCTGATCGGCGCCGCGGCCCTGGCCACCGGCCACCGCGCGCTGGCGGCCCTGGGCGCCGCGGCCCTCGCCGTGAGTGTCGGCCTTGGCCTCTTTCACGCCGGCGTCGAACAAGGCTGGTGGGAGGGCGTCACCGCCTGCGCGGGCGGTGCGGGCCTGTCCATGGACCCCGATGCCCTCTTCGATCAGATCATGACCGCGCCGATGGTGCGCTGCGACCAGATCGCCTGGTCCTTCGCCGGGCTCAGCATGGCCGCCTGGAACGCCTTGCTCTCCGCCGGGTTGCTCGCGCTGTGGCTAGCCGCCCTTGCGCGTCGAGAGCAGCAGTGACGTCTCCGACGCGACCACGCCGTCCAGCCGCCTGATCCGAAACAGCACTGCGTCGAACGCCTCCAGCGTGGGCGCGCCGATCTCGGCGATGACGTCCCAGCGGCCATTGGTCGAATGCACCGCGCGCACCTCCGCCGTCCCTTCGAGCTGGCGGATCACACGCTCCGTCCCCCGCCCCTCGATCCCGATCATCATCAGCCCGCGCACAGGATCGCTTTGCACGTCCGCGCGCAGCAGCACGGTGAAGCCGACGATCTCGCCCTCTCGGCGCAGCCGGTCCAGCCGCGCCCGCACCGTGGCCCGTGCCACACCCAGCCGCACCGCGAGGTCCGACAGCGACGCGCGAGCGTCGTGGCGAAGGGCGGCAATCAAGGCGCTATCCAAACTGTCCAACGCGGTCTCTCAATCCGGTCAATACGCGCGCATTTTGGCCAATCCGCAGGCTTGAGACCACCGCAAATCGCGTAGATGTCTGCGGCCATGATGGATATTCACCTCTTTGGCGTGCCGCTCGATTGCGGCAAAGTGCGGGCAGGCTGCCTGATGGGCCCCGACGCGCTGCGCACCGCCGGCCTGCCCGCCACGTTGCGCGGCCTCGGCCACCGCGTCACCGATCACGGCAATATCGTGCCCGGCCCAACACCTGCCCTGGAATCCCCCGGCCTGCACGCTCTGGGCGAGACCGTCGCCTGGACCGAGGCGCTGGCGTCCTGCGCCGTGCCACCGGGCCTGCCGATCTGGATGGGCGGCGATCACGCGCTGTCGCTCGGCACGGGCCTAGCTTCCGCACGACGCGCGGCAGCGGCGGGCCGTCCGCTCTTCCTGCTGTGGCTCGACGCTCATGCCGATTACCACACGCCAGCCACGACCGCGTCGGGTAACCTGCACGGCACGCCCCTTGGCTATCTGGCCGGGCGCGATGGCTTCGACGCGTTTCCCGCGAACGACACGCCCGTGCCGCTGTCTCAGGTCTGTTTGATCGGCCTGCACTCCGTCGACGCGCCGGAACGCGCCGCGCTGGAGGCGTCGGAGGCGACGCTCGTGGACATGCGCGCCATCGACGAGCGCGGGATCGCCCGCCCCCTCGCCGCCTTCCTGGACCGCGTGGGCCGCGCGAACGGGCACCTTCATGTCTCCCTCGACGTGGATTTTCTGGACCCCGCCGTCGCCCCTGCCGTCGGCACGACCGTACCGGGCGGCGCCACGATCCGCGAAGGGCATCTGGCGATGGAGATGATCCACGACAGCGGCCTGATGACCGCGCTCGACGTGGTCGAGCTGAACCCTGCCCTCGATGAGCGCGGACGCACGGCGCAGGCGATGGTGGACCTTATCGCGTCGGCCTGCGGCGCCCGCGTCTTCGACCGGCCGACCCCGAGTTTCTGATGCACGTGTCGGGTACCCCCTCGGGCAAAGCGCTCGTGCCCTTCGTCAGCGTCGATCACATGATGCAGCTCATTCACCATATCGGCCTGCGCCAGGCCCTCGCCGGGCTAGCGGCCTATATTGAGGCCGATTTCAAGCGGTGGGAGGCCTTCGACAAGACGCCGCGCGTGGCCGCGCATAGCCGCGAGGGCGTGGTCGAGCTCATGCCGACCTCCGACGGGGAGGCCTATGGCTTCAAATACGTGAACGGGCATCCCAAGAATACGGCGCAGGGCCTGCAGACGGTCACCGCCTTCGGTCTGCTGGCCGATGTGGACACCGGCTATCCGGTGCTGCTGACGGAGATGACGCTGCTCACCGCGCTGCGCACCGCCGCCATGTCGGCGGTGGCGACCAAATGGCTCGCGCCGAAGGGCGCGGCGACGCTCGCGATGATCGGCAACGGGGCACAATCGGAATTCCAAAGCCTCGCCCTGGCGGAGATTTGCGGGATCACCCACGTGCGCCTTTACGACACCGACCCGGCGGCCAGCGTCAAATGCGCGGCCCATCTGCGCGCCGCGGGCCTCCACGTGACGGTCTGCGACCGGGCGGAGGCGGCGATCGAGGGCGCGGAGGTCGTGACGACCTGCACCGCCGACAAGCGCCAGGCCAAGGTCCTGACCGACAACATGGTCGGCAGCGGCGTACACATCAACGCCATCGGCGGCGATTGCCCCGGCAAGACGGAGCTTGCGCCCGGCATCCTGTCGCGCGCGGACATTTTCGTCGAATACCCCGAACAAACCCGCGTGGAGGGTGAGGTCCAGCAGATGCCACCGGACCATCCGGTGACCGAGCTGTGGCAGGTCATCGCGGGCCGGGCGCCGGGCCGTACAAGCGCCGGCCAGACCACGCTCTTTGACGGGGTGGGCTTCGCGATCGAGGACTTCTCAGCCCTGCGCTTCATCCGCGACCGGGTCGCCGGCACGCCCTACAGCGTTCCGCTGGACCTGCTGGCCGACCCCGACGATCCGCGCGATCTCTACGGCATGCTGATGCGGGCGGGGTGAGGGTGGTGCGAGTTAGTGTTTTTTTACTGGAGCGGTGCGAATGAAGCCGACTTTTCCAACGCGGAGGCGCGGTCGCTGCACGTATCGCTTGGGCTTCGGCAAACGGACTGTTTCTCCCTGCATCGCGGACGACGAAAGCAGTCCCAGCTTTGAACCGTGCGGCTGCACGCGCGCCTTCGGCGCACATACCTTGCCGCTGAACCAAAAACACGGAGGTTTTTGGTTCTGGAGCCGCCCTCGCTTGATCGCCAAGGGACG
>JBCDFL010000147.1:0-8408 GCA_039178165.1 Pseudomonadota bacterium | reverse complement strand
GCGCTTCGCCTCGTTGAAATTCGATCGCCCCAGCGCCGGAATATCGTCCAGCATAAGAACCCGCGCCGCGTCCGCCACGGCCAGGTAGTCCGCCGCGCCCAGCGGCCTGCCGCAAAGGTCGAAGAACGAGGTCCGCGCCACGCCGTTGTGAAAGGCGGCCAGTGTCACGTCGCGGCCTTTCACCCGCAGAACCAAGGGCGCGCCCGCCGCGCCGCCGGTGAGGTCCGACCACAGCGTGTCCATCTGCGCCCGCGCGCCCGGCCCCAGAGGCGTGAAGTAGACCGGATTGCCCGCCAGCCGGTCCTGGCGATAATCGCGCGGGCTGACAAGCTCGTGCACCACCATCCGCTCTTTGATCAGGGCGATGAAGGGCAGAAAAAGCTGCCGGTTCAGCCCGTCTTTATAAAGGTCATCCGGCACCCGGTTCGAGGTCGTCACCACCGTGACGCCCGCGGCGAACAACGCCTCGAAGAGGCGGCCCACGATCATGGCGTCGGTGATATCGGTGATCTGCATCTCGTCGAAGGCCAAAACGCGCAGGTTGGCGGCCACATCGGCGGCCACCGGCGCGATGGCGTCGTCGACCCCGCGCTGGCGGGCGCCGTGCATGGCGGCGTGAACTTCCTGCATGAAGGCGTGAAAGTGCACTCGCCGCACGGGCACCTCCAGGCAGTCCACGAAGAGGTCCATCAGCATCGACTTGCCCCGCCCCACGCCGCCCCAGACATAGAGGCCCGGCACCGGCGCCGGCGCTTTGGCGAACCAGCCGCGCTTCACCGGCTGGCTGAGCGCCTGCGCCATCCGGTCGAAGTCCGGCAGCACACCGCGCTGGGCGTCGTCGTCCGTCAGCGCGCCGGAGGCGATTGCGGCGTCGTAGGCTTGGCTTGGCAACATATCCGACGCTTAGCGCAAGGGCTGAGGTCACGAAAGCTGAACCGCGGCTCACAATTGCTGAATTGACCGCGCCCCGCCGCGGGCGCAGGGTCGCGCCATGACCAAGACGTCCCTCTTCACCCCCGTCCTGATCGCCGGCTGCGTCATCATGATGATCAGCTTCGCGGTGCGCGCGTCCTTTGGCGTGTTCCAGATCCCCATCGCCGAGGAGTTTGGGTGGCTACGGGTCGAATTCTCCCTCGCCATCGCGATCCAGAACCTCGCCTGGGGAATCGGGCAGCCCATCTTTGGCGCGATTGCGGAGCGACTGACGGACCGGAAGGCGATCATCCTGGGTGCCGTGACCTACGCGGCGGGGCTGGTTTTGTCCGCGCAAGCCATCAGCCCCGAAGCGCACCAGGCCTATGCCTGGCTGGTTGGCTTCGGCGTCGCCGGCACGGGCTTTGGTGTCATCCTGGCCGTCGTGGGCCGCGCCACCAGCGACGAGCATCGGTCCATGGCGCTGGCCATCGCTACGGCAGCGGGCAGTGCCGGCCAAGTGTTCGGCGCGCCGGTGGCCGAGGGGCTCTTGCAGATCATGCCGTGGCAGGGTGTGTTCGTGACCTTCGCCGCGGTGATCCTGCTGAGCCTCCTGATGCTACCGATGATGAAGGCGCCCGCCGCTACGCGGTCAGAGCTGGAGGAGAGCATGGGTGCGGTCCTGGTGAAGGCCTTCCGCGATCCGAGCTATACCCTGATCTTTCTGGGCTTTTTCAGCTGCGGCTACCAGCTGGCCTTCGTGACGGCGCACTTCCCTGCCCTGGTGCAAGAGCTGTGCGGGCCGATCCAACCCGGCTCCATGCTGGACAGCATCGGGATTTCGACGACCTCGGCACTGGGCGCCTGGTCGATCTCCCTCATTGGGCTGGCGAATATCGGGGGCACGCTGCTGGCCGGTTGGGCGGGCAAGCGGTACTCGAAGAAGTACCTGCTGGCGGGCATCTATACCGGGCGCACGGTGGTGGCGGCGCTGTTCTTCCTGTTCCCGATCACACCGCTGAGCGTGATCTTGTTTTCAGTCGCGATGGGTTCCCTGTGGCTGGCCACGGTGCCGCTGACCTCGGGCCTCGTCGCGCATATTTACGGGCTGCGCTATATGGGCACGCTCTATGGCATCGTGTTCTTCAGCCACCAGCTGGGCAGCTTCCTGGGCGTGTGGCTGGGCGGACGGCTTTACGACACGACCGGCGGGTACGAGGTCGTCTGGTGGGTCGGCGTCGCCGTCGGCGCGTTCAGCGCCATCGTGCACCTGCCGATCCGCGAACGCCCTTTGCCCGCGGCTCAGCCTGCCTGAGCGCGCATCAGGTCCAGCACCTCATCCGCGTGCGAATAGGGCAGGGCGTGGGTGCCGTCCGCGATCACGTCCTGCATCGCGCTGGAGTTGAGATCAGCCAGCTGGTCCATCGCGTCCAGCGGGATGAAGGCATCGTCGCTGCCCCAGATCGCGTGCACCGGCACGCCGGCCTCGGCAATCGCCCGATGCTCGGCCAGCAGCGGGGCCGAGAGGATCCCCCGTAGCGACGACAGCACCGCGGGGATAAAGCCGCGCACGTCCAGTTCCGCCTCTTGTTTGCGGGCAATACCGTCCACCTGTTTGGGCAGATCCCGTTCGGCGCGCAGGCCCGCGCGCAACACCCACGGGTACAAGGCCAGCATGAGCCAATCGCCCAGCAGTGGCACCTGGCGCATGATACCGGCCAGCCCGCCAGGCGGGGCCTGCAATCCGGCGGACGCGATCATCACGATGCGCGTCACCCGGATTGGATAGGCTGCAGCAAAGCTGGCGGCCACCGCGCCGCCCATTGAATAGCCGACCAGCGTCACGGGTCCTTCCACCCCCTGATCCGTCAGCAGGGCATCGAGTGCCTCGTTGAAAAAGGCCGCGTCCTGCCGCCCGCGCGGATGATCGGAATAGCCGCGCCCGTAATGGTCGTAGGTCAGCACGCGGTAGCCATCCTCGACCAGCCCCGCCACGATGGCGTCCCAGACATAGGACGAGGTCGTGAGGCCATGCACGCAGACCGCCACCGGCCCGCCCTCCGGTCCGGACCAGCGGTGGTGAACTTGCCCGCGGGGCAGCGGGGTCAGGTGCCCCGGCGCGCTGGCCTGAAGCGAGGTCACGGAGGTGCGGGTGATTTCCTGCATCAGCGGCACGGCGACAAGGCCGGCCAGGATCACGAGCGTCCAGTAGATCACGCGTGCCACCGATCCAGGATGTACCGCGCCGTCATCAGGTCGAGATGTGCGCCGCCGCCATTCTTGAACAGCGTCAGGCCCCCGGGCGTGAAGGCGCCCAGGTCGTAGTAGTCGGCCAGGATATGGCTGCGGGGAATCGTCTGTGCCTCCAGCGGGATTTTCACCTCGCCGATATGGCCCAAAGTGGTGTCGAAAGAGTCAACGAAGACCCGCGCGCGGCGCAGGGCTTCGTCATCCGCCTCGCGCATGTCGGGACGATAGGCGCCGATCAGGTTGACGTGTTGCTCGCCCTCCAACCAGTCGCCGCGCAGCCAAGGCTCCGTCGCCATGGTGCAGCCCACGATGATGTCGGCGCCGCGCACGGCAGCCTCCAGATCGTCCGCGATGGTGATGTCCGGGTGCTGCGCCACCAGCGCTTCGGCCCGCGCGCGGGTGCGGTTCCAGATGGTGAAAGCCGCCCCCGGGTAGCCCGCGCCAAAGGCTTCCCGAATTGAGGCCGCAACCGTGCCGGCGCCCACGATCAGGATGCGCGCCGCTTGCGGCTTCAGCCGCAAGGCCGCCATCAGCGAATCCCCCGCCGTCTTCCACTTGGTGACGAGGTGGAAGTCGATCATCGCCTCCAGCACGCCGTCCCCATCACCGTAGAGCGACACGCCCCCGTTGATGCTGGGTGTCCGGTTCGGAAATACCGTCGCGGTTTTGACGACCGATCCCATCCCGTCGATCCAGGCCGCGCGGGAGAGCAGCGTGTCGGGGTCACGGTAAAGGAAGGTGTCGCCAATCTGCGCTTTCGGCAGGGCGTGCCCGGCTGTGAGGGCCTCCACCAGACCGAGCCAGTCCAGCTTTGCCTCGCCCGCGGCGAAGGGGATGAAGGGCGGGCTCATGCGGCCTCGCCTTCGGTCAGCAGCCCTTCGGCAACAAGGCGCTCCGCCCAGCCGTCAGGTCCTTCGAACAGGTGCGTCTGCCAGCCCCGCGCGGCGGCGGCGGCGATGTTGTCGGCCCGGTCGTCGGTGAAGATGAGCGCCCCGCCGGACAGTCCCGTGCCCCCCTCAAGCTGCGCGTAGATCTCGGGATCCGGCTTGATGACGTCCATGTGGCCAGAGATGAAATCCCGGTCGAACTGCCGCATGAACGGGTAGTGCTGAGCAGCCAGGTCATAGGTGTCGGTCCCGAAATTCGTCAGGCTGAAGACCGGCACGCCCTTGGTCTGTAGCGCGCCCATCACCCGGACAGAGCGGGGGATGTCGGCATAGGCCATCTCAAGCCAGTGATCGTGCCACATCACAATCTCGTCCCGCCAATCGGGGTACTCATCGGCCAGCGCATGCACCGTCGCCTTGAATGGCGCGCCGCGGTCGACCTCAAGGTTCATCGCGTCCAGAGGGACGGCTGCGAACAGCGCGCGCCGCCGGTCGGCGCCGATGCGCGCGTCATACATCCGCTCCGGCGACCAGTGCAGCAGCACGTTGCCGATGTCGAACACCACGGCCTGGATCATCGCCGCATCTCCCGCTCCAATGCGTCCAGAAAGCGGGACCGGTCCGCCTTCGAAAAGCCCTTGCCGCCGCCCTGCCGGAAGGGGTCGGCGGCGCGCAGGTCGGTCATCAGGTCCCGCGTTGCCAGCGCCTCGCGCACGTTGGCCTGGGTCAACGCCTCGCCATTGTGCTTCAGCACCCGCGCGCCAGCCTCCACGCATTTGGCGGCCAGCGGGATGTCGCCTGTAACGACCACGTCGCCCGGTCCCGCACGCTCTGCGATCCACATGTCGGCGACGTCCGGGCCTTCGGGCACAACGACAACTTCTACCAAAGGATTGCGCGAGGGGCGCAGGCCACCGTTGGAAACCAGGAACATCTTTGCCTTGTGCCGGGTCGCGACCCGCTCTGCCTCGGCCTTCACGGGGCAGGCGTCGGCGTCGACGTAGATCATGCGTAGAGGGCCTCCGCATGGAAGGCGATGTGGTCCTCCATGAAGGTCGAGACGAAGAAGTAGGAATGGTCGTAGCCCGGCTGCATCCGAAACTGCGCCTGTTGGCGGCGGGCGGCGATGGCCTCGGCCAGCGCTTCGGGTTTCAGGAGGTCAATGAACTGGTCGTTCGTCCCGGTGTCGATCAGCATCGGCCCGTCGAAGCCCTTCTCCCGCATCACCCGCGTTGCGTCATGGCGGGACCAGGCGGCCTCATCTTCCCCAAGATAGGCGCTGAGCTGCTTGCGCCCCCAGTCGGAGGCCGTGGGATTGGAGATCGGCGCAAAGGCCGACACCGACCGGAACCGCCCGGGCAGCGCCATCGCCATGGTCAGCGCGCCGTGCCCGCCCATTGAGTGCCCGGTGATTGCCTGCGCGTCCATGTTGAGCGCGAAGCTTTCACCCAGCAGCGCCGGCAATTCTTCGGTCACGTAGTCCCACATCCGGTAATGCTTGGCCCACGGCTCCTGCGTCGCGTTCACGTAGAACCCCGCGCCTTTGCCCAGGTCGTAGCTGTCGTCATCGGCCACATCGTCACCCCGCGGGGAGGTATCGGGAAAGCAGATCGCGATGCCTTGCTCCGCCGCCCAGGCCTGCGCGCCTGCCTTGGTCATGGCGTTTTCATGCGTGCAGGTCAGGCCGGACAGATACCACAGCAAAGGCACAGGGCCGTCCTTGGCTTCCTGGGGCAGGAAAAGGCCGAAGGTCATGTCGCAGGAGCAGGCGGTAGAGGCATGGGTATGGACGCCTTGGGTGCCCCCGAAGCAGGCGTTTTCGGATTGGGTGTGCATGGTCGGCCTCCGTTGGTTGGGGAAGGGCTATCGCAGATTGACGTTCAGTTAAATGCGCTGGATGTGAGTACGCCGATCACGCCGCGGGAATTCCCAGCCCGGTGGAAACACCGGGCAGCGCCCGTCCCGCCCCCGTCAAACCGAAGGTTTGCCTCCGGCAAAACGGGGCGGGCGCTGCCCTAAGCGGTCCAGCGTCTATGTCCACTACAAAAGACCCTCACTCACCCAAGCAATCACCACACTCACCGTCACGATGGAGGCTGCGGTCGACACCAGGATCGCGGCAGACACACGCTGCGGCGCGACGCCGTAATGCTCCGCCAGGATGTAGATATTGCCCGCCACCGGCAGGGCCGCCGTGGCGATCAGAACGGCGGTGGCGAAGGGATCGACGTTGAACAAGAAGATGCAGGCGAAGGCGACGAAGAGTGGATGCAGGACCAGCTTGGCAAAGGTCAGCCAGGCCGCGACCTCGACCCGCTCCGCACTCTTGCCCGCGAGCGACGCGCCGATGGCAAAGAGCGCGCCGGGCGTCGCCGCCGCGCCCAGCAACACTAGGAAATCGTCCACCGCCGAGGGCAGCGGCAGCCCGGTCGCGGCAAAGATGAACCCCGCGCTCATCGCGACGATCATCGGGTTCTTCAACAAACCGAGGCCCACCGAGCGCAGCAGCGCCAGTTCCATCCGCCCCTCGCGGCTGACGGTGATGAGGATCACGATCAGCGACGAAAACACGATCAGATCCACCGCCAGCGCCAGCACCACCGGGCCAATCGCCTCCGGTCCCAGCAGCAGCGTCAGCATCGGCACGCCCAGAAAGCCTGTGTTGCCGATCACGGCGCATTGCGCCTCCACCGCCGCGACCTCGACCGTTTGGCGGCGCAGTAAGCCGACGATCGTCGCGATGCCGTAGACGAAGGCCGTGCCCCACAGATAGGCGGCCACCAGGCGGCTGTCCCAAACCTCGGCCAAAGACAGATTGGCCGAAAAGCGGAACAGCATCGCCGACAGGGCAAAGTAGAAGACGAACTTGGTCAGATAGGCCGTCGCCTCGGGCGTGAAAAACCGGGTCCGTCCGGCCCAGTAGCCCAGCCCGATCAGGGCGAAAAAGGGCAAGGTCTTGAGAAATATCGCCAACATCGCCCGTCCGTACCCCGGCCCGCGCCGCGACGTCCAGCCTATGCAAGTGAACGCAGCGGTTTATATTAAGCCCATGAACGATGCGACACCGATCATCCGCAAGGGCCGCAAATTCGATCAGGTCCTGGACGGGGCACGGCAGGTCTTTATGGAAGGCGGGTTCGAGCGTGCCTCCGTGGACGAGATTGCGCGCGTGGCGGGTGTCAGCAAGGCGACGCTCTACAGCTATTTCCCGGACAAACGGCTGCTCTTTGTCGAGGTGCTGCGCAGCGTGTGCCACGGGCAGACGCAATCGGTGCTCGAGCAGATCGACGACGACGCCCCCCCGCGCGAGGTGCTGGGCATCGCCGGGCGGTCCTTCCTGCGGTTCATCACGATGGGGCCGGGCCTGCAGATCTTTCGTATCTGCGTGGCCGAGGCGGCAGAATTCCCGGAACTGGGCCGCGCGCTGTTCGAATCCGGCCCCCAGGTGATGCGCGCCGAGATGGCGGAATATTTCGCCTGCGCCGAAGAGCGGGGCGAGCTGCGGATCGACGATTACACTCTCGCCGCAGACCAATTCGGCGAGATGTGCAAAGCGGACATCTGGATGCAGATGATCATGGGTATGAAGACCGAGGTGACGGAGGCGGAGATTGCCCGCGTCATCGACGGTGCGGTCGAGACGTTCATGGCGCGCTACGGCACCTGAGACTCGACTCCGCCGCGCGACTCAGCTTAAAGAACATAATGTGAACATCTTGCGCTGCCCCCGGAGTGTTTGCGTTGCCAGATCGCCGTATTCTATCGCTGTGGTTCCCGCGTTTGGGGGCCGAACGCCTGCTTCGCCGGGACACCCTGCTGGAGGGGCGGCCGCTCGTCGTCGTGGACCAGATCGGCAACGCGCAGCAGGTCTCTTCCGTCTGTGCGCAGGCGGCGGCGCTGGGCATCCATGTCGGCCAGCCGGTGCGCGACGCCCACGCGATGTGCGAGGGGCTTCAGACCCGCGCGCGGGTGCCCCAAGCCGAAGCCGCCTTTCTGGCCGTGCTGCGGCGCTGGGCGGGCAAGTTCAGCCCCTGGGCCGCGCCCGAAGGGGAGGACGGCTTGGTCGTGGACCTGACCGGCTGCGCGCATCTGTTCGGGGGGGAGGCGTCCTTGCTCGACGTGCTCGAAGGCGATTGTGCCGAGATGGGCCTGACCGTTCGCGCGGGCCTGGCGGACACCCGCGGCGCGGCCTGGGCCCTGGCTCGTTATGCGGGGCAAGGCGGCGGGCACAGCCGCTCCGGGGACGCGATCCAGCAAGAGGCGCGCGCGACCCGCTCCCGCGCGGGCAAGCGGCACTGGACCAAGGGCGGCACCGCGCCCGCCGTGACAGCCCGGGCGGGCGGGCACCCCATCGCGCCG
>JBCDFL010000146.1:0-8436 GCA_039178165.1 Pseudomonadota bacterium | reverse complement strand
GCGACCGCGTGCACCGGCTGGAATCGCGCAACGCCTTCGTGGCGTGCCAGCACAGCCATCACGACACCGGCACCGTTCTGTCGGTCTGCGACGATTGCGGCGCGGTTGAGGAAAACGCAGCCCCGGACGTTCTGGAAGACCTGGCCCAAGTCGCGGCCAAGTCCGGCTTCGTGCCGACGCGCCAAGTGGTGGAAATCCTGGGTCGCTGCGGCACCTGCGCCGAAAGCGACGCGGGGGAGGCGGGCAAGGCATGAGCGGCGCCTGGCGTTTGGTCCTGATCGGCGCGCTGCCGCGCCTGGCTTGCGCGGGCGGCGTGGCGGCGCTGCTGTGGCTGGGCTTCTTCTGGGCGACGGGGCGCCTGGGATGACCGCCCTTGCTTTCGACAACCTAACGCTGGGCTACGACCGTTTTCCAGCGGTCTATCACCTCGACACCGCGATCGAACGGGGCAGCCTGACGGCCATCGTGGGGCCGAATGGCGCCGGCAAATCGACGCTCTTGAAGGGTGTGACCGGCACGCTCGCGCCCCTGGAAGGATCCGTGCGCTGGGACGCCTTGCGCCGGGACGACGTCGCCTACCTGCCGCAGCAATCGGATATCGACCGCAGCTTCCCCCTGACCGTCATGGACCTGGTGAGCATGGGCCTGTGGCACGAGATCGGTGCTTTCGGGGGCCTGTCGCGCAAGGCCCGCGCCCGCGTGGAAGAGGCGATTGCCGCGGTTGGCCTAACCGGCTTCGAGCGTCGCAGCCTCGGCGCACTGTCGGGCGGGCAAATGCAGCGGGTCCTTTTCGCGCGGCTGCTGTTGCAGAACGCTGGCCTGGTCTTGCTGGACGAGCCGTTTACAGCCGTCGACGCCCGCACCATGGCCGATCTGCTGCGGATCGTGGCGCGCTGGCACGGCGAAGGGCGCACGATCCTGGCGGTTCTGCACGATTTCGACACGGTGCGCGATCACTTCCCGCGGACGCTGATGCTCGCGCGTGAGCTTGTGGCCCACGGTCCGACGGACGAGGTCCTGACCTCCGAAAACCACTTCCGCGCGCGCCAGATGTGCGAGGCTTGCGCCTCCACCCCCCATATCTGCGGCCGGGACGCTGCATGATCTGGGACGTGATCGGCGCGCCGTTCGCCGAATTCGGGTTCATGCGCCGCGCGCTTTTGGGCTGTGTCGCGATCTCTGTTGGGGCGACGCCGATGGGCGTGTTCCTGATGTTGCGGCGCATGAGCCTGACAGGCGATGCGATGGCGCACGCGATCCTACCGGGCGCGGCCATCGGCTATCTGGTGGCGGGCCTGTCGCTCGGGGCGATGACGATCGGGGGCCTCGTGGCGGGGATGGCAGTCGCGCTGGCCTCCGGCTTCGTGACGCGGGCAACGGCGCTGCGCGAGGATGCCTCGCTCGCCGCGTTTTACCTTATCTCGCTGGCGCTCGGCGTGCTGATCGTGTCGACCCGCGGCAGCAATGTGGACCTGATGCACGTCTTGTTCGGCACGGTTCTGGCCCTGGATGATGCGGCGCTGATCCTGCTGTGCAGCATCGCGAGCCTGTCGGTCCTGATCCTGGCGCTGCTGTTCCGCCCGCTGGTGCTGGAATGCGCGGACCCGCAATTCCTGCGCTCCGTCTCGGGGCTGAGCGCGGTGACGCATTTCACCTTCCTGACGCTTGTGGTGATGAACCTTGTCGGCGGCTTTCACGCGCTGGGCACGCTGATGGCTGTTGGGATCATGATCCTGCCGGCTGCCGCCGCGCGGTTCTGGACGACTGGGATCGGCGGTCTGGTGGTCTGCGCCGTGGGGATCGCTGTGGCGTCCAGCGTCGCGGGGCTGCTCGCGTCCTTTCACTACAGCCTGCCATCGGGGCCGGCGATCATCCTGGTGGCAGGTATCGCCTATGCCGGGTCGGTGGTGTTCGGGACCAAGGGCGGACTGCTCGCGCAGGCCTTCCCGCGCGCGCATTTCGACGGGTAGGGCCCTGTGGGCCGGACGTGTTCCGTCTGTGACGGGTAGACCGCCGCAATCAGCGTTCACGCGCGCGTTCTATTGCCGACACGAAACACCTGTCAGCTGAGCCCAACGACTTCCGCAGGAAGTTGACACGCCGGCCACCCCCCCCCTGCAGGCGGCGTGTTCCACGCCACCCGCGCGGCCCGCTTAGGGCTGAGCGTGACTGTTGGTACGCCGCATCACGCTGTCTTAAGGCTTTTCCCGGCAGCTCGAAGTCAAGGCGACCGGCCCTCACCCCATCCGCTCCCAAAGCTGCGGCGCGACGGGGGGCAGAGTGCGTTCGATCGCCGCCATCGCGTCCACGATCAGGTCTTCGCGCCAGCGCCGCCCGGCGATCTGCACGCCGATGGGCTGCGGGCCTTGTAATAGGTCTGCGACATGAGTGGGCAGGCAGCCGGCGGGCAGGCCGATGAAATTCATGATGAACGACCAATGCGACCGGCCCAGCACCTCCGCAACGCCCTCCGGCCCCTCCGCATCGCGGCCCGGGGCGAAGAACGGCGCCAGCATGAACGGGCTCAGCACCAGCGGGTAATCCTCCATGAACACCGACCAGGCGCGGGCATAATGGCTGCGCTGGGCGAAGATGCGCAGCAGATCGTCGCCCTCGTAGGGCGGGAACGCCGCGTAATAATCATCGAATATCGCGTTCAGCGTGTCGGAGCCGTGGGCGCGGATATCGGCACCCATCAGCGCTTTGACCTCGCCCATCAGCGCGCGGTAGCCTGCCGCTCCAGTGTCCTGCGCGTGCGGTGGATCGACCTCTTCCACCGCGTAGCCGGCATCCGACAACGCACCCGCCGCCTTGTCCAGGGCCGCCACAACCTCTCTATGCAGGCCAAAGCCGAAATCGTCGCGGCTGAGCGCGACCTTGATCGGCCCCTCCACCGCTGGCCCGCGCCAGGGCAGGGGGACGTGGAAGGGATCGCGCGCGTCCGGTGCGATCAGGGCGGGCATCGACAGGTGCAGGTCCGCCGCCTCGCGCACCAGAAGGCCTTGCACCGACATGGAATGGGCCAGAAGCCCGCGCTCCGCCGTCTGGCTTGGGTTGTAGGCGGGCACCCGGCCGAGGCCCGGTTTGACTGTCACGGCCCCCGTCGCGGCGGCGGGGAAGCGCAGGCTGCCGCCAATGTCGTTGCCGTGCGCGAGCGCCCCGATCCCCGCCATGATGGCCGCGCCCGCGCCGCCCGACGAGCCACCGGCGGAGACATGCGGGCCCCAGGGGCTGTGCGTCCGGCCGTGCAGCGGGTTGTCCGTGTCCGCGCGGAACGAAAATTCGGGCGTGTTGGTGCGCCCGATCACGACCGCGCCGGCGGCGCGCAGGTTGCGCACGATGGGCGCGTCCGCGTCGGCGATATTTCCGGCAAAGGCGGGCACGCCGTTGCTGGTCGCCTGGCCCGTTTGGTCGACATTGATCTTGATGGTAACCGGCACGCCATGCAGCGGCCCGCGCCGGCCGTCCGCGGCGTCCCGGGCTTCGGCCTCGGCCCGGGCGGCGTCGTCGAAGCGGACGACGACCGCGCCCAGATCAGGCTCCAGCGCGTCCAGCCGGGCGAGGGCGGCCTCCGTCGCCTCCAGCGCCGTGATCTGCCCTGCGCGCGCGGCATCCGCAATGCGCGCGGCGCTCCATTGCCAAAGCGGTGCTGTGTCGGTCATCGCCCCATCCTCTGTCACCCCAAGGCGCAAGCTGGCGCAGAAGCGGCGCGTGCGCAACCGTGCGGCTAGTGCAGGCGCTGTGCGAGCCGTGTGGGGAAGGGGCCGGGCAGGGGGGCGCTGATATGGCGGGCATTCGTGCCCACTTCGCCGGCCATGAGCGCCAGGCGCTCCGCCTCTGCCGGGCGGGCGACGAGGGCGGCGACCATCGCGGCGTCGGTCAACTGGCCGTCCGACGCGGTGCGGACGATGTGCAGCACGACACATTCGTCGGCGCCGGCGCAGCGGCAGGCCTGCGTGCGTAGAACGAGGGGGCGCAGGGCCGCCTGGCTCAGAGCGGCCAGAAATTGGCCCAGGGCCTGATTGGCCTGAAGCGCGCTGCCTTCGGGCAGACGCGCGCCATAATCCTGCATCACTTGCGCCGCGCCCACCGCACCGCCGGACCACATGCGCACGTGGCGCACGAAGCCGGCTTCCCAGGCGGGCAGGGCATCCAATTGGGCCAGCGCCGCAGCGCCGTGCGTCATTTGGTGAGGATCAGCTTGCCGGCGCGGGTGATGCGCAGGACATAGGCGGTGCCGTCCAGGACGAGGCCAACGGACGTGCCATCGCGGATCAGGTCGCGCGCGTCATACGTGTCCATCTGCGACACCGGGGCCGCCTTCGTCGGATCAGGAACGTCGCGGGTGAAGGTCATTCGCATGGTCATAGCGCATCCTCTCTTGGCACTGGGGTCCGGGCGGCTCCGCTACGCGGGGAGGGCTCAGACTCACAATGCTATTCTTGACTAATTCACTCGGAATAGTCAACCGCGGATCGTAAGACCTTTGGAGTAGGCGAAATTCCCCCGCGCAAAAAAGGCGCGCCCGGTGGGGCGCGCCTCGACGTTGCGATGGGAGAAAGCGGGGAAGCTCTTATTCCCAGCCAACCTGGTTGAAGATCTCTTGGGCCGCCGGCACGTTTTGGGCCACGGCGCTCAGATCCACACCGTCGGGACGGAACATGCCGAGCGTCGCGACGGACGGGCTGATCGCCACGCCTGCAACGGCCGGGTATTCGTCGTTACCGGCGCTGAAATACTGCTGCGCCTGGTCGGAGGCGAGGTATTCCAGGAACTTGATCGCGTTGTCGCGGTTCGGTGCGTTGGCTGCGACGCCGCCACCGGACAGGTTCATATGCGCGCCTTCGGCGTTCTGCGCGGGGAAGACCCAGCCGATGTTGGCGCGGGCATCTTCGGGCAGGCCGTCGACGTCTTTGCGCACGGCGCGCGCGAAGTAGTAGGTGTTGGAGATCGAGATATCGCACTCGCCCGACACCAGGCCGCGCAGCTGGTCGGTGTCACCGCCCTGGGGCGCGCGCGCGAAGTTGTCGACCACGCCTTGGGCCCAGCCGGTCGCCGCTTCGGCGCCGTGGTTTTCGATCACGGCCGACAGCAGGGTCTGGCTGTAGACGTTGGAGGACGAGCGGTGGCAGACTTGGCCTTTGTAGGCGGGATCGGCCAGGCTCACGTAGTCCATCGGCGGGTTTTCGACGCGGTCTTTGGCGTAGAAGATGATCCGCGCGCGCTGGGAGAAGCCGAACCACTGGTTGTCGGCATCTTGCAGGCTGTCCGGGATGCGCGCTTCGAGCACGTCGCTCTCGATGCTTTGCAGGACGCCAGCGGCTTTGGCGCGCTCCAGGCGCGAGGTATCGACGGTCATCAGCACGTCAGCGGGCGAGTTCTCGCCTTCGGCTTCCATGCGGGTGATCAGCTCGTCGGCTTTGCCTTCGATCCGGTTGATGGTGATCCCAGTCATCTCGGTAAAGTCGGAATACAGACGCTCATCGGTGTCGTAGTGACGGGAGGAGTAGAGGTTCAGCTCTCCCTCGGCGAGTGCGCCCGTGGCGAACGTCGCGGCCAGCAGCGCGAGGATGGAGGTCTTGGTGGACATGGAAGGCTCCCTGTTTTGGTATAGTCCTACAGTTTTTGTCACATACAGGCGGTGCCACGGTCGTCAAGGCTTTCCGATAAAAATAGTCGGGCTTGACCGCCGCCCCGTTTCGGCGCAAGGGAGGCGCGAGATTTCAGCGCCCCAGCCCACCACATCGCCAGGGATATCCATCACGAGGGATCCCTATGGACAGTGACTTTTCGCGCCTTCTGGGGCTGCACCATGTGGCAAGCGCCCATGGCGGTGGTCTGAAACCCGAACTTCTGGAGATGCTCGAGCGTATGCACCCCGCGGCGCAGGGCAATGTCGTTCCGCTGGGCACGCGTCTCGCCTCTGCCGGGCCGGCGGAGCAGCCGGCGGACGACGCTGCGCTGGCGCAGTCCGGTATCGCGCGCATCGGTGCCGCAGCGCCTGCGCCGGCGGCCACCAAGCGCGGTTAGGCCCGCGCCGCGCGCCCTGCGGTCCAGAGCGTCCCTAGGCCGGAGCCTAGGATCAGCGCCAGCCCCGCCAGGGACAGCGCGTCTGGCCATTCGGCAAAAACCAGCCCGCTCATCACCGTCGCAGTGATCAGCTGGGTGTAAACGAGCGGCGCGATCAGGCTCGCCTCCGCATGGCGGTTCGCCTGGACCAGCAGGTAATTGCCCGCGGCCGAGCCACCTGCGCTGAGCGCAAAAAGTGCCAGGATGCCTGCATCCACCGGCGGCACCGGCGCGCTCAGGCCCAGCGGCGCCAGCAGCACGCTGCCCACCAGAAGCTGCGACAGCAGCAAAAACCGGGGCCTAAAACCGCCCGCGACCGCCCGCGTCATCGCGAGATAAGCGCCGTAGCAGACGCCCGCGGCCAAAGCGAAGAGCATCCCGGCGCCGCCGCCGAAGCCCGGCTTGACCACCAGCAGCACGCCGACGAAGCCGATCGCCAATTGCACCGCTCGCAGGGCGCTCGGCCGCTCGCCCAGGATCGCGACCGCCAGCACGTAGGACACGATGGGGCCGATGAAGAAGGCGCCGAACACGTCCGCCAGTGGCTCCGTCCGCAGTCCGGTGAGGATGCAGGCAATCCCGCAGGCGATGAACGCGCCGCGCAGCGCGATGCGCCAGTCGAGCAAAAGACGAAGCTCCCCCATTCGCAGGCCCGACAGTGGCAGCAAGAACAGCGCGGCCAGCGCGAAACGGGCCCAGGCGATCAGCACGGGCGCCACGCCCGCTTGCGTCAGCAGCTTGCCCGCCGTGTCCCCCAGCACGACCAGGCTGACGGCGAGAAAGACCAACAGGCCCAGACGGACGATGCTCATGCCGCGGCCCTAATGATTGTCCCGCGGCAGGTGTTGGCCCGCGATATCGCGGAAGGCGTCCGCACCGTGCAGCACCATGCCTTCGTCAAAGCGGCCCGCGAGGTCGCGGAAGATGACCTGCCAAGGCGACTGGCTGGCGGGCACGGGATAGCCGCTCGCCGCCTCCAGCGCGGCGGCGCGCTGCGCGATCTCCGCTTCGGGCACCAACATCTCCACCCGGCCCGCGCGCAGGTCGATGCGCATTCGGTCGCCGGTGTGCAGCAGCGCCAGCCCGCCGCCCGCCGCCGCCTCGGGCGAGGCGTTGAGGATCGAGGGCGAGCCGCTGGTGCCCGATTGCCGCCCGTCGCCGATACAGGGCAGGGCGGTGATGCCTTGCGCCAGCAGGTAGCCGGGCGCGCGCATGTTCACAACCTCCGCCCCGCCGGGGTAGCCCAGCGGCCCCGCCCCACGCATGACGAGGATGCAGGACGCGTCGATCCCCTCCGCCGGATCGTCGATGCGGGCGTGGAAGTCCTCCGGCCCGTCGAAGACGACCGCGCGGCCTTCGAACGCATCGGGATCCTCCGGGTCCGACAGATACCGGGTGCGAAACTCGTCCGAGATCACGGCGGTCTTCATGATCGCGCTGTCGAAGACATTGCCTTTGAGGTTCAGGAACCCCGCCGCCTTGACCAGCGGGTCGGCCACGGGCCGGATGACGTCCGTGTTGAGCGAGCGTAGGTGCCCGCAATTCTCCGCCACCGTGCGCCCGTTGGCCGTCAGCGCCTCGGGGTGGGGCAAGAGACCCCCGGCGATCAGCTCTCCGATCACCGCGGGCACGCCGCCCGCGCGGTGGTAATCCTCGCCCAGATAGGTGCCGGCGGGTTGCAGGTTCACGAGAAGCGGCACGTCATGGCCCAGCGCCTGCCAGTCGTCGTTGTCCAGCGGCACGCCCAGGTGTCGCGCGATGGCGTTGAGGTGGATGGGCGCGTTGGTGCTGCCTCCGATGGCCGAATTCAGCACCACTGCATTCTCGAACGCCGCCCGCGTCATGATCTGCGCCGGCCGCAGGTCGTCCCAGACCATGTCGACGATCCTCAGGCCGGTCTCATAGCTGATCTGCCCCCGCTCGCGGTAAGGGGCCGGGATGGCGGCGGCGCCGGGCAGCTGCATGCCTAGCCCCTCGGCCAGCGAGTTCATCGTCGTCGCCGTGCCCATCGTGTTGCAATAGCCAACGGAGGGGGCGGAGGCGGCGGCGATCTCCATGAATTCCATGCCGTCGATCTCTCCGGCCGCGAGGCGTTCGCGGGCCTTCCAGATCACCGTGCCGGAGCCTGCGCGCGCCCCTTCGTACCATCCGTTCAGCATCGGCCCGACGCTGAGCGCCAGCGCGGGGATGCCCACGGTAGCGGCGGCCATCAGGAGGGCCGGCGTAGTCTTGTCGCAGCCGATAGTTAGCACGACGCCGTCGATGGGATAGCCGTAGAGGCTTTCCACCAGGCTCAGATACGCCAAGTTGCGGTCCAGCATCGCCGTGGGCCGCTTGCCGGTTTCCTGGATCGGGTGCACCGGCACT
>JBCDFL010000145.1:0-8471 GCA_039178165.1 Pseudomonadota bacterium | reverse complement strand
GGCATCCCCTTCGGGCAATTCCTTCAGGCCGAAGATCAGCGCGTCCTGCGGCGCGGTGGGCCAGCTGCCTTCCGGCACGATCCGGGCGCCGACCTGGGCGTAGTCCGCGGCCGGGATGATGCGCTGCGCGCTGTCTTCGACTGTGACCTCCATCCCCTGCGCGATCAGCTGCGCTGCGCCCTGCGGCGTCACACCCACACGCGCCTCGCCCGCGCGGTGCTCGGCCCGCACCCACAGATGGCTCACAGCAGCCCCCGGTCGCGCACGGCCTGGACAGACGGGCGCGCTGCCATCGCGTCCATGAAGCCAGCGATGCGAGGGAAGGCGGCCATGTCCACGCCGTCGCCCGGCAGCCAGTTGCACACGGTGAAAAGATACGGATCGGCAAGGCTCAGCTCGGCCCCCAACACGAACGGGCCGCGCAGCGCATTCTCTTCGACGAAGCGGGCCGAGGCGGCCATCGTTTCGGGGACCTTGGCGGTCATGTCCGCCCAACTCTCCTCCCGGTCGGCCCAGCGGTGCCCGCGCATCCGGTGGGCATGGTTCACGTGCATCGTGGAGGCGAGGTAATACAACACGCTGCGCATCTGGGCGGCGGCCGCCGGGTCCTGCGGGACCAGCTGGGGCGCTAGCGCTCCGATATAGTCGAGGATCGCGCCCGTTTCGGTCAGGCGCGCGCCCTCCGCCTCCAGCAGCGGCACGCGGCCCTTGGGATTGAGGGCGAGGTAGGCGTCCTGCGTCTGTTCCGCGCTGGCGAAATCGACGCGCACCGCCTCGTAGTCCAGGCCAGCCTCTTCCAGCGCGATGGCGACAGCGATGGAGATGGTGCCGGGGGCGTAGTGAAGTCGCATGGCGCTGTCCTTACACGTGGGTCTGGGCGAAATGCCGGTCCGGCGCCTCAAGGTGGGGCACCGCGTTGAAAAGGACCGGCGACCAGGTCCCGCCAACCGGGAAGAGCCGGTGCTGCGAGGTGTTCATGATCGCCAGCGCCAGCGCCGCCCACCCCGCGATATCGAGGCGTAGGTGCTGGCGCATGATGTTGGAGATGAGGCCCCCTGACGTGACGACAAGCGCCGGACCCTCCCCGGCGGCGATGTCCGCCAGCGCGTCCGACACGCGCGCCTCGAATGCGGCGTGCGTCTCCGGCGCGCCTTCGATTTTGCCGTCGCGCCAGGCCGCGAAGACGCGGGGCAGATGGGTCGTGAACTCGTGCTGTTCTGCCGGCAGCGGCACGCCATGCTCGTCCCGCAGCGCGCAGGCGAGGGTGAAGTATTCCAGCTCGTTCAGCCGCGCGTCGCGCACCGGCTCCAGCCCTGTCGCCATCGCCTCCGCCGTCTCGATATGCCGGGTCAGCGTGCCGGTGTAGAGGCGGGTGTGTACCGCGCGCGTGTCGCGCAGATGCGCTCCCAGCCAGGCCGATTGCTGATGGCCCAGCGGCGACAGCTTGTCATAACTCGCCTCGTCCTGCGCCGCGGAATTGGCCTGACCGTGGCGGATCAAAGTGATGTGAGACATGGCCCCTCGTTCTTCATTAGCGATGTTGTAGGGGCGGGCGTGCCCGGTGGAAAGGCCATCGAAGATGTTGACGGAAGGGCGCCCCGGTTGCGGATCGGAAACGCAGGTGGCGCAAAACCGGGGCGCGATGTCGGGATTGGGAGTCCTGCCTCGCCCCGCGCTGGTCTACCGTTTCCGAGTACGGGAGAGGTGCGCCATGACGGACAAAGTGACGTTCACGCTGGACGGGCAGCAAGTGCAGGCCGAGCCGGGCTTGACGATTTGGGAGATCGCGAACGGCCGCGGCCTCGTGATACCGCATCTGTGTCACAAGCCGGCGCCGGGTTACCGCCCCGACGGCAATTGCCGCGCCTGCATGGTCGAGATAGAGGGCGAGCGCAATCTGGCCGCCTCCTGCATCCGCGAGCCCTCCGAAGGGATGATCGTGCGCACCGATACCGCGCGGGCAGAAACAGCGCGCAAAATGGTCGTGGAAATGCTGGTGACCGACCAGCCCGCCCGCGAAGAGGCGCACGATGCCTCCGCCCATCTGTGGGACATGGCGGATGCCAACGGCGTCTCCGAAAGCCGGTTCCCGAAGCTAGAGGAGGGGCGCATTCCGCTGCTGGACGACAGCCACGTCGCGATGCGCGTGAACCTCGACGCTTGCATTTCCTGCGGCCTGTGCGTGCGCGCCTGCCGCGAGGTGCAGGTGAACGACGTCATCGGCATGGCCGGGCGCGGCCACGACGCCTACCCCGTCTTCGATATGTCCGACCCGATGGGCGACAGCACCTGCGTTGCCTGCGGGGAGTGCGTTCAGGCCTGCCCGACCGGCGCGCTCATGCCCGCCTCTGTCCTCGACGATGCGCAGCGGGGCGATAGCGCGGACTATGACGAAGAGGTCGAAAGTGTCTGCGGCTTCTGCGGGGTGGGGTGCCAAATCTCGCTCAAGGTCAAAGACGGCCAGGTGAAGTATGTCGAGGGGATCAACGGCCCCGCGAACGAAGGGCGGCTCTGCGTCAAAGGCAGGTTCGGCTACGACTACATCCACCACGGGCACCGTCTGACCAAGCCGCTGATCCGGCGCGAGGATGCTCCGGCCAAGGGCCTTAACGTCGATCCGGGCAATTGGGGCGACTTCTTCCGCGAGGCGAGCTGGGATGAGGCGCTGGACGTTGCCGCGAACGGGCTGAAGGGCCGCGGGCGCGAGGTTGCAGGATTTGGCTCCGCCAAGTGCACCAACGAAGAGGCATATCTGTTCCAGAAGTTCATCCGCCAGGGCTTTGGCCACAACAACGTCGACCACTGCACGCGTCTGTGCCACGCGTCCTCGGTCGCGGCGCTGATGGAGAATGTCGGCTCGGGCGCCGTGACGGCGACGTTCAACGAGATCGAGAATGCCGACGTCGCCATCGTCATCGGCTCCAACCCCATCGAAAACCATCCCGTCGCGGCGACCTACTTCAAGCAATTCACCAAGCGTGGCGGCAAGCTGATCGTCATGGACCCGCGCGGCACGGCGCTGAAGCGCTTTGCCTACCGCATGTTGCAGTTCAAGCCCGGCGCGGACGTGTCGATGCTGAACGCGATCATGCACACCATCGTCGAAGAAGGCCTCTACGATCAGCAATATATCGAGGCCTGGACGGAGAATTGGGAGGCGGAGAAGGCGCATCTGGCGGATTTCCCGCCCGAAAAGATGAGTGAGCTGTGCGGGATCGAGCCCGAAGTGCTGCGCGACGTGGCGCGGACCTTTGCCGGCGCGCGGTCGGCGATGATCTTCTGGGGGATGGGCGTGAGCCAGCATATCCACGGCACGGACAATTCGCGGTGCCTCATCAGCCTCGCGCTGATGTGCGGCCACGTCGGCCGGCCCGGCACCGGCTTGCACCCGCTGCGGGGGCAAAACAACGTACAGGGTGCATCGGATGCGGGGCTGATCCCGATGTTCCTGCCCGATTATCAAAGCGTGATGGATGACGGCGTGCGCAGCGCGTTCACCGAGGTTTGGGGGTCAGAAGACTTCTCGAACCAAAAGGGCCTGACCGTGACGGAGATTATGGACGCCGTGCACGACGGGGACATCAAGGCGATGTATATCCTTGGTGAGAATCCGGCGATGTCCGACCCGGATGTCGAACATGCCCGCGCGGCGCTGGCGGCGCTGGATCATCTGGTGGTGCAGGACATCTTCATCACGGAGACGGCGAATTACGCGGACGTGATCCTGCCAGCATCCGCGCTGTACGAGAAATCGGGCACCGTTTCGAACACCAACCGCCAGGTGCAGATGGTGCGCCCGGCCGTTGCCCCCCCGGGCGAGGCGCGCGAGGATTGGTGGATCGAGGTGGAGCTGGCCAAACGCTGCGGGCTGAATTGGACCTACACGCATCCGTCCGAAGTTTTCGCCGAGATGAAGCAGAATATGCGCAGCCTCGACAACATCACTTGGGCGCGGCTGGAAGGGCAGGCGGCGACCTATCCGTCCTTGTCGGAGACCGATCCCGGCCAGGCGGTCGTCTTCGGCGACGGCTTCCCGCGGGCGGACGGGCGCGCGCGGTTCACGCCGGCCTCCGTGATCCCGCCGGACGATCTGCCCGATGCCGAATATCCCATGGTTCTGACCACCGGGCGGCAGCTGGAGCATTGGCATACGGGCTCGATGACCCGGCGCGCGCGGGTCTTGGATGCGGTGGAGCCGGAGGCGAACTGCTCGCTCCACCCCTCCACCATCCGCAAGCTGGGCATCGCGCCGGGCGATCTGGTGCGTCTGACGACCAAACGCGGCGCGATCGAGATCATGGCGCGCGAGGACCGCGCGGTGGCGCCGGACATGGTGTTCCTGCCCTTTGCCTACGTGGAGGCGGCGGCCAACATCCTGACCAACCCGGCGGTGGACCCCTACGGCAAGATCCCCGAGTTCAAATACTCCGCCGTTCGCGTGGAGGCCGTTCGGCAGATGGCGGCGGAGTAGGCGCGTCAGCCCGCCAAAGTGCCTGCGACGAACATCGCGCCGAGGGCGATGGCGGTCGCCAAAAACATCGCGTAGCTGCGCGCCTCCGCCGAGCGTTGCAGCCGCGCCTCCGTCTCTGGCATGGCAGCGGCAAAGAGGCGCTGGGCGAGCCCGGCCAGGCGCGTGACCCGCAGCAGACCGCGGGCCAGCGCGGCCAGCCCGCGCATAAGCCACATGGTGATCGCGAAAAACAGCATCAGCGCCAGGACTTGGACCAGCACGTCGTAGGGGCTTTGGATCGCTTGTCCGCGCAGCGACACCAGCCACAGCAGAAGGAAGGTGCCGACCTTCAGATACCCCCACTTTGGATCGAGCGGCATAAGCCGCTCCTTCAGGCTCCGTTCGGGCATCGGGCGGGACAGCGCGTGTGCGTACATGATGAGCTGCAGATTGCTGCGGAAGCCCAGGCGCTTGCTGGCACCGACACCGTCTTCGGACCAGGCGAATTGCGCCTCGACGAAGCGCGCCATCGGGGTGGGATAGCCGCGCTCCGGCGCGGTGATCTGAGTTGACAGGGCCTGGTAGATCTTCGCCTCCATCGCACGCCGACGGGACAGGTCGCTGGCCATTTCCGTCCGCGCGAGCGCCTCTAGATCGTCGAGGTCCCAGAGCGGCTTGGCGATGGCCCGGTCGAACCGGGACCAAAAGACGGCATTGGCCTGCGCCGGGTCGCTTTGCAGCAGCGCATCGAGGCTTTCGATAGGGATCATCCAGGGGCTGGCGCCAGCGGGTTTCGGCGCCGCGGCCCGTTGTTTCCGCAGAGTTGCGGCGGTCGGCGCCGCTGACGGCTCTGGCTCCGGCGGATCGGGGGGCGCCGCTTTTCCGGGTGGCGGCGCTTGAGGGGCCGGCGGCGCTTCCGTCGGCAGGGGCGCAGTCGCAGCGTTTCCAGCTGCGATCTCGCGCATAGCGGGCCGGGCCGGCGCGTTTGTCTCCGCCATCTGTTTGGCGCGGTCGAAGGCGTCGCGCAGCGCGCCAAAGGCGTCGGGGTCGGAGCGGTCAATCTCCTTCAGCCGCGCGGCGTAAGCCCGCTTGACGCTGCGCAGGTCGACCGGGCCCTCCAGGCCCAGCGCAGACCATGGCCAGTGCCGCCCCCTACGCGCCACGGCAGGGGTTTCCATCGGCCGACCCAGGCCGGCAGGGCGCGCTAGCTGACATAGTAGTCGTCGATTGCATCGAGCGTGCTGGCCATATCACCCCGCATCCGCATGATCACCGCACCGTCCTGCCCTTCCAGCGCGCCTTCGAACTCCATCAGCATCCGTTGCAGGACCGAGCGATCATCGCCCGACGCCATCTCGTAAAGCCGGCGGATGCGGGCGAGGAAGGCGATGTTCTCTTCATCCTCGCGGGGGTGCATCTTGAGGCTGTTCATCGCCGCCAGCCGGCTGGCGATCTGCTCTTCCGTCAGGCCCGTAACATTCTCCTTGATCACGATACCGGCCTGAACGCCGGTACTGGACGCGACCCCTTCGACATCGATCAGGCCGGACGGGTCATAGGTGATGCGCACGCGCATCCCCTCCATCCCCGCCTTGGCCCGCGGCACGCTGACCATAAACTGGCCCAGATGCACGTTGTCGGACACTTTCGGCGCCTCGCCTTGGTAGACGTCGACGCGCAACTGGGTCTGGTCATCCTGCATCGTGGAAAAGTGACGCTCGCGGCTGGCGGGCAGTGGTGTGTTGCGCTCGATAATGGGCTGGAAAAAGCCGCCGATCACATTGCCGGAGGGCAGCTTGGTCGCGGTCTCGATCCCGACAGAGAAGGGGGAGACGTCGGTCATCACCACGTCGTCGAGCGCGCGATCCTCGGCCACCAGCCCGGCCTGGACCGCGGCACCCAGGGCTACGGCGTGGTCTGGATCGATCATCATCTCCGGCAGCATCTTGAACTGCCGCGCGACCATCTGGCGGATCATCGGCATCCGCGTCGCCCCGCCGACCAGGATCACCCGGTCCAGCTCCGCGATGCCTTCGCCGCTGTCGTAAAAGCACCGCTCGATCGGACGGTGCAGCCGTTTGAGGAGGGGGGCGGCCGCCTCTTCGAATAGCGCGCGCGTTACGGGAAGGCTGCGGGGCGTGCCGTCGAGTTTGACTTGCGCGCTGTATTCTTCCTTCCCGGTCAGGTGCCGCTTGGCGGTATCCGCCTGCAGGCGCAACTGGTCTTGTGTCTCCCGCCCCAGTTTGGCCCAGGGCTGGCCCATCGCGTCGGCCATGGCCTTAGCGAGGCTTTCCGAAAAGTCTTCGCCCCCCAGGAACGCATCGCCGGAGGAGGCTTTGACCTCCATGACCCCGTCGAAATGTTCCAGCACGGTGACATCGAACGTCCCGCCGCCCAAGTCGAAGACCAGAAATTGCGACTCGCCGTCCTTATCCTGAAGCCCGTAGGCGAGCGCCGCCGCAGTTGGCTCGTTCACGAGGCGCACGGGGTTCAAGTCAGCCAAGGCACAGGCAGCCATCGTCGCCTGGCGCTGGGACTGGTTGAAATAGGCGGGCACGGACACGACGACGTCGCGGATTGCCACGCCCAGATCCGCTTCGGCATCCTCTTTCAGCTTGCGCAGAACCAGGGCCGACAGCTCCTCCGCCCTCAGGGTCTTGCGGGCGAGGCGGAAGGCGGTTTCGGTGCCCATTGCTCGTTTGAACGTCGCCGCCGTTTCCCGCGGGTGGGTCGAGAGGCGCGAGCGCGCGGCCTCCCCCACCAGCACCTGATCCCCGTCGAGCGAGACGACGGAGGGCGTTAGCACATCGCCGAGCGGGTTCGGGATCAGCCGCGGCGCGCCGTCCTCGAACACGGCGACGACTGAGTTGGTGGTCCCCAGGTCAATGCCAATGGGTGGGTGAGACGTGGACAATGGCGCGCTCCTGCCGTCAAATCCCTTTGGTTATTTCTCGCGGGGCGAGATCGGTCAACCGGAGGCCACATGCAGATCGACGCAGGGCGTTTTTTGGCAGACTTGCATACCCTTCGCAGCTTTGGCGCGCAGGGAAACGGCGTGGTCCGACCTGCTTTCTCGGAGCCCGACATCGCCGCGCGCCGCTGGCTGATGGAGCGTTTCGCCGAAGCTGGTCTGCGCCCGGCCTGTGACGCCGTCGGCAACGTCTTCGGCTTGGCGGAGGGGCCGTCGTTGCTGATCGGATCGCATTCCGACAGTCAGCCCGAAGGCGGCTGGCTGGACGGCGCGCTGGGCGTCATCGCGGGGCTCGAGGTGGCGCGCTGCGTTGCGGGCGTGTCGGTGGTGTCCTTCCAGGACGAAGAGGGGCGCTTTGGCGTGCTGACGGGCAGCACGATCTGGTCCGGCGGCACCGACCTGGCCACAGCCGATGCGCTGACCGATGCAGGCGGCACGACCTTCGGCGCAGCGCGCGAGCTGATGGCGGACATGGTGACTGGCCCGGTAGACCCTGCCCGCTTCACCGGTTTCCTGGAGGCGCATATCGAACAAGGTCCCGTCCTCGACACCGCGGGAGAGGAGATTGGCGTCGTTACCGACATCGTCGGCATCCGCGACATGACCATCACGCTGACCGGCCAGCAAAACCACGCCGGCACCACCCCGATGCACTTGCGGCGGGATGCCTTCGCCGCGCTCGCCGCGTACTCCGCCGCGCTGGAGGACCGGCTGCGCAATGTCGTCACGCCCGCCTCCGTCTGGACGATTGGCCATGTGGAGGTGCACCCAAACGCCGCCAGTATTGTGCCCGGCCAGGTCCGCTTTTCCATGCAGTGGCGCGACAGGGATGACGGGCGCCTGGACCGGATGGAGGCGGTCATCCGCGAGACCATGCGCGACATCGCAGAGGCGCGGGGCGTGGAGGTGACCTTCGGACGCCGACTGACCCTGCCGCCCACGGCCATGGACCCTGCGTTGCGTGCGCATCTGGAGGCCGCCGCCGCGGGCACGAAATGGCGGGCCATGCCGTCGGGTGCTCTGCACGATGCCAGCAACGTCGCGCGCGTC
>JBCDFL010000144.1:0-8503 GCA_039178165.1 Pseudomonadota bacterium | reverse complement strand
TGCGCGGCGGCCCGCATCGCGCGGCCCTGGGGCGGCGGGGCCTGCGGGTCTGGCACCGGCGGCGCCTCCGCCGGGGAGGGCGGCGGCGCGTCGAGGTCTATCAGGACGGGTCCTTTGGCCATCAGGCGCTCCTTCCCCAGGTGAAGCGGATGTCGGGCAGGCCTTCGTCGTTGCGCGCGCCATCGGTGCGCTCCGCCTCAGTAAAGCCCTCGCGGCGGTAGAACGCCTGCGCGCGCAGGTTGGCCTGAAAGGTCCACAGCTCCAGCCGCGGGGCGGCTTTGGCCGCGTCCAGCAGCGCCTTGCCGATCCCCCTGCCCTGACGGTCGGGCGCGACGTAGAGCGCGTGGATGAACGCGTCCTCGCGCGCCAGAAAGCCCTGTGCGGGCTGGCCGGCGACGGTGACCCAGCCCCGGTCGATCATCATGCCACAAAAGCCGATATCCTCGGCCCGGCTGTGCAGGCGGGGCATCCAGTCGGTGCCGTCGATGAAGGCCGACAGGATGGCGCCGCAGGCCAGCGCGTCCTCTGGCCGGGCGGGGCGCAGGGCGCTCACAGCTTGTCCCCGATCAGGAACTGCGCCGCGCGGTCGAGGCGGATATGCGGCGGGCCGTCCCCGGGGCTGAGGGTCAGGGGCGCGGGCGCGAAGCGCATGGCTTGATAGTCGCCATCCAGCCACGCCTCCGCCCCCGCCCGCGCGGGCGCCAGCAGATGGGCGGGGTCCTGGGGCAGCGCCCCGGGGTAGAAAGCGGCCTGTTTGCCCGTCTCCAGCAGCGTGCCCTGCACGACGCCCAGGGTCTGGCCCTCATGCGGCATCTCCGCTTCGGTCGTGGCGCGCAGGGCGGCGAGGGCCATCGCCTCCGTCTGCGCGCCGGCAAAGCGGGCGCGGTCCCGCGCCCCGCGCGTCAGGGCGGCCATGATGGCGGCGAGTTGCGGGTGCTGCGCGTGGTGCAGGTGGTCTGCCTTGGTGGCGGCAAAGAGGATCTTCTCCACCCGTTTGCCGGTGAAGAGCTGCGTCAGGAAGGCGTTGCGACCGGGCCGGAACGCGCCCAGGATTTCGGCCATCGCTGCGCGCAAATCGTCCAGCGCGGCGGGCCCGCCCGCGATGGCCCCAAGCGCATCGACCAGCACGACCTGCCGGTCGATGCGGCTGAAATGGTCGCGGAAGAAGGGTTTGACGACCTGGGCCTTATACGCCTCGAACCGGCGGGCCATCTCGCGCGCCAGCGACCGGCGGGGCGCCTCACCCGGCGGCAGGGGCGCGAAAGTCAGGACCGGAGAGCCGGCGAGGTCCCCGGGCAGCAGGAACCGCCCCGGCGTGCAGTCGTAGAACCCCGCCGCGCGCGCCTGGCCCAGATAGTCCGCGAAGGCGCGGGCGAGGGTTTGCGCGACCGGCTCGTCCAGCTTGGCCGCGGGATCGACGCCCGCCAGGGCCGCGCGGAAGGCGTCGGCCTGGGGGCGGTTTTCAAGCCGGGCGAGCGTCGCGGCGGACCACTCGGCGAAGCTGAGGTCGAGAAGGCCCAAGTCGAGCAGCCATTCGCCCGGGTAGTCCACGATATCGAGATGCACAGTGCGCGGCCCTTGCAGCCCCGCCAGCAAGCCGGAGGGGCGCACGCGCAGGGACAGGCGCAGCTCTGACACGTGGCGCGTGCTGTCCGGCCACGTCGGGGGGCGACCCGTCAGCGAGGCCATATGCGCCTCATAGTCGAAGCGCGGGATCGTGTCGTCGGGCTGGGGCTGGAGGAACGCCGCCTCGATCCGCCCATCGGCCTGGGCCAGCAGGTGGGGCATGCGGCCCCGGTCCAGAAGGTTTGCGACGAGCGAGGTGATGAAGACCGTCTTGCCCGCCCGCGCGAGGCCCGTGACCCCCAGCCGGATCACCGGATCGAAGAGCGTGTCGTTCACCGTATCCTGAACCGCGCCCGCGCTGCGCAGCACCGCATCGGCGATGGTGGAGATGACCAATCTTGTGCCCCTCGTTCCGTCTGTGGAGGCAAACATATGGTTGGCCGGGCGGGCTTGCCAGTGCGCCGGGGCGCGGTTAGGCGGGGAATTATGCCCCGCTTTGCCCTCAAGATCGAATATCACGGCGCGCCGTTCGCTGGCTGGCAGCGCCAGGCCGACCAGCCCTCGGTTCAGGGCGCGGTGGAGGGTTCGCTGGCCAAGCTGGAGCCGGGCCCGCACACCATCGCCGCCGCGGGGCGGACCGATGCGGGAGTGCATGCACTGGCGCAGGTGGCCCATTGCGATCTGGCGCGGGACTGGGACCCGTTCCGGCTGTCGGAGGCGCTGAACTATCATCTCAAGCCGCAGCCGGTGGCCATTCTGGACTGCGCGCGGGTGGCGGACGATTGGCACGCGCGGTTTTCGGCGCGCGAGCGGCGGTATGTGTTCCGGCTGCTGATGCGCCGGGCACCCGCGACGCATCTGGCGGGGTTGGTCTGGCGGGTGAACCAGCCTCTGGACGTGGCCGCGATGCAGGCAGGCGCGGATCAGCTTCTGGGCCGGCATGATTTCACGACCTTTCGGTCTTCCATTTGCCAGGCGGAGAGCCCGGTGAAGACGCTGGATGCGCTGGACGTCGCCCGCGTGGAGACGGATTGGGGCCAGGAGGTGCAGTTTTCGGTGCGCGCGCGGTCGTTTCTGCACAACCAAGTGCGGTCCTTTGTCGGCACGCTGGAGCGGGTGGGCGCCGGGGCGTGGCATCCGGACGATGTGGGCGCGGCGTTGCGCGCGCGCGACCGGGCGGCCTGCGGGCCGGTTTGTCCGCCGCAGGGGCTGTACCTGGCCGGTGTGGGCTACCCGGACGATCCGTTCGGTGGCTAGTCCGCCTCTGCCCCGCCAGCCCCAGCGCGGGAGGTCGCGCTTTCTGGTACGTAGGTTGCGGCGGCGTGGGCACTCCACGCGTCTTTGAGAGTGTCCGGAACGGTGAGGCGGGGTTGGTCCTTGGTGTCCGTGGCGAGCATCGCTTGGGCCAACGGGTGCGTGGGGGTGCCGCCGATCAGGGCGTCTGTGAGGGCCTGGGTGAGCAGTTCGGGATGGGTCAGGGCCTCGGTGAGCGCTGCAGGATCACCGCCCGCGGCGAGGTGGCGGCAGGCAGAGGCGCCGTAGAGGCGGGCCTGGGCGTGCGGGATACCCGCGCCGGTGGCGGCGCGAGTGGCCAGGGCGCGGGTTTCGGACCAGGACCAGCCGCTCATGCGGGCAGCCAGAGCGCCTCGGCCCCTTGGGCGATGTCGGCGGCGAGGGGGGCGCCTTTGGCGAGGCTGATGCGGGTCCAGAGGTCGGATTTGGGATCGAATCCCGTGGCGCCGAAAAGGGCCAGTTTCGCGCGCAAGAGGTCGATGGGCCGGCAGGTGGCCGCGATCAGGTTGTCCTGGATATCGGCATAGGGATAGCGCGCGGCGATGGCGGCGCGTTGGGCGGCGAGGACGTGGTGCGGATGCTGGGCGAGAAAGTCTGCCAGCGGTGTGTCCGTATCCGGCAGGTCTTGGGCCAGCGCGGCGAGGCGGCGGGCGATGTCGAGGGGGCTTTCCAGCTCTGCCCCCGGCTCCGCATGCCGGTTGCCGATGCGCGGCTCCAGCTTGTTGGCGCTGACATACCAGAAGCGCTGGCATTGGGCTGGGGACGCATAGGGCACCCGCAGCGCCCAGGCGCAGTGGCGGTGCAGCATCCGGCGCATTGCGTCCGTGCCTTGGGGCAGCGGGGCGCGGGGGCCGGTGGCGTCTGTCATGCCCACGGCGAGGTCGTCGATGGCGGGGCCTGCGGCCTCGATCAGCAGGGCGACGAGCAGCTCTTGGACCGCGAGTCTTTCGCCCGCGGCGGCGGCCAGCGGGTCGGGGGCGCGCAGCCAGGACGGGGCGCGGGACCAGTCGGCGCGCAGGCGGTCGATGTGGGCCTGGTGGGTGGGGTCCGGCACCTGCCAGGTGGCGAGGTGCTCGGCGGCCTCTTGACCCAAAGCGGCGAGGCGATCCGGGTCCAATGGCAGGGTACGTGCGCGGGCGAGCGCGGCCTCCCGCGCTTGCATCCAATTGTGCAGCAGCACGGGGTGCGAGACCAGGAACGGCGCCATGCCTAGGCCCGTGGCGTTGCCGATGCCGAGCGCGCGCAGGGTCTCAGCCGGCAGGGTCCCCTGCCCCACATGCTGGACCAGGTCGTGGGTGAAGTGGCGGATCAGCCAGACGGTCAGCATCTCCGCCGCGAAGGACAGGGCCATACCGGGTCGCGTGTCGTAGTCGCTGCGGTCGGACAGGCCGAACTTGCCGTTGCCGTACACGGCCGTCGTCCGCATCAGGTAGCCGGTGCGCAGCATGTCTGGTTCCGGCGCGCGGCCCGCTCGCAAGGACGACACCACGTGATTCCAGAGGCGCACCGACTTGTTCGCACGGCTGAGGACGAGGGCGCGCGGGCCCATCCGCCCCGCCTCTTGCAAAGGCGCGTTGGCGGCGATGTCGGCGAGGGCCGCCGCGTCCGGCACGCCGTCGTAGAGGACAAAGGCCGCGTCCCAGGCGGTGGCGATCACGCGGTCGGTGCGGTCCTCGGCAGAGAGCGGCTTGGTGATGGCCACCAGCGAATAGGTGTGCCCGCCATAGGGGACCGAATAGACGGCGGTGCCGATGCCCTCCGCATCCATCTGCCACAGGGGCCGGGTGACCTGCGCACGCTCTTCGCCCAGGCGGCGCAGGACGGTGCGCAGGAAGCTGAGGCGCGTGGGCATCATGGCGGCAAAGCGCGCGAGGCGCATGACCTGGTGCGGCGGGCGCAAAGGGGCGGGCGCGTGGATCATACGGCGGCTCCGAAACTGGCCTCGTAGAAGCGCATCCAATTGCCGCCCATGATGCCGGCGACCTCCGCGCTGGAAAAGCCCTTGGCGGTCAGCCCTTCGGCGATATTGTCCCAGTCGCGGTTGTCCTGAAACCAGGACGGCATGGGCGGGAACGCCGCCCCGCTGGGCGGTGCCTTGGTCCAGCGGCCCGCGCGCATCCATTCCACGACGCTGTCCGGCTGGCCCTGGCACAGGTCCGAGCCGATGCCAAGCGCCCCTGCCCCGTAGCGGTCTGCGGCGCCCGCCACCATGGCGCAGAAGCTGTCCAGCGTGCAGCCGGAGCCGCCCGCCAGATGCAGCGGGTAAAGCGAAAAGCCCAGCACCCCGCCCCGTGCGGACAGCGCGCGCAGCACGGCGTCCGACTTGTTGCGCGGCACGTCGTGCCACCACGATGGGTTGGCGTGGGTGATGGCGATGGGCCGGGCGGACAGGTCGATCGCCTCGCGCGTGGAGCGTTCGGCGGAGTGGGACATGTCGATTACGAGGCCCACGCGGTTCATCTCCGCCACGACCTCGCGGCCCATACGGGTCAGGCCCGCATCCTCCGCCTCGTAACAGCCCGCAGCGAGCAAGGACTGGTTGTTGTAGGTCAGCTGCATGAAGCGGATACCCAGCTGGTGGCAAATCTCCACCAGGCCGATGTCGTCGCCGATAGGCTGCGGCGTTTGCAGGCCGAAGAAGATGGCCGTCCGCCCCGTCGCCTGCGCGTGGAGGATGTCGGCGGCGTCCGTCCCGCGTAGGATCAGGTCGCCATGCGCCTCGAACAGGCGGTTCCAATCCGCGAGGTTGCGCACCATTCCGGCGAAATCCTCGTGATAGGCGACGGTGACGTGGATCGCGTCGACCTGCCCCTGGCGCAGCTGGGCAAACAATTCGGACGTGAAGTTGCAATATTGCAAGTTATCGATGCGCGGCACGGCCATGGCGTCACGCTGGCCCAAGCGCCGGCGCCTGTCACGCCCGAAAAACCGGCGAATTCCTGCCACTGGCACCGGAATTGGAGAGGCAACTTGCCGCAGATACCGCTAAGGTTGTTTTTACCTCTGTTTCGTACTAAACCGCGCGCAGAGGTTAGGTCTCGGTTTTCGCGCACTGTTGACCTGTCAACCGCACGGAAAGGAGGCATTGCATGAACGACCATACCGGCTTTGACACCGAATTCGATCAGCGGTCTTTCATCACCTTCCGGCTGGCCTCGGTCCAGAATGCGCTGAACGCTCAGGCGGGCCGGGTCCTGAAATCCCATTGCAACCTGACGTTGACCGAGTGGCGGGTGCTGCTGCTGATCGACGTGTGGGACATGGCGCAGATGTCGGACATGACGCGCCTCGCGGGCCTCGATAAAGGGCAGGTCAGCCGGTCCGTCAAATCGCTGACCGCCAAGGGCTATGTCGCGTCGGGCGCGGCCGAGGACGATGCCCGCGCCCAGCACCTGAGTGTGACGGAGAGCGGTCATGCCCTGCAACGCCGCGTATTGCCCCATATGCTGAGCCGGCAAGAGCGGCTGGTGCGCGACATCGACGCCGACGAGATGCGCATCTTCAACAAGGTGCTGGACCGCCTGGCGGATGGCGCCAAACTCGACGACTTCTAAGCGCAGGAGGCCCGCCGTCGGCGGGATTGGCTCATGAATATGGAAACGCCCGAAACGCTCAATTTCGATCAGCGGACGTTCATCACCTTCCGGCTGGCCAAGCTGCAGAATGCGCTGAACACCCAAGCCAGCAAATTGCTGAAGCGCCATGGCAATGTTACGCTGACGGAATGGCGCATCCTGATCGCGATTTCCGTGAGCGATATGGGCCAGATGGCCGATATCAGCCGGCACAGCGGTTTCGATAAGGGGCAGGTCAGCCGCGGGGTGAAATCGCTGACGAAAAAGGGGCTTGTGACGTCTGTTGCGGATGACGAGGACGCGCGCGCTCAGGTGCTGCACGTGACGCCCGACGGCAAGGCGATCATCGACGCGGTGCTGCCGCACATGCTGGCCCGCACGGCCCGGATCGAGCGGGACGTGGGCGCGGAAAGCATGAAGCATTTCGACCGCGTCCTGACCCTGATGGAAGACGCCGCGAAGGTGGAATTCTAGGCAGCACGTCATTCAGGGCTTGGGGCCTGCCCTGTGGGCCGCTAGCGTGCGCGGTGCCGTAACCAGGGGTGCAGCATGGCCTTCGCGACGACGCCCGAACACAGCAGCTACGACGTCGTGATCATCGGCGGCGCGATCATGGGCTCCGCCACCGCGTGGTTTCTGACCGATGCCGGCTTCGACGGGCGCGTGCTGGTGATCGAGCGGGATCCGACCTACGCCGCCTGCTCCACCGCGCACACCAACAGCTGCATCCGGCAGCAATTCTCGACCGAGCTGAACGTGCGGATCAGCCAGTTCGCGGCGGAGTTCATCACCCACCTGCCCGAGCGGATGGGGGCCGAGGCGCCGCGCCTCTCGATCCATAATTTCGGATACATGTATCTAGCCGGCAGTGAGGCCGCAGCAGCCACCCTGCGCGCCAACCTCGCCGTGCAGCACGCTTGCGGCGCGGCGACCCAGCTTTTGGACCCGGACCAGATCCGCGCCGCCTATCCGTTCTACCGGGTCGATGACATCGTGCTCGGCGCCATCAACACCGTCAACGAAGGCTACTGGGATGGCGCGGCCGTGTTCGACGCGTTCCGGCGCGAGGCGCGCGCGGGCGGGGTGGAGTACATCAAGGGCGAGGTGGCGGCGCTGGACGTCGCGGCGGGCCGGGTGCAGCACGTGGTGCTGGCGGACGGCACCCGCATCGGCTGCGGCCAGGTTGTGAACGCCGCGGGCCCGCGGGCGGCCCGTGTCGCCGCGATGGCCGGGATCGATCTGCCCGTGGAGCCGCGCAAGCGCTACACTTGGGTCTTCAAGGCCGAGCGCCCGCTGGACCGCGACCTGCCCCTGACGATCGATCCCTCCGGCGTGCACGTGCGGGAGGTCGGCGGCGGCACCTATCAGGCGGGCGGCCACCCCGATCACGACCCGGCGGTGGCGCCCGATGATTTCGGCATGGATCAGGGCTTTTGGCAGGACCATGTCTGGCCGACGCTCGCGGCGCGGATCCCAGCCTTCGAGGCGGTGAAGGTCACTGCGGAATGGGCCGGACATTACGCGATGAACACGCTCGATCATAACGCCGTCCTTGGCCCGCACCCGGATATTCGCAATTTCCACTTCCAGAACGGCTTCTCCGGCCACGGGTTGCAGCAATCGCCCGCCATGGGGCGCGGCACTGCCGAATGGCTGATGCACGGGCGGTACGAAACGTTGGACCTGCGCCCCTTCCACTACGACCGGATCGCGGCGCAGCGCCCGATCCTCGAGACGGCGGTGATCTGAGGTGACGGGCCTGGCCGCTCTCCTGATCGTCAAGATCGGCGTGACGGCGGTGACCATCGTGCTGCCCCTGCTCATCCGGCCCGCGGACGAGCTGCACGAGACGTTCGACTTCGGCGCACCCGACCTGATGCTCTACCGCCTCTACGGCGTTGCGTTGGCCGCGCTGCTGGTGGCCTACGGCGCGGGACTGGCCGCCGTCCTGGCCGGCACGGTGCCTTGGGGGACGCTGTGGATGGGCTTGGTGTCGAACGGCGGCGCAGCGGGCGTGATGGTCCTGACGGGCTACTGGCGCCGCGCGGTCCTGGGCTTGGCGTTCTTTT
>JBCDFL010000143.1:0-8591 GCA_039178165.1 Pseudomonadota bacterium | reverse complement strand
GCCCCGCCGACGACCCCGATGGCGATGGCCGGGCCGAGGTGGTTGGTAGGGTAGACCGTGATCCCAACGGGGTAGCGTGTGGGAAGCAATATCTCACCTCCTGGCCGAAGAACGGTTGTTCGGAGCCGTAATCGGCGGAGCCGTAGGAGCCGTCGTAGAGTGGCGCGAAGTTGTGCTCCTGTGCCCAGATGAACCAGTTGTCGACGACGGTGCCGGTCAGCAGGATGCCGATGCCGCCGGTGATGGGGGTCAGCATGGCGAACCAGATCGCCCAGCGGTGGATCCCTTCCATCGTGGCGTTGAAGCCCATGGTCCAGCGCCAGAACAGAGCCGCCCGTTCCGTGGCCGTGCCGCGGTCGTAGATCTGCTCCAACTCGCGGTCACCGCCGTAGCGGGTCACCGCCAAGATCGTCGCGCCGTGCATGCAGAAGAGCAGCACCGAGCCATAGAGGAACACGATGGAGAGGCAGTGGAACGGGCTGTAGTAGAGGTTGCCGTACCGAATGGAAAACGCCGTCGTCCAATCGAGGTGCGGGAAGATGCCGTAGGGCACCGCCTCCGACCAGGAGCCCATCAGGACCGGGCGGAAGAGGCCCAGCACCAGGAAGAGCCAGACAGCAGAGGCAAAGGCCCAGAAGACGTGCTTGCCCATCTTGTGCTGCTGCGCCAGCAGGTAGCTGCGCAAGAGCCAGGTCATCACCGACACCAGCAGGAAGAAGCTGGCGATGATGTACCAGCCGCCCTCGTTCAGCGGCGGCATACTGAGCCCGTATTCGGGGCTCGGCGGCTCGAGCGCCAGCCAGAAGAGCTGGCGGATGAATTCGGGGATCGAATAGCTGACCTGCGCCAGCATGCTGAAGCCCACAATGACGAACCACAGGAGCCCGGTCAGCAGGGACACCGTTCCGGTCCAGCCCAGGTAGATCGGGCCGATCTGCGCGTTGCCGAGGAACCCCGCGGCGGTGGAGAACCAGGGCCGTCCGACCCGTTCGACCGTCATGGTGCCGTTGTCGTCCATGCCCCATTCGGGAGCGCCCTGGACCTGTACCTGGGTGAAGATGTTTTGGTATTCGCGTGCGGCCATGATCTACATCCCCCCGCCGAAGCTGGACTGGTAGACGGGCATCGGATCGGCGCCCCAAAGCGGCAAGTTCAGCCACCAATTCCACCATTCGGGCCAGCCCGCCGTCCAAACGGGGCCGGAGATGATGATGCACACCGCGCTCCAAAAACCTGCGTTGATCGCCAGAAGGAAGCCAAGGCGGTGAATGCCCAGCGTGCCGATGGAATAGCCGATGAAGTCCCGAAAGAACGTGTCTTCGTGATCAGGGGTCTTCGCCTCTTCGCCTTCCTCGGGGTTGGCGGCAGACAGGACCAGCGCCCCGTGCAGCGCAAGGGCCAGCGTGGTGGTGAAGAACAGCGTCACCGCCAGCATGTGCGCGGGATTGTAGTGGAAGTGCAGGTAGGCGTAGCCGACGTTGCTGACCCAATCGAGGTGGCTGAAGATCCCGTACGGGAAGCCGTGCCCCCACGCGCCCATCAGAAGCGGGCGGAAGATGACCAGCGTGACGTAGGCAAAGATCGCAACGCCAAAGCCGACGGGCACGTGATAGCCCATGCCCAGCTTGCGGCAAATCTCCACCTCGCGCAGCGCCCAGCTGACGAAGGCGCCGGTCGCACAGATCGTGATGATCTGCCACAGGCCGCCTTCCATGAGCGGCGCAAGGCCCAAACCGTAGCTGAGGTCGGGCGGCGCGATGTTGATGAGCCAGGGATTGAACGTGCCTTGTTGGGATGCGCCCCAGAAGATCAGCACGGTGCCCAGAAGGGCAAAGAAGGCGGTCGTGACCCCGAAGAAGCCCACATAGAAGGGCCCCACCCAGAAATCGAACAAATCACCGCCGATCAGCGTCCCTCCGCGGACGCGATACTTTCGTTCAAACGATAGCACAGCCATCTGATGAAACTCTCCGCGATGGGCGGCAGCCCGCCCCGAATTGGGTCGTCAGCCGTCCTTATGAATGTTGATTTGCTGCGGGCAGGCGAGGGCGCACTGTCGCCCCGCCCGCAGCGATGTCTTTGACTTCAAAGCCGGGCTTATTGTGCCGCGCGTTCCTGCGCCGCCAATTCGAACCAGTTGAAGCCTTCGGCTCCCGTGCTGAGCAGGACGAGGTGAATCATCGCTGCCAGCAGGAAGAGGAACACGCCTTGCGCGACGAACACGCGGCGGGGATCGAAGATGAGCCAGATCTTGTAGAACTTTGCCATGTTTTATCCCTTCCTCAGAACCAGGGGCGCCAGATGAAGACGGCCAGGTGAGCGACGATGGCGACTGCGCTGAACAGCCAGAGCCCGCTCATATAGACCGAATGCAGTTCCTGCGCCTGCTCGTCGGTGAGACCTGTGAAAGACAGGTGTGTATCAGCCATAGTAATCCTCCGGATTGATATGCTGACGCCGCGCACCCCGCGGCCGGGTCCTTTGGGGGTCATCCCCTCCGGGCTCTGCCCACCCGTTGCCGGGCAGCCAGTCTTGCTTCTCAGCAGGCGCACATTGCTGGGAATCTCGGTATGTCGGCGTGTGGATCACGCCGAAAAAATCATGGGCGTGATGATCCGCGCTTGGGTCCAGGCGCGGGCCATGGGGCCCTTGTCGGTGAAGCTGCGCGAGCGGATCGCGGCCAGCGCCCAGGTCAAGCAAGCCAGCGGCAGCGTCGCGGCGAATATGATAGCGAAGTAGATCACGTATTCCGTCTGCCCGGTCTTGCGGCGCGGGGCGGCGGTTTGGGTGTCTGTGGTCATGTCCGTCATCGGGTCCTCCCTATCCCGCCGCGCCGGCCATGGCCGGGTCGAGCGATTTGACAGTTTCGATCACGACCCGCTCGTCGCCTTGCGCCAGTGCGGCGGCCTCGGCGGCGTCGCGCAGCGTCTTAGCAGCTGAAATCCGGGTCAAAATGGGGTGCTGTGCGACCAGCCGGTCGAGCATGGCTTGCGCGTCCGCGTCCCAGGGGAAATCGCGGCGCAGATTGGTCGGCGTCGCCTCGGCCTTGTCCATCTCCGTCCCCAGAGGGAGGATGTGGAAAAGGGCATCGAACAGGCCGTTGCAGACCTCCTGGATCAGATAGGTCGCCCCGGCATAGCCCATCATCGGCGTGCCGGTATGCCGCCGGATCGCGGCACCGGGGAAGGACGCGGGAATGAAGGCCGGCGCAGGCCCGTGTCCGCCCTTCAGCTCGGCTAGGTACATCTTTTCGTTGATCGACCCGAACACGACGAGGGGCCGCTTTTGCGCCATCAGCGCGCGGACCTCTTCGTTGTTCGTCTTCGATCCGGCCACCCGCGCCACGGCAAAGCCGCAGGGCAGGCCCATATCGTCCTCCAGGAACAGGCGGATGCCGCGGGTGTAGGTCTCGTTCGCGACGATGCCGAAGCTGGCGGTCGCAAAGAAATCCTGCGTTACTGAGCGCCACAGATCCCAGACGGGTTTGAGCGTCGAGTGTTTCTCTTGCTCGATGAAAGGGTCGGGGTCGAGGCCAACCAACTTCCCCAGTGCGCGCAGGAAGCTGGTCGTGCTCTCGACCCCTATCGGTGCTTGCAAATACGGCTTGGCAAGAAGCTCGCACAGCCCGCGACCGAACTCGCGGTACATGCAGATGTTCACATCCGCATTCACCAAATTACGCATGTCAGCCAGGTGTGTCCCCATGGGCATCACCATGTTGACCTCGCAGCCGATCCCCTCGACCAGTCTGCGGATCTCGGCCAGATCGGACGGCATGTTGAACGTGCCGTACATCGGGCCGAGGATGTTAACGCGAGGACGCGCACCTTCCTCGCGTTTCTTCTCGCGCGGCATCCGGCCCTTGGTCATACCGAATTCGGTAAAGAGCCAGGTCATCGCGCGATCCGCCGCTTCCCACTGATCCTCATCAATGGTGCGCGGCAGGAATCTTTGAATATTCGTGCCTTGGGGGGTCACGCCCCCGCCGATCATCTCGGCGATCGAGCCTGTGACCACGACCGCCGGCAGCGCCGGATCCAGCGTGCCCCAGGCGCGCTTCATCGCGCCTTCGGTTCCGTCGCGGCCGAGCTCTTCCTCGCCCAGGCCCGTGGTCACGATCGGCAGCTCGTGCGGCGGCAGCGCGTCGGTGTAGTGCAGGACGGAGGTCACCGGCAGGTTTTCGCACCCCACGGGGCCGTCGATGACGACCTGCAGGCCTTTGACACCGCAGAACGCGTAGACAGCACCCCAATAGCCGCCGGCCCGGTCGTGATCTTGGATCAGCATGGGGCGCCTCCGCCTATAGCAGAGGACAGCGCGCCCCCCCGGGTGGGCGTGACGCGCCCGCCCGGGGGGGCGGACGGGCGCTGTCCGGTGGTTCCCACCGGACAAAATGCCTCCGCTTTGACGCTGAGCGACTTATGGTTAAAGGCACGCATCAAATCATCTCCGCGGCCTTCGCCGCACGCGCCTGCTTTTCCAGCTTCTTCTGGTTCAGAGCGCGGAAGTCGGGGCGCAGGTTGGGCGCGCCTTCCCAGACGCCCGCCGTGTCACCCGCGCCGACGCCGTCGAAGAACGCTTTCATCCGGTCCATCCGGTCCTTGTTGCCGATGGCCGCATTCACGACCTGCGCCAAGGACCCGGCGCCCGCCGGACCCATCAAGGGCCGGGCAGAGATCAGATTGGTGAAGTAGAGGCCGGGAATGCCCAGCTCCTTCGCCTTTTGCACGACCGGCGTCGTGCCGATGGCGAGGTCGGGTTGGAACGCCTCCATCGCGGCGCAATCGTCCTCGAGCGAGGCGCGGTATTGCACCGTGACGCCCTTGTCTTCGAGCCACGCTTGATCCTCGGCATTCCAGGGCGTGCGCGGACAGGCGGTCCCGACGTAAGGCACCTTGGCGCCGCTTTCGATCAGCAGACGCGCGACGAGCAGCTCCGAGCCTTCGTAGCCCGACAACGTGATCGTCCCGTCGATGGGCGCGCCCAGGATGGCGTCCTCCACCGCGGGCAGGAAGGCGTTTTGCGCGGCGGCGATCTGCGCCTCGGCGCAGCCATGGGCCTCGCCAATCGCGCGCAACCAGGCGGCGGTGCCGTCGCGGCCCACGGGCGCGCTGCCGACAATCGGGCGGCCCGCCGCTTCGAATTCGCGGACCGAGGCGGTGTAGAACGGATGGATCGCGGCGACGACGGATGCGCCCAGCGCGGCGTACAGCTCGCGCCATTCGCGGCAGGGCACGACAGGCCCGGCAGCCAGGCCCAGGGGCGCCAGCATCGCACCGATCATCATGGGATCGGCGGGAAACATCTCACCCAGCAAAGCGACGGTCGGGCGGTCCGACTGGCCGGCGGCGGGCGCGGCCACGGGGCCGGCTTCGACCTCTTGGCGGGCGTAGTTCAGCATTGCGCCGGCCAGAACGTCCTTGGCCTCCGCGTGGGTGGGAATGCCAAAGCCCGGCACGTCGATGCCGACGATACGCACGCCATTGATCTCGTTCGGCAGAAGCCGCAGCGGCACGCCGGACGCGGTCGGCACGCAGAGGTTCGTCACGACGATGGCGTCGAAACGGTCGGGGTCGGCCAGTTCATGCACGCTGTCGCGGATGTCCTCGAACAGCTTGCCGGTGACGAGCGTTTCGGAATTGAACGGCACGTAGCCGACGCTACGGCGCGCGCCGTAGAAGTGGGACACGAAGGTCAAGCCATAAACGCAGCACGCCGATCCGCTCAGCACAGTGGCCGTCCGGCGCATCCGCAAACCGACGCGCAGAGAGCCGAAGGCGGGACACATGCTTTGCGGCTTGTCGTGTGGGCCCTGGGGGTAGTCCGCGGCGAATTGCTTTAGCAGCTCGGGATTGGCCCGCTCCGCCGCCTTTTTCATCTCCGAACCGGAGTGACAGCCAAGGCCATCTGTAGCCTCCGGCACCTCGGCGGGCGCGGCGGCGATGACCTCCACATTACCCGACTCGTCGTAGCCGACTTCGTAGCCTTCGCGCGTATGATCGCCGCGATCATGCATCGTCGTAGATGACCTCCAGCGACGGTTTCGGCTCGGCGTTCTTGCCGCGCATGTCCATATCGGTGGCCGGCTCCAGCACGATGCCTGCGCCGGTGTCGGACCCGTCGAACAGCTCCAGCAGACCGTCCTGGGACAATGGCGTGGGGCGCAGCGGCGGCGCGTCAGCAACATTCATCCCGAGCTCGGCGAACAGGGCGCCCCACTGGGATTCCGCCGTGCCGACGATCTGGTAATTGGCGGATTTCTTGCGCAGATCGTCGTCCTGCGGGATCGAGGCGAGAACGGGGATATCTACTGCCTTGGCAAAGGCCTGCGCCTCGCCCGAGCCGTCATCTTTGTTGATGACGAGCCCTGCGACGCCGACATTGCCGCCCAGCTTGCGGAAATACTCCACCGCGGAGCAGACGTTGTTCGCCACGTACAGCGATTGCAGGTCGTTGGACCCGACCAGGATCACTTTTTGAGCCATATCCCGCGCGATGGGCAGACCGAAACCGCCGCAGACCACATCTCCGAGAAAATCCAGGAGCACATAGTCAAAATCCCAATCGTGGAAGCCGAGCTTTTCCAGAAGTTCGAAGCCATGAATGATCCCCCGGCCGCCGCAGCCGCGGCCCACTTCCGGCCCGCCCAGCTCCATCGCGAAAACACCGCCGCGCTTGAAACAGACATCGCCGATTTTCACCTCTTCGCCCGCGAGCTTCTTGCGGGTCGAGGTCTCGATAATCGTCGGGCACGCCTTGCCGCCGAACAGCAGGCTCGTCGTGTCGGATTTGGGATCGCAGCCGATCAGCAGGACGCGTTTGCCCTGTTCAGCCATCATGTGGCTGAGATTGGCGAGCGTGAACGATTTGCCGATCCCGCCCTTGCCATAGATCGCGATGATCTGCGTCTTGGAGGTCGGTTCTTCGGTGACGACATCCGCCAGATCCTCGTTCGCTTCCTCGCGGAGGCGGTCGGAGAAATCCTTGAGGTTTGGCACTTCGTCTTTCACGCGGGACGCTCCCAGTTGAGGATCATTTTCAGGCACGCACCGTCGGTGAAGGCGCGTTCATACGCCTCCCGCGCGTTTGCGGCCTGAGCTGTGTGAGTGATGAGGCCGTCGAGGCTGAGCACCCCGGATTCGACCAAGGCGCGGGTCGCCATCAGATCGTCGCGGGTCCATTCCGCAGCGACGCGGAACCGCGCCTCTTTCATGAAAGCGGGCGGGAAGGCAAAGCTGAGCGGCGCGGAATAGAAGCCGGCGAGCACGATCTCTCCGCCCTTTTGGATGCGGCCGACAAGGTCGTTGAGGACATTGCCGGTGCCCGATGCGTCGTAGATCGAGCGGTAGTCGCGGCGGTCATCATCGGCAGGATCAATCACTTCGTAGCCCACCGCGCCGTCGCGGCGGGCCGGGTCGATTTCCCAAACCGTGGGCGCGGGCGCGCCGGCGGCGATGGTCAGACGGGCCAGCAGACGGCCCAAGGTGCCATGGCCCACGATAAGGTCCGGCACGGCCTTGTTGAGGCCCGCCATTGCGTGGCGGGCCGTGGCGGCCAGGGCCAGCAAAGCGCCTTCGGGGCCGAATCCCGGGTCGATCTTCACAACCCGTTCGGAATCACTGATCAGACGCGCCGCCGCGCCGCCAAAGAGACCGAACGCCCCGTCGAAACAATTGGCGCCGGGCACGAAGACGCGGTCGCCAGGCTTCAGGCCCGTCAGCGCGCCAGCCTCGACCACTTCGCCCGCGGCCTCGTAGCCGGGAACCAGCGGATAGCCCATGCCCGGGAAGGGGGGCATGTCACCGGACCAAAACAGTTTTTCGGTGCCGGTCGAGATTCCGGAATGCGCCACGTCCACCACGACATCCGTGGGCCCCGGCGCGGTCAGCGCAAGGGTGCCGATCTCAAGGTCTTTAGGACCTTTCAGCAAGATGGCGGCGGTGTTCAAGGCAATGCCTCCGAGTGGTCTTCGTGTTGCCCCGACCGAATCCAACCTGGCTCTTGTCTGGGCAGTATGTCGCACTGTCATTCTAGATAGACAGGCAATAGTGTCAATGCAAATAGACACATTCATCCAGCGGCGGCTGTCAATCCGGCTTGCGCGCCGCCAAGGTCCGGGTGACGTAGGCGCGCGCGGGGCGCGGGCTGCGGATGTCGGTAAAACCGGCGGCGCGGCACATCTCGCCGATGCGCGCGGCGGAGCGGGCGCGCCCGGTCTGCATCGCCATTGTGTAGAACGCGAAGTAGACATCGCCCGCCCGCTCCGGCCTTGCGCCGCCCGCCATCGGCTCGGACACGATCAGGCGGCCGCCCGGCGGCAGGGCGGCAAAAACCTTGGCCAGCAGCGCGGTCACCGTGTCGTCCGAATGATCGTAGAGCACCCGGATGAGGGAAATCGCGTCCGCTCCCACAGCCGGCAGTGGATCGTCCCTGAACGAGCCGGCATGGACCTGGGCGGCAATGCCAGCCTGCGCAAAGGCAGCGCCCGCGTCGGGCACCACGGCGGGCAAATCGAAAAGGTGCAAATCGATGGCCGGATGCGCGGCGCCAACGGCTCGCAGAAAGGCGCCCGTGCCGCCGCCGATATCCAG
>JBCDFL010000142.1:0-8709 GCA_039178165.1 Pseudomonadota bacterium | reverse complement strand
GGCACCTGATCGACCGCCATCATATCCAGCAGCCGCCGGCGCGTCGCCGCCGCGACCTCTTTATCCATGTCGAAACGGACCTCCCAATCCGGGTAGGCCAGTGACCACACGTAGTGATTGGCGAAATCGGCGCCCAGGACCATGCGCTGGCCGTCCGATTCGACCATATACGCCATGTGCCCCGGCGTGTGCCCAAAGGCGGCCATCGCGGTGAGGCCAGGCGCAGCGCTGCCGCCATCCTCGAGGAACGTCATCCGCTCGGCCAAGGGCGCCACCATGCTGTTGAAGCCTTCGTTCTGCCCGCCGGTCCAGCCGTCGAACTCTGCCCGGCCCGTGACGTAAGCCGCGTTGGGGAAGGTCGCGGCGCCATCGGTCATCAGCCCGCCGATATGATCGCCGTGCATGTGGGTCAGGACGACCACGTCGACCTGATCCGCGGTGTAGCCTGCTGCCTCCAGCGCCGCGACGGTGCCCGGCCCGCTCAGGCCGGTATCGAACAGCACCAGCTGCGCGCCGGTGTTGACGACCGTAGGCGTGAAGAAGAATTGCGCGGCATTGGTCGGCAAATTGTTGGCCGCGGACACTTCGGCAAAGGTCTCCGCGTCCACATTCATGCCAAAGATCGTCTGCGGGTCGGGCCGCGTCGCGGTGCCCGCCAGCAGGGTCGTCACATCGAAGCTGCCCAGCCGAACGCGCATGAACGGGGACATGCCCGGCTCCATCATCAGGGCGGCGGCGCGGGCCGGACCCGCAAGACCGGCGGCCAGCGGCAGGGCGGCGCCAGCGGCCAGCGCGGCACGGCGGGTGATCTTGGGCGAGGAGAGGGTCATGTGACGCGTCCTTTCATGTCGTGACATGCCAGGACCTAGCCCGTCGTGCCCCTGCGTCATCTGTGCACCGATTTGCAGGCACCTGTTCGCGGATGAAGACCGCCGGGCGCAAGCGGGCCCTGACCCTCGACGCATCGCGCACCTTGGCCTAACTGGACTTCACGCGGCCCCTGTGACAAGCGGGCCGTGCAATTTCGGAGAGGCTCATGACCACGACCCGTTTCGCGCCCTCGCCCACGGGCCATCTGCATGTCGGCAATCTGCGCACGGCGCTGATGAACTACCTGATCGCGCGCAAGGCGGGTGGCACGTTCATCCTGCGTATCGACGACACTGATCCGGAGCGGTCCAAGGAAGAATACGTGGACGGGATCAAACGCGATCTCGAGTGGCTGGGCCTTCAGTGGGACCGGGTGGAGCGGCAATCCGCGCGACTCGACCGCTACGCCGCGGCCGCCGATGCGCTGCGCGCCGCCGGCCGGTTTTATGAGGCGTTCGAGACCCCGACGGAGCTGGACCTGAAGCGGAAAAAGCAGCTCAACATGGGCAAACCGCCGGTCTATGACCGCGCGGCCCTGGCGCTGAGCGACGCGGACCGTGACGCCCTTCGCGCAGAGCGCGGGAACGGCGTCTGGCGGTTCAAGCTGGATCTGGAGCGGATCGAGTGGACCGACGGCATCCTGGGCGATGTGAGCATCGACGCGGCGAGCGTGTCCGACCCGGTGCTCATCCGCGGCGATGGTCAGGTCCTCTACACCCTCGCGTCGGTCGTCGATGACACGGAGATGGGCGTGACCGACGTGGTGCGCGGGTCCGATCACGTGACCAACACCGCCACGCAGATCCAGATTATGGCCGCGCTGGGCCACGCCGCGCCGCGCTTTGCCCACCATTCGCTGCTGACCGGCCCGCAGGGCGAGGCGCTGTCGAAACGTCTGGGCACGCTGGCGCTGCGTGACCTGCGCGAGGGCGGCGTTGAGCCCATGGCGCTGCTCAGCCTTTTGGCCCGGCTCGGCTCTTCCGACCCGGTGGAACTGTGTCTGGAGATGGACGCGCTTCTGGACGGCTTCGACGTCGGCAAGTTTGGCAACACGCCGACGAAGTTCGATGTGGCGGACCTTTATCCCCTCACCGGCAAGTATCTGGCGGCGCAGGACTTGGCGGCGGTCGAAGACAAGATCGCGGCGCTGGGCGTGCCGGCGGAGCAGCGCGGGCAGTTCTGGGCCGTGACGCGGGAGAATATCGAGACTCTGCACGATCTTGCCCCCTGGTGGGACCTGATGCAGAACGGCGCAGAGCCGGTGATCGACGCGGAAGACGCCGATTTCGTGGCGGAGGCCATGGCCCTCCTGCCCGCCCGCCCCTGGGGCCCGGAGACGTGGGGCGCGTGGACCGGCGCGGTCAAGGCGGCCACCGGGCGCAAGGGCCGCGGGCTTTTCATGCCGCTGCGCAAGGCGCTGACCGGCCAGGCCCATGGGCCGGACATGGCGGCCCTCATGCCGCTGCTGCAGGCCGTGAAGAGTGCCGCGTGATGTGCCGCGTGGCACCCGGCTGCTTTGGCTGAGGCACCGGCCAAATTCCTGAGCGGATCGCTCTTCCGGCATGTTTCCGTCATGTCGCTCACGGCGAGTGTGGGATTGATGGCGGTCTTCGCCGTCGATTTCCTGGACATGGTGTTCATCTCCATGCTCGGAAAGGCGGAGTTGGCCGCCGCGGTCGGCTACGCCGGTGCGATCCTGTTCTTCACCACCTCGTTCAGCATCGGCATGGCGATTGCCGTCGGCGCGTTGGTCGCCCGCGCCTTAGGGGCGGGGGAGGCTGACCTCGCCCGGGCGCGCACCTCGCATGGCTTGGTCTACGGCATCCTCTTTGGGGCCCTGTTCGCGCTGGCGGTCTGGCTGTCGGTCGACCCGCTGGTGCGCCTGCTGGGGGCGGAGGGGCAGACGGCGACGCTGGCCGGGCAATACCTGCGGATCGTGATCCCGTCGCTGCCGCTGCTGCTGATCGGTATGATGGGCGGCGCGATCCTGCGCGCCCACGGGGATGCGCGCCGGGCGATGATGGCCACGATTTATGGGGGCCTCGTGAATGCGGTGCTCGACCCGATCCTGATCTTCGGTCTGGATCTGGAGCTGACCGGCGCGGCGCTGGCCTCAGTCGCGGCGCGGGCGACGATTGCGGCGACGGCGCTGCTTCCCATCCTGCGCCACCACGGCGGGTTGCAGCGGCCCGACCGCGCTGGCCTCGGGCGGGACTTTCGGCCGATCCTGACCATCGCGTTTCCGGCTATCCTGACGCAGCTCGCCACGCCCGTTGGCCAAGCCATCGTCACCCGCGCCATGGCCCAGTACGGGGAGGAGGCAGTGGCCGCGATGGCCATCATCGCGCGGCTGGCCCCCGTCAGTTTCGGCATCATCTACGCGCTGTCCGGTGCGGTCGGCCCGATCATTGGGCAGAATTTCGGCGCGCGTGATTTTGACCGGGTGCAGAGGGGGTACAACGCCGCGCTGTATTTTACTGCGCTGGTGATTGTCCTGATCTCCGCGACCCTCTTCGTGCTGCGCGCGCCTTTGGCGAGCCTCTTTGACGCGAGCGAGGGGATGCGCGGCATGCTCTACCTGTTCTGCGGTCCCCTGGCGCTGCTCTTCTTCTTTCAGGGCGTGCTGTTCGTCAGTAACGCGGCCTTCAACAACCTGGGCCACCCGTTCTATTCGACCTGGATGAATTGGGGGCGCAACACGCTTGCGATGATCCCAGCGGTCTGGCTGGGCGCGGCTTGGGCCGGGGCCGAGGGTGTCTTGATCGGCCAGGCGATGTCGGGCGTCATCTTCGGCGTAATCGCCTGGGTGCTGGCGCGGCGCGTGATTGCGGCGGGCGGGCCCGCGCCCCAGCGCGGCCCATTCGAGCGCCAGGGCCGCCTGCACGCGCTTTTGAACCTGCGGCGCTAGCGCATCTCGCGCAGGAGCGCGTCGACCAGCGCCGTTTCTTCTGCGGTCAGGACCTGCGCGCGCGGATAGATAGGCGCCGCGCGGTCGTCGCGGATAGGGATATCCCAGCCGTCCGTGGTGCGCACGAACTGAGCGGCCCCGTCCGATCCAAACACGTGCAAGAAGCCCTGCATCACCACGTCGAGGTAGCTGCGCAGGATCACGTGATCGCCCTGCGGGACCCAATCTGCCGGATCGACGGCGTAGACGGAGACCTCGCCGGGTGCGGGATCCGTCTGCGCCGCGTGGCGGGCGTACCCGGCCTCCCGCGCGTCGAGGGCTGCCCAATCGCCGCCGGGCACCGCGGCGATCAAGCCGTCGATCTGCGCGCTAGGCTCGGGCACAGCGGTGAGGAAGACGACGTCGGCGCGGTGGCGCGAGCGTACCCAGGCCCGGCGCCAGCCGGTCAGCTGGGCAGGCTGGGCGTTCGGATAGCTGTGTGTGGCCACGTTGACCAAGCTGCCGTAGCCGAAGAAGTAGGGGGTCATTCGTCGCTCAAGAGGTCCTGCATTTGCGATGCGACCGCGTCCCAGACCGCCTTGGACGAGGCGCTGAGCAGGTAGCTGTCGGGCAGCGCGGCGGTGTAGTCCGATCCGTCCAGCATCGCCGCATGACCGCCCGCCCGCTGGCACAGCAGCACGCCGGCGGCATGGTCCCATGGGGTCATCTTGCCGGACAGCACGAAATCCACCGCGCCCTGGGCCAGCAGCCGGTATTCGTGGGCCGAGCAGCGCAGGTTCGTGACAAAGGCGAAGCGCGGCAGGCGGGCGGACGCCAACGCGCGGTCGGCCTGAGGCATCAGCCCGAGGTGCATGTAGCCGATCATCTGGTTCAGCGGCTTTTCCGCCGCTGTCCGCAGCGTCCGCCGCCCGGCCATGGCCGGTGCGTCCTGCGCGGCGATATAGGCGTCATCGCCCATCGGGTCGTAGATCATGCCCCAGACGGGCCAGCCAAAGCGGCAGGCAGCGATCATAGTGCCGAAGACCGGCAGGCCGTTCGCAAAGTTCCAGGTGCCGTCGACCGGATCGATCAAAATGCACAGCTCTGCCTCCGCGATACCGTCCAGTATGGCGGGGTCTCTGGCGGCGGCCTCCTCTCCAATCACGAGGGCGGAAGGGAAGGCAATTTGCAGGCCGCGGGCGATCATCGCCTCTGCGGCAGTGTCGGCGGCGGTAACGAGGTCCGTGGGGCTTGTCTTGGCGCTGATGTCGCTCGCGTCCAGCTTGCGGAAGCGGGGCAAAATCTCCGCCCGGGCGGCGCGGCGGGTGAGGTTGAGGATGGCGGTTTGCTGCGCGCGACTGATCGGCGCGGGGATGGATATCGGCAGTTGGTCCGCCATGGGTCGTCTCCTGTCTTATTCGCGGGCCCGCAGCACCTGCGCGGGCCGGGCCGCCAGCGGCCCCCAGGCAAAGGCGAGCCCGGCCAGCAACGTGGCGGCGATGCCGCCCACGATGATGGCCAAAGCGGACGGCCAGATGACGGAATACTCCGTCTCCATGATGAAACGACTAACCGCCCAGCCGCCCAAAATCCCTGCGGCCAATGCGACCAGCCCCGCGGCAAAGCCCAGAAGTGCCGCCCGCCAGGCAAAGCTGGCCAGGATGCTGCGGCGGGAGGCGCCGAGCGTCTTGAGAACCGCCGCCTCGTAGGTGCGGGCGCGGGCACCGGCGGCGGCTGCGCCGATGAGCACCAGAAAGCCCGTCAGCAGCGTCGCCGCGGCGCCGTAGGACGTGGCGGCGGCGAGGCCGGCCAGCACATCCGACACGCGGTCGATGGCGTCGCGCACGCGGATGGCGGTGATGTTGGGATAGGCCTCGGCCAGGTCGCGGAGGATCTGCGCCTCGGCGTCTTCCTCGGCGTAGACGGTGGAGATGAAGCTGTGCGGCGCCCCTTGCAGGGCGGCGGGGTTCATCGACAGGATGAAGCCGATCCCGGCGGTGGAAAAATCGACCTCCCGGAAAGAGGTCAGCGTGCCGGTAATGTCGCGGCCCAGGATGTTGATGGTCATCGTGTCGCCAAGGGAAAGACCCATTTCGGCAGCCTCCTCGGCGGCGAAGCTGATCTGGGGCGGGCCTGTGTAGTCTTCGGCCCACCATTCACCCGCGGTGATGGTGGTCTGCTCGCCCGGCAGGGCGGAATACGTGACGCCGCGGTCGCCTTGGAGTACCCAGTGATCACCAGCGACGTCGCGCGCCGGCTGCCCGTTGATCTGGGTGATGATCCCGCGCAGCATCGGCGCGCTGTCGACACGGCTAACCTGGCTATCGCCGGAAAGGCGTTCAGTGAAACCCTCCATCTGCGAGGGCTGGATGTCGACGAAGAAGTAGGAGGGCGCGACCTCCGGCAGGTTGCCGGAAATAGCCGTGCGCAGATTGCCGTCGATCTGGCCGACTGCGGCGAGGACCGACAGGCCCAGACCCAGCGACAGCACCACGGATGCCGCGCCCTCGCGCGGGCCGGAAATCGCCGCCAGGGCCCAGCGGATCGTCGCGCGCCCCCGGGTGCGCGGGGCCAGCCAGCGCGCCAAAACCCGGATGCCAAGCGCGGCCAAGACCAGAAGCGCGAGCGCCCCGGCGATCCCGCCCGCGGTCCAGAGGGTCAGCATCCAGGTGCCGGAAAAGAGCGCGGCGACGGTGATCAGCACCCCAACTGCAAAGGCCGTCGCGGCAAGGTAACGGGGCGCGGGCAGAGCGCGGGCCTTACCCAGCGCATCGCGGAAAAGGGTCGCGGCGCGGACCTCTTCGGCCCGGGCGAGGGGCCAGAGGGTGAAGATGAAGGCGGTGAGCAGACCGTAAATCGCCGCCTCGATCAGCGGGGCGGGGTAGACGGCAAAGGCCGCCGGGATGGGTAGCCGCGCCTCGATGATCGGTGCGAAAGCGATGGGCGCAAGCGTGCCGAGGGCCAGGCCGAGGGCGATGCCGACGAGGGACAGCGCACCGATTTGAAGGAAATAGGTCTGGAAGATCACGCCCCGCTCCGCCCCCAGCGTCCGAAGGGTCGCGATGACGGAGGTTTTGCCCGCCAGATAGCTGCGCACCGCTGCCGATACGCCCACGCCGCCCACGGCGAGGCCCGACAGGCCCACGAGGATCAGGAAAGCGCCCAGCCGGTCCACGAATTGCGCGACGCCGGGCGCGCCGTTTCGCGCGTCGGTCCAGCGCATCCCGGCCTCGGCGAATTGTGTTTCGGCTTCGGCCTCGAGCGCGGCAAGGTCGGTGCCAGGCGGAAGGGTCAGGCGGTATTTGGAATTGTACAGCGTGCCGGGTGCGAGCAGGGACGCGTTCGCCAGCGCCTCGGTCCGGACGATGGTGCGCGGGCCAAGGCCAAAGCCGCCCGCGGCGGTGTCGGGCTCGCGAACCAATACCGCGGTGAGGCGGAAATCCTGCGTGCCCAGGCGGAACGTGTCGCCGACGGCGAGGCCCAGCCGGTCGATCAGCACACGCTCCATCACCGCGCCGGGCAGATCGTCCCCGGCGAGGGCGTCTGCCAAAGGCAGCGGCGGCTTTAGCCCGACGGTGCCGACAAGCGGGTAGGCGTCATCGACCGCTTTGACCTGTGTCAGGCCGCGCTCGGCCTCTCCCCCTCGGTCTACGACGGCCATGGAGCGGAAATCGGCGATCTCCGACACCTCGGTCGCGATGCCCTCCATCCAGGCGCGCTCCTTGTCCGTGGCGAAGCGGTAGGTAAAGTCGAGTTCGGCATCGCCGCCCAGCAATGCGGCGCCTTCCCGCTCTAGACCCGCCTCGATCCCCGACCGGACGGAGCCGACGGCGGCGATGGCGGCCACACCCAGGGCCAGGCATGCGAGGAAGATGCGAAATCCCTTCAGCCCGCCGCGTAATTCGCGCGCGGCAAAGCGGGCGGAGACGGCCAGGCTCATTCCGCGGCAGCCCGCGCCGGCGCTGCGATTTGGCCATCCTCCAGCCGGATCACGCGGTCGCACCGCTGCGCCAGCTCCGCCGCATGTGTCACCAGCACCAGCGTTGCCCCGTGCCGGTCGCGCAGGCCAAAGAGCAGGTCCATGATCGCCTGCCCGTTCGTCCCGTCGAGGTTCCCCGTCGGCTCATCCGCCAGAAGGATTGCGGGGCGCGCCACGGCGGCGCGCGCGAGGGCCACGCGCTGCTGCTCGCCCCCCGACATCTGGCTGGGGTAGTGCCCCGTGCGGTGGCTCAGGCCCACAGCCTCAAGCTCCGCCGCCGCGCGGTCGTAGGCATCCCGCACGCCCGCCAGCTCCAGCGGTGTGGCGACATTCTCCAGCGCGGTCATGGTGGGGATGAGGTGAAAGCTCTGGAAGACGACCCCCATATGGTCGCGGCGAAAGCGCGCCAGCGCGTCTTCGTTCATCGCCGTCAGGTCCTGGCCCAAAGCGGTCACCGTGCCTCCCGTCGCCCGCTCCAGCCCGCCCATCAGCATCAGCAGCGACGACTTGCCGGAACCGGACGGGCCGATCAGCCCGACCGTTTCGCCGCGGGCGACTTGCATCGTGATGCCGTGCAGGATCTCCACCCGCCCGGCATTGCCATCCAGCGCCAGGGCCGCATTTTCGAGGGATAGGACTGGATCGGACATGCACGGGCGCCTTTATGGTGGGTACGGTTGCATATGGAGGCTGGATCATGCGCGACAAGGCGATCGCCCTGCTCTTGGCGGGCTTTGCAAGCCCATTGGCGGCGGACACCGTGACAATCGCCGCCCTTGGGGATTCCTTGACCCAAGGGTTCGGCCTGCCGCAGGAGCAGGGATTTGTCCCTCAGCTACAAGGCTGGCTGGACGCGGCCGGCGCGGACGTGACGCTGATCAATGCGGGCGTGTCCGGCGACACCTCTGCCGGGGGGCTGAGCCGGGTGGCGTGGACCCTGACGCCGGAGGTCGACGCGATGATCGTCGCGCTG
>JBCDFL010000141.1:0-8752 GCA_039178165.1 Pseudomonadota bacterium | reverse complement strand
TCAACACGTTCGGACATCTCTTTCGCGTGACCACGTGGGGGGAAAGCCACGGGCCGGCCCTGGGGGCGACGGTGGATGGCGTGCCGCCCGGCGTTCCGGTGGACGAGGCGGCGTTGCAGGGCTGGCTGGACAAGCGCAAACCGGGCACCAGCAAATACACCACCCAGCGGCGCGAGCCCGACGCGGTGCGCATCCTGTCGGGCACGTTCGAGGGGGTGACGACCGGCACGCCGGTGCAACTGATGATCGAGAACACGGACCAGCGGTCGAAGGATTATTCCGAGATCGCGGAGAAGTTTCGCCCGGGCCACGCCGACATCACCTATTTCCAGAAATACGGCATCCGCGACTACCGCGGCGGCGGGCGGTCCTCTGCCCGGGAGACCGCGGCGCGGGTCGCGGCGGGCGGGCTGGCGCGCGCGGCGCTGGCGGAGCTGGCCCCTGGGATCGAAATCAAGGGCTACATGACCCGCATGGGCATCCACGCGGCGACAGCGCGCGACTGGGACGAGGTGGATCGCAACCCGTTCTGGACCCCCGACGCCGCCGCGGCGGAGACGTTCGCGACCTACCTGGATGATCTGCGCAAATCGGGCAATTCCGTCGGCGCGGTGATCGAGGTCGTCGCCCGAGGCGTGCCCGCGGGCCTCGGCGCGCCGATCTACGGCAAGATCGACACCGACCTGGCTGCCGCGATGATGAGCATCAATGCCGTCAAAGGTGTGGAGATCGGTGAAGGGATGGACGCCGCGACCCTGACCGGAGACGCCAACGCGGACGAGATCACGATGGGGCCGGATGGGCCGGTCTATAATTCCAACCACGCTGGCGGTGTGCTGGGTGGGATCACCACCGGGCAGGACATCGTGGTGCGCTTTGCGGTCAAGCCGACTTCGTCCATCCTCACGACCCGCAAGACGATCACCAAGGCGGGTGAAGAGACAGAGATCATCACCAAGGGCCGGCACGATCCCTGCGTCGGCATCCGCGCCGTCCCGGTGGGGGAGGCAATGATGGCCTGCGTGATCCTCGACCACCTGCTGCTGCACCGCGGCCAGATCGGCGCCAATCGCGGGCAGATCGGCTGAGCGCGTCGGTCCCCGGCTACCGCGCCGCATCGGCGCAACTGAAGGACGCTTGGGCCGGTCTGACGGCGGAGGCGATCTTGGCCCCGGTACTTGATCTGTTGCCGCCGGCTGGCGTGCGGGTGCTCGACATCGGTGCGGGCACGGGGGTGCTCGCAGATTGGCTGTGCGACCGGGGTTGCGCCGTCACGGCGGTCGATCCGGTGCCGAACCTGCGGGCGAGCGACAAACCGCGCTGGATCGACGACAGCCTGCCGGACCTTGATCGCGTAGAGGGCGCCTTTGACGCGCTGCTGCTGTCAGGCCTTTGGCATCACCTCACCCCAGAGACGCGAGAGGCGGCGTGGCTCAGGCTTGCGGAACTGACGGAGCCGGGCGGGGCGGTGCTCATGTCCTTGCGCCATGGCCCCGGCCACCCCGAGCGGCCGGCCTTCCCCATCTCAGAAGAGGCGGAGATCGAGGCGGCAGCCCGCGCCGGTCTGCGGCTGGAGCATCGGCGCGGCGCCGCGTCGATCCAGGCGGGCAACATCGCGGCGGGCGTGACTTGGACCTGGCTGGCGCTGCGCCGGGACTGACACAATTCGCACGGCCTCGTACAAATGCCTGATTGGGATGTGTGGCGTCGTGCGCCCATCTGAGATTGGTTCCAACACGAAAGACACCGCCATGCACCGCCGCACCTTCCTGACCGCCTCCCTCGCCACCGCAACGGCCTCTCTGCTGGGCGCGCCCGCTCTGGCCGCCAGCCGATGGGGGCGGTTCGAGGGCCGCACCGGACACATCGCGTCGGGCCGCGGGGTGCTGACCGATATGGGCGTGTCGCTGCAGGCCGATTTCCGCTTCGACGGGGCGCCCGATCCGCGCATGGGTCTGGGGCGGGGCGGCGCGTTCGATCCGGCCACGGATATGGGCGCGCTGCGCCGCAACGCGGGCGCGCAGCTCTACGGCCTGCCCCGGACGCTGAGCGCTGCGGATTACGACGAAATCTACGTCTGGTGCCGCAAGTTCAACGTTCCCTTGGCCGTGGCGCGCATCGCCTGACGCCTTGCGCTTCGGCGCTGAGGAGCCCATCACGGGGCAATGCCCTCCGCCATGACCGAACACCGCCCGTCCCGCGCCATCGCGCTCAAGCTGACGGCGGTGTTCCTGTTCATGGTCATGGGCGCGATGATCAAGGTCGCCGTCCGCGACGTGCCCGCGGGGGAGGCGGTCTTCTTCCGCTCCTTCTTTGCCCTGCCGATCATCGCGCTTTGGTTGTGGCAGCGCGGCGAGCTCTCGACCGGCTTTCGCACCGCCAAACCGATGGTCCATGTCTGGCGCGGGCTTTTCGGCACCTCGGCCATGGCGCTAACCTTCGCGGGCCTAGGTCTGCTGCCCCTGCCCGAGGTCACGGCCATCGGCTACGCCACGCCCATCTTCACCGTGATCCTGGCCGCGTTGATGCTGGGCGAGCGCATTCGCCTGATCCGCCTGACCGCCGTTGCGCTCGGCCTGATCGGCGTGATGGTCGTGGTCTGGCCGCTTCTGGGCACCGACGACTGGACCCAGGGCGCCAGCCTTGGCGCGCTAATGATCCTGGGCGCGGCGCTGCTGCGCAGCCTGGTGCAGATCCACATCCGCAGCATGGTCGGGACAGAAAGCACCTCCGCCATCGTCTTCTGGTTCTCCGTCACCGCGACGCTGTTGTCGCTGCTGACCCTGCCCTTCGGCTGGGTCTGGCCCAGCGCCGTGGCGCTGGCGCTGCTGATCGGCGCGGGTCTTCTGGGCGGGATCGCGCAGATCCTTGTGACCTCGTCCTACCGCTACGGCGCCGCGTCGATGCTGGCGCCGTTCGACTATGCCTCGCTGATCTTTGCCGCCGCCATTGGCTACGTCGTCTTCGGCGAAGGGGTCACGCTGCAAATGGCCTTCGGCGCGGCGTTGGTCGTGGCGGGCGGCGCGCTGATCATCTGGCGCGAGCGGCAATTGGGGCTGGAGCGCGGTAAGGCCCGGCAGGTGACCGATCCCAAGGCCTGAGACCTGTTACAATATAACAAGTCATTCAAATCCCACAAGAAATCGATTCTGTGTTAGGCTGACCATAAGCCCTGATGCGGGGCGAGTAGGGAGGACCTTCACAATGATGAAAACGATGCTCGCCGGTGCGCTCGCACTTGGCCTCGGCGCAGGGATGGCAACGGCCCAATGCGCGCCCAGCAAATGGGGTGCGGACGACACGATCGGATCGGCCAACTTGATCACGCCCGAACGCACGATGGAGGCCGCCAAACTGGTCAAGCGCGGCATCTCGCGCCCGCTGGGCATCGTGATCGACAGCGGCACGCCGGCCTTCCCGCCGCGCAGCCTGAACCTGCAGGTGGTGCAGCCCAACCAGCAAGGCGGCCAGAAGCTAAGCGCCTTCGGCTACGAGGGGAATTACAACGACGACATCATCCAGACCTGGGTGGGCATCGGCAGCCAGTTGGATGGTCTGGGGCATCTTGGAGAGGGCGGTCTGTACTATAACTGCCTGGACGAAAAAGAGATCAGCGCAATCACCGGCCTCACCAAGCTCGGCACCCACGCCGTGCCGCCGCTGGTGGGTCGCGGCGTAATCGTCGACATGGCCGCGCATTTCGGCGTCGAGGCCATGGAGGCCGGCCAGCATTTCGGCCAGGCCGAGATCGAGGCCGCAGCCGAGGCGCAGGGGATCGAGTTCCGCGAGGGTGACGTGATCCTGTTCCACACCGGCTGGACCGAGGGCAAGTTCGAGAGCGAGCCGCAGGTCTGGGGCTCGTCCGAGCCGGGGCTGAACAATGAAGGGGCGGTCTGGATCGCGTCGCTCAACCCCCTCGCCGTGGGTGCCGACACCTGGGGGCTGGAGCCGATCCCGGCACCGGACGGAGACAAGATTTTTTATGGCCACGTCACGCTGCTGAAGGAGAACGGCATCTACATTCTGGAAACGATGAACACCGGCCCCGTCCTACGCGACGGCGTCAACGAATTCATGTTCGTGCTCGGCCAAGCCCGCATCCGCGGGACGGTGCAAGCCATGATCAACCCGGTGGCTTTGTATTGATCTGCGCGGGGCTGGGTGCGCTCACTCGGCCCCTTCGGGCCCTCTTCGCGATAAGCGGAGACAAGAGTGACTGTTCAGAGCTTCTTGTCGATCCCAGCGGATTTAAGGATCGCATTCGCTGTGTGACGGCTTTTGAGGTTCCGCGGAACGATGACCTTACGCCCTAGCACCGCGCTTTCCCACTTTTCATGCGACCCCTTGCCACCTTTCGCCTGTTCGAATTGGTGCGTCCTGAGAAGCCGAGTGACATCCCGATACCAGTCCGGCATCAGGCGGCGCGGGGTTCTTTCAGGACGATGGCGGGAATCAGATCACGGGGCGCCGTCGTTGCGAAGGCCTCATCGGAGACATGATTGGCGAAGATCATGTCGCGCGCGTGTTCGAAGACCAGCGCCTCGAACTCTTCCAGAGTTTCCGCTTCCACATGCAGCCCGACGATATTGCTGTCGGTGATCCAGACCTGGGCCTCATCATCCCAGACGGCGCGCACTTCAAAAATGTTCGTGGGCATGGGGGCACCTCCGGCTTTCAGAGTCGCACGGAGCGCCCGCTTTGTGAATCCCTTTTGTGAATGCCTGTCCGGTCAGGCCGCATGACACGCCGACGCCTCGACCACCAAACCGTCCGGGCCAAACCGCAGGGTTTCGGCGGCTAGGACATCACGGTGGTTGCGGTAGGTGATGACCATCATGCCGTGCCCGCCAAAGACATCGACCACCACGAAAGACAGGTCCGGCTGCTGCGCCAGCGCGCGGGACCAATAGTCCCGCAGCGCCGTCTTGCCCCGGACCTCGCCTATCCCCACGAGGCGCATCGCCTTTTGCGAGCGAAAGACGATGTCCTCACTGTAATGCGCAAGGATGCGGTCCAGGTCGTGAGAGTTCCAACCGGCCTCCCACGCCCGGGCAAACTCCGCGTAGTCCACGGCTTAGGCGCGCACGAGCCGCTCGTAATCCTCCGCCACATCCCGGCACAGGGCGCCGACTTCGAAGTTGTAGTCTCCGATCTGGCCCACGGGCGTCACCTCGGCGGCGGTGCCAGTCAGCCAGCATTGCTCGAAGCCCTCCAGCTCGTCCGGCATGATGACCCGCTCGTGCACCTTGATCTGCTTGTCCTGCAGCCGCCCGATCACCGCCTGACGCGTCAGGCCGTTCAGAAAGACATCCGCCTTGGGCGTGTGCACCTCGCCGTCCTTGACGAAGAAGATGTTGGCACCGGTGCACTCGGCCACGTAGCCGCGGTAATCCATGAACAGCGCGTCGGAGCATCCCTTCGCCTCCGCCGCGTGCTTGGACGTGGTGCAGATCATGTAAAGGCCCGCGGCCTTAGCGTGGACTGGGATTGTTTCGGGCGAGGGGCGCTTCCATTTAGCGATGTCGATCTTTGCGCCCTTGAACTTGGCATCCCCATAGTAGCTGCCCCATTCCCAGGCCGCGATGGCCAGGTGGACCGGGTTGCGCGCCGACGCGACACCCATATCTTCGCCCGCGCCGCGCCAGGCCACGGCCCGCACATAAGCGTCCGTCAGGCCGTTCGCGGCCAGCACCTGGGTCTTGGCGGCCTCGATCTCATCCACCGTAAAGGGGATCTGGAAATCCAACTCGCCTGCGGAAAAATGCAGCCGTTCCGAATGCTTGCGGCTGAGGAAGATCTTGCCGTTATAGGCCCGCTCCCCCTCGAACACCGAAGAGGCGTAGTGCATCGCGTGGCTCAGGATGTGGACATTCGCGCTGCGCCAATCGACCAGCTGGCCGTCCATCCAAATCTTACCGTCCCGATCGTCATATCCAGCCACAACCAGCCTCCATCTTTGCAATCATTGCGCGCTTACGTCCGATGCGGACATTTTCTTGCGCCAAACCTGCGATTCGATACGCCTTTGATCTTGGAATGTCAACAAGGCTGACATATGCTGCGCCCGTACCACGTAGGAGGTGTCATGCAGGACGGCACGCGCAGCGGCGGTGAGGCTTTGCTGTTTCTGACGGACGAGCAGCTGCGCCAGGGGATCGAGGCGATGTTCTTCGCCTATCGCGGCTTCACCGCCGACCCGGACCGCATTCTGTCGGACATGGCCTATGGCCGCGCCCATCATCGGGCGATCCACTTCATCGGGCGCGCGCCCGGCACGACTGTGAACAACCTGCTGAACATCCTGGGTGTGACCAAGCAATCGCTCAACCGCGTGCTGCGGACACTGATCGCCGACGGGCTGGTCGAAAGCCGCGTCGGCGTTGCAGACAAGCGCGAGCGGCACCTGTTTTTGACCGAGGCTGGCCGCGCGCTGGAGGGGCGGCTCTCGAACGCCCAGCGCGCGCGGATGCGCGACGCCTATCGCAACGCGGGCCCGGAGGCCGTCGCCGGCTTTCGCCGCGTGCTGGAGGCGATGATGGACGGCGACATGCAGCGCACCTACACCCGCCTGAAGGACAGCCTATGAGCCAACCCGGCGCCCACCTTCTGATCGTCGACGACGATGAACGTATCCGCACGCTGCTGAAGAAGTTTCTGATGCGGAACGGCTTTCTGGTCACTGCGGCGCGGGACGCCGAACATGCGCGACGGGTGCTGAGCGGGCTCGACTTCGACATGATCGTGCTGGACGTGATGATGCCGGGCGAGGATGGCCTGAGCCTCTGCCGTGACCTGCGCACCCGTATGGCAACCCCGATCCTGCTGCTGACCGCGAAGGCCGAGACGGGCAATCGGATCGAGGGGCTGGAGGCCGGCGCCGACGACTACCTGCCCAAGCCGTTCGAGCCCAAAGAGCTGCTGCTGCGCATCTCCGCCATCCTGCGGCGTATGCCGGAGGCGCCCAGCGGCGCGGGCGTGCCTAAAGTGCTGCATATGGGCGAGATCCGCTATGACATGGACCGGGGCGAGATGTGGCGCGGCACCGACCTGGTGCGCCTGACGGCGACGGAGATGCAGTTGATGAAGATCTTCTCCGCCCAGCCCGGCGCCGCCATCACCCGCGCCAAGCTGGTCGAGGATCTGGGCCGCGACCGGGGCCAAGCGCAGGAGCGCGCGGTGGACGTGCAGATCACGCGGCTGCGCCGCAAGATCGAGGACAATCCGAGGCAACCCCGCTATCTGCAGACCGTGCGGGGCGAGGGGTACATGCTGGCGCCGGATTGAGCTTGTTGGACGCCTCATGCGCTTAGCCCACAGGCCTCCGCAGGAGGCCGACGCGCCTGCCGCCCCCCCCTGCGGCTGGCGTGTTCCACTCCACCCGCGCGGCAGGCTTTGGGCTGAGCGGAAACTATCGTACCGATGACACTTCTCTTCACCCATCCCAGCGCCCTCAACCACACCACGCCGCCCCACGTGCACGAACAGCCCGCGCGCCTCACCGCAGTGCTGAACGCGCTTGCGGACCTGGGCCTCGACACAAGGGACGCCCCCGTCGCGGACGACGCGCACATCCTCCGCTGCCACCCGCAATCCTACTTGAGCACCATCCGCGCTAAAGTCCCCGCATCCGGCTGGCACAGCCTCGACCCGGAGACGGACAACGAAACCTTCCTCTCCCCGACTTCAGCGGAGGCGATCTGGCGTGCCGCCGGCGGCGCCATCGCCGCAACGGACGCGGTACTGGACGGCACCAGCAAAAACGCCTTCGTCGCCATGCGGCCCCCGGGCCACCACGCCGAAGTCGCCCGTCCCATGGGCTTTTGCATCTTCGGCAACGTCGCGATCGCCGCGAAACATGCGCTGTCAAGGGGGGCTCGGCGCGTTGCCGTGCTCGACTTCGACGTGCATCATGGCAACGGCACTCAGGCTCTGCTGCAAGACGATCCGCGCTGCTTAATCGTCTCCTCACACCAGTTGCCCCTCTGGCCGAATAGCGGTGCGGCTGACGATACGGGGCCGCACGGAACGGTCTTGAACCTACCTCTCGGTGTCGGCACGGGCGAGGTGGAGGCGCTGGCCGTCTGGGACAGAGCGCTGCGGAGGGTCGCGCAGCATACCCCTGACCTCATATTCATCTCCGCCGGGTTCGACGCGCACCAGGACGACCCGCTGGCTGACCTGGGCTGGACGCCGACCACCTATGCCAAGCTGACCAAACGGATCACAGCCCTTGCACGAACCCTGTGCCAAGGGCGGGTGGTATCGGTGCTTGAAGGCGGCTATGACTTGGACGCCCTGGCCGCCTGCGCCCGGGCCCATGTGATCGAATTGCAGAAAGCCGCGACATGACACAAACGCCCGTGGACGAGATGAGCTTCGAACAAGCGATGGCGGAGCTTGAGCAAGTGCTGGGCAAGCTGGAGCGCGGGGACGTTGCGCTGGAGGAGTCCATCGCGCTCTACGAACGCGGCGCCGCGCTAAAAGCCCGCTGCGAGGCCAAGCTGAAAGAGGCCGAGGAGAAAGTCCACGCCATCACGCTGGACGCCAACGGCGCGCCGACAGGTTCAAAGCCGCTCGACCCGTGACGTTACCGGACAAAATGGCCGAGGCGGGCGCGCTGATCCAGGCGCGCTTTGACCAGGTGCTCGGCGACTTGGACGATGTGCCGGTCGTGCAGGCCATGGCACACGCAACGCGCGGCGGCAAACGGCTGCGCGGTTTTCTGGTGCTCGAAGGCGCGCGCCTGCACGGC
>JBCDFL010000140.1:0-8824 GCA_039178165.1 Pseudomonadota bacterium | reverse complement strand
GGCTCCGCCGCCGTGTCCGCATAAAGCGGGAAGTCAAACGCCAGCGGGAACATGATCAGCCCCACGTCAAGGCCGGAGGTGAAAAGGATCGCGATGAAGGTGAACAGCGGCACCGGCTGCGGGCCGGTCAGCGGCAGGTTCCACCATTTGATGACGCAGAAGATGACCAGCGCAAAGGCCAGCAGCACCCCGAACGAGATGATTGATGTGAGCATGGTTCCCTCGGTTCTCTTGGCGCCTGGCTTTGCGCGGGTGGGGCAGCGCCGGAACCCCCCGCGTCCGTTCATTCGCCTCGCGGAAAGCGGGCGTGTTCTTCGAGTGTGTTCAGGTCCAGGTGATTGCGCATGTACCGCTCGGACGCCTTTTGCAGCGGCTGGTGGTCCCAGGGGTAATAGCCGCCCTGGCGCAGCGCCTCGTAGACGACCCAGCGGCGGGCCTGGCTGGCGCGCACGTCGGCGTCGAATTGATCCAGATCCCAGAACTCCGCCGTGTCCTCGGCGAACATGCGCGCCACTGTGCTGTCTGGGTCGCCCTCCAGCAGGTTGACCCGCTCGTGCGGATCTGTGGCCAGATCGAACAGCATCGGCGGGTCCGCCGGGCAGGCGATGTATTTATACGGCCCCGACCGGGTGCAGACGAGCGGCGCAATCGATGCCTCCGCGGCGTATTCCATGCGCACGGGCGTCTCCCGCCGCAGGCCGTTTGCGAGCGGTAGCAGGCTTTCGCCATGGGTCCACGGTGCGACCTCCGACATGTCGATGCCGGCGACATCGCAGAGCGTCGGGCACACGTCGATGGTCGACACGTTCTCCTCAATCCGGCCCGCGGGCATTTGCGGCGCGGCGATCATCAGCGGCACGCGGGCGGAGCCTTCGTAGAAGGACATCTTGAACCACAGCCCCCGCTCGCCCAGCATGTCGCCGTGGTCGGACACGAAGAGGATGATCGCCTCCTGCCGTGTGCCCTCCAACGCCTCCATCACCTCGCCGATCTTGTCGTCGAGATAGGAGATATTGGCGAAATAGGCGCGGCGGGACCGGCGAATATCCTCTTCGGTGATGTCGTAACTGCGCCAGTCGTTGGCGTCGAAGATGCGCTGCGAATGCGGGTCGTGGTCGGCGTAGTCGAGCGCGGGCACCTCCGGCAGCAGGTGATCGCAGTCCGCGTAAAGGTCCCAGTATTTCTTGCGCGCCACGTACGGATCGTGCGGGTGGGTGAAGCTGACCGTCAGGCACCACGGGTGCCCCGGGTCCCTCGCCAGATCGTAGACCTTGCGGGTGGCGTGGTAGGCGACCTCGTCATCGTATTCGAGCTGGTTGGTGATCTCCGCCACACCGGCGCCGGTGACGCTGCCCATATTGTGATACCACCAGTCGATCCGCTCCCCCGGCTTGCGGTAATCGGGCGTCCAGCCGAAATCGGCGGGGTAGACGTCCGTCGTCAGCCGCTCTTCGAAGCCGTGCAGCTGGTCAGGGCCAACGAAGTGCATCTTGCCCGCGAGGCACGTGTGATAGCCCGCGCGGCGTAGGTGGTGGGCATAGGTCGGGATGTCGCTGCGGAACTCCGCGGCGTTGTCATACACACCCGTCGCGGAGGGCAACTGGCCCGACATGAACGCCGCCCGCCCCGGCGCGCACAAGGGGGAAGCAGTGTAGGTGCTGGCGAACCGCGTGCTGCGCGCCGCCAGCTTTTTCAGATTGGGCGTGTGCAGCCAGTCGGCTGGGCCGTCGGGAAAGAGCGTCCCGTTGAGCTGGTCGACCATGAAGATCAAGATGTTGGGCTGGCTCATGGCGTCGTCCACCTGTGTAGTGCGATCAGCGCGACGTCCTTCGCGCCGGGGTCTTCGCCCAACGCCGCGCGGAGGTAGAGGCCATCAATCAGCGCCCCCAGCATCTGCGCCGCCGCCTCGGGCTGCGGGGTCAGGGGGCGCAGGGCGTGGGTCAGGTTGCTGCGCAGCCGCCGCTGGTAGAGGCGCAGCAGGCGCTGCATCGCGGGGTTCACCGGCGCCTGGGCATAGAGCGTCATCCACGCCCGGATCGTGCCGGGGGCAAAGCAGGACGCGGCGAAACTGGCCTCGATCAGCGCCTCTGCCCGCGCCTGCGGAGTGTCTGCGGCGCGCAAGGCAGCCCGGACCTCCGCCCCGAAATCGCGCAGGATGCGACGCATGGCGGAGGCAAAGATCTGGTCCTTGCCGCCGAAATAGTGGTGAGCCAGAGCGCTGGACACACCCGCCCGGCGGGCAATCGCGCTGACGGTGACGTCGAGGGTCCCTGCCGCGCCGATCTCTGCGATCGTTGCGGTCTCTAGCGCGTCCCGGCGCAGGGGCTCCATTCCCAGCTTCGGCATGCCCTACAACCTAGACGGTTCTTGACTGACGAGTCAATTAAAGCTTTGTCGCAGGGCTCGGCGGGGTCGTGGCTTTGCCTCTTAATTGGGCTTCGCGGAAGGTGATGAACGTCACCGCGGCCAGGATCGTCAGGCCCCCGAAAATGACCCAGCCGTCGACGGGTTCGGCGAAAACGACGACGCCCAGCAGCGTCGCCCACACGAGCTGCAAGAAAGTGATCGGCTGCGTCACCGTCACGGGCGCCGCGGCGAAGGCCAGCGTCATCGTGTAGTGCCCCGCCGTGGCGAAACAGGCCACCAGCGCCAGCAGGCCCAGATCGCGCAAGCTGGGCGTAATCCAATCGGCCGCGGCGAAGGGCGCCAGGAAGATCGTCACGAAAATCGACAGCATGGCGACGACGACAGAGGCGGGCGTTTCGTCCGCCATGATCTTCGCCGTAAGGTAGCTGCCCGCGAAGACGACGCCGGCGATCAACATCGCCACATGGCCCGGCGCGACCTCGCGGATACCCGGGCGCAGGATGATCGCCGTGCCGATCAGCGCCACGACCACTGCCGCGATGCGCCGCGCGGCCAGCCGTTCCCCCAGAAACAGCGCGGCGCCAATGCTGACATAGACCGGCGCGAGGTAGTTCAGCGCCGTCACTTCGGCGATAGGGATGCGCGTCATGGCGAAAAACCACAGCATCACCCCGCCCGCATGGCACGCGCCGCGCACCGAAAAGAGCGTCCATTGCCGGCGCGTGAGCCGCGTCTGCATGAGGCTGGAGGCGACGGGCAGCAGAAACACCAGCCCCATCAGATAGCGCAGGAATGCCGCCTGCGCGGGCGGCACTTCGGGGCCCATATACTTAACGATGGCGGTGACGGCGACGAAGCACAGACCCGTCACCAGCATCCAAAAGATGCCGCGCAGAGGATCGCTTGGGGGGGTCGCCATCCCGCCATAGACACTTTTGCAGAGGGCATGTGCAAGGGTGCATAGCACGCGGATGGGATGATCTGCCTGTGGGGGCTTGGCGTACACCTTTCCAAAACCCATCTAAACTGAACCGAGCCGTTCAAAACCAAGGAAAAAAAAGAATGACGCGCGACACGCACTCCGTTGCCCTGAGCCAAGAGGAGTTGGACCTAATCGCCGCGGCGCTTCAGACGCAGGAGAAGATCTTGTCGGTGCAGGCGCGCGCGGGCGGCAAAACCGCAGGCCTGCGGCTGTCGGCGCTCAAGGCGCTAAGCCGCCGGCTAAATGCGCAGAGGCCGCGCACGGACGCGGCCCCGATCTGGACCCGGCTGAGCCGGGCGCTGCCCTGTCACAAGACCGGCGCAGCCTAGGACAGCTGCGCCATCACCTCGTCGGAGGCTTCGAAATTGGTGGTGACGTTCTGCACGTCGTCATCATCCTCCAGTGCATCGATCAGCTTCATTAGCTTTTCCATGCCCTCGAGATCCATCTCCGTCGTGGTGGTGGGGCGCCACACGAGTTTGGTCGAATCCGACTCGCCCAGCTCTGCCTCAAGCGCGGTGGAGACGTCGTTCAGGTCCGTATCCGCCGACCAGATGATGTGCCCCTCATCCGAGCTTTCCACATCCTCCGCGCCCGCTTCGATCGCCGCCATCATGACGGTGTCGGCGTCGCCGGCCTCCGCCGGGTAGCTGACAGAGCCCTTGCGTTCGAACATGAAGCCGACGCTGCCCGTTTCCCCCAGATTGCCGCCGTTCTTGGTGAACGTGGACCGGACGTTGGAAGCGGTGCGGTTGCGGTTGTCGGTCATCGCCTCGACGATCACGGCGACGCCATTCGGCCCGTAGCCCTCATAGCGGATTTCTTCGTAATCCTCGCCCTCACCTGCGATGGATTTCTTGATCGCCCGTTCGATATTGTCCTTGGGCATGGATTGGCCTTTGGCCTCTTTTACGGCCAGGCGCAGGCGCGGGTTCTTGTCGGGATCGGGATCGCCCATCTTGGCGGCGATGGTGATTTCCTTGCTGAGCTTGGAGAACAGCTTGGCCCGCAGCTTGTCCTGCCGGCCCTTACGGTGCTGGATGTTCGCCCATTTGGAATGGCCCGCCATGCTCTGCCTCCTTGTCGTGATGCGCGGGGCAGGGTTTAGTCCACCGCGAATTTGTCGGCAAGAGACGGGACCCGAGTGATTTTATCGGCCAAGCGCCTGCGATGGATAGCCAGCCGGATGGGCCTGGTGGCGCTGGCCATCGCGCTGCTGCTGTTGCGGCCGCCGGACGGCCCCGCGATACATTGGGTTGCCGGCGTGATGGGCCTGGCGATGCTGGGCGAGTTGGCGCTGCACCTGGCGCTGCCGCGCGCGCGGCTCCACCCCGTGTCCCTGCGCCGCAATGGCGCTTTTCTGGGATGCATACTCGTGCTGAGCGCCCTTCTGTCGGCGACCACGCTCGCACCGCTGAACCGATTGCCCGACCGGCCTCTGCCCTTGTCTGAGGCGTTGCTGGAGGCCGCGGCGCCGGCGGATTTCGACGCCAGTATATTCGCCCTGCGGAGCGCGGCGCCAAGTCCAGCGCGGGCCTTCGTCACCGCCAAAGCCGAGACTTTCGGCCCCTGGGATGTGGCGCGTGTGGTGCTGGCCTCTTTGATTCTGGTTGGTCCGGCCTGCCTGCTGATGGGCGCGGCCATCGCCGCGCAGCCCGGCGCTATGCTGCGCCGCATGCGCCGCAAGCTGAAGGCCGTGAACGGATACGGGCCCGCGCAGCGGGCGCACATGGCCCGCACACTCTTGCCGCAGGGCAAGTGGGCGCCCTTGGCCGCCTTTCTGATCGTGCCGCTCGTTCTGATACAGATGTCCCTGCCGTTTGAGGACCTCCGGCGGGACGACCGGCACCGCGCTTATGTGAGCCAGACCCTGGACCGCGCCGAAGACCACCTGGCGTCCGGCAGATGGCAAGACGCTCCGAGCAATGCGGAACGCAGGCAACACAGCTTCGACCGGCAATTGGCAGGGGCGTATTGGACGCACGCACGGATCGAATGGCCGGGTTCCGTCCGCACCGCGCGCTATCTGACCTACCTGCGGCGCCGCGCCGATCAGGCCCGGGATGCGGAGATCGCGGCCGAATTATTGCGCTGCCGTAAATAGAGCCAGACCCGTCAACCCTGCCCCTCTGCGCCCGCGAGCCGTTAGGCCGCGTCACATCTGCGGCAGCTTTTGCCCCGCCGCAGTTGCTTCTGCCGCCGCGCGCACCCGCTTGATGCGGGTCGGATCGGTCTTGGCCTGTGCGACCCAGCGCAGGACATTGCGGCGGTAGGACGGGGCGAGGGCATCCCACGCGGTGCGCGCTGGTCCGAGCGCGGCGTCAAGGTCGTCGGGCACCTTGAGCCGGTCGACCTCCGCCATCACCTCCCACAGACCTCCCGCCTTGCCCGCTGCGACCGACGCCGCGCCGGGCGGCATCATCCTCCCCTGCGCCTCCAGCCGGGCGGCGCGGTCCTTGTAGCTTTGCGCCCACGCTTGGGTGCGGCGCGGTGTGATCAGCTGCGCGGTGCGGTCTGCGTCCACCTTGTAGCGCCGTCCGTCGATCCAGCCGAAGGCGACGAGCGCATCCAGCACCTCCTCCCGGCTGACATATTTGGCTCGGTGCGCCGCCTTCCACGTCACCAGAAGCGCGCCGTCCGCGCCGTGATGCGCCGCCAGCCAGTCCCACAAAGCGGGGGCGGAGGTCACCTCAACCCGCGGATAATTCGGCATATTCGTCATCGCTTGCCCCTTGCGGTGCCCCCTCCCACGCTAAATGGTGCGCACATGACGCCCGACCAGATCATCCTCTTCACCCTCTTCGGCGCGGTCTTCGGACTGCTGCTCTGGGGCAAGTTTCGCTACGATATCGTGGCCCTTACGGCGCTGCTCGTGGGGGTCGTGCTGGGCGTGGTGCCGGAGGATCAGGCCTTCAGCGGCTTCGGCCATCCGGCCACGTTGATCGTCGCGCTGGTGCTCGTCGTCTCTGCCGGGCTTGTCCGGTCGGGGGCGGTGTTTCTCATCACCCGCACGCTGATCGACGCGGGGCGCGGGCTTGGCCTGCATATCGCGATGATGGGCGCGGTGGGTGGCGTTCTTTCGGCCTTTATGAACAACGTCGCGGCGCTGGCGCTGCTGATGCCGGTGGATATCCAGACCGCGCGCAAGGCGGGCCGGGCCGTCGGCCAGAGCCTCATGCCGCTGAGCTTTGCGACGATCCTCGGGGGCATGGTCACGCTGATCGGGACCCCGCCCAACATCATCATCGCGCAGATCCGCGCCGACACGCTGGGCGAGCCGTTCGCGATGTTCGATTTCGCCCCGGTGGGCGGGGTCGCGGCGCTGGCGGGTCTCACCTTCGTCGCGCTGATCGGTTGGCGCCTTATCCCCGCGCGCGGCACGTCGACCGAGGCGGAGGCGGATCTGGCCGAATACATCGCGGAGTTGACGGTGCCCAAGGACAGCAAGCTGATCGGCACCCGCGTCGCCGAACTGGAGGAGCCGGCGGAGAAGGCGGATGTCGCCATCATCGGCCTGATCCGCGACGGCAAGCGCCGCTACGGCGCCGCGCAAAACAGTGAGCTGCGCGCGGGCGACGCGCTGGTGATCGAAGCCACGCCCGACGCGCTGGACGAATTTCGCAGCGCTCTGGACCTCGCCGTGGCGGACGCCAAGCGGGAATTCGCCCTGAAGGCCGCCGGAGAGGGGGTCGAGATTATCGAGGTCGTCGCGACCGAAAACTCCCGCCTCATCGGGCGCACGGCACAGTCGGTTGGCCTGTCCTGGCGGCAAAATACCGTGCTTTTGGGCATCAGCCGCGAGGGCAAGCGCATTACCAAGCAGATCCGCAAGACGGCCGTGCGGCCGGGCGACATACTGCTGCTGCTGGTGCCTAGCGGTAACGGGCCGGACGTGACCAGTTGGCTGGGCGCGCTGCCCCTGGCGGACCGGGGGCTGAGCGTCACCGCCAACGAAAAGGTCTGGCTGGCCATCGCCCTCTTCGCCGGCGCGGTGGCCGCGGCCTCGCTGGGCCTGATCTACCTGCCCATCGCGCTGGGCCTTGTCGTCGTGGCCTATGTCCTGGCCAAGATCGTGCCCCTAGCCGAGCTTTACACCCACATCGAATGGCCGGTCGTGGTCCTGCTGGGCTCCATGATCCCGCTGGGCGCGGCGCTGGAAAGCTCGGGCGGGACGGAACTCATCGCCGGCGGGTTAGTGGACCTAACCCAGGGCCTGCCGGCCTGGGCGGTGCTGAGCGTGCTGATGGTCGTCACGATGACCCTGTCGGATGTGCTGAACAACACGGCCACCACGATCGTCGCGGCCCCGGTGGGCATCCAGATGGCGCAAAGCCTGGGCGTGTCGCCGGACCCGTTCCTGATGGCTGTGGCGGTCGCGGCGTCGGCGGCGTTCCTGACGCCCATCGGGCACAAGAACAACACGCTGATCCTGGGCCCCGGCGGCTACCAGTTTGGCGATTATTGGCGCATGGGCCTGCCGCTGGAGGTCATTATCATCGCGGTGTCCATCCCGGCGATCCTGGTCTTCTGGCCGCTATGACCCGGCGCGGATTGCGCATCTTGTACAGAATTTTTCGGCCAGGTCCCCAACTTCCACAACACGCCTGACCGTGCGTCAGCGTTGCGCCCCGCGGGGCCAAGCGACTAACCTTCCTGCCGGGAGGACATCATGGACATACTCATCAACGTGGTGCTGCCGCTGTCGCTGGCGATCATCATGTTCAGCCTCGGCATCGGGCTGACCTTCGGCGATTTCGGCCGCGTCCTGTCGCGGCCCCGCGCCTTCGGCATCGGCGCGCTGGCGCAAGTCGTCCTGCTGCCGCTCGCGGCCTACGGGATCGTCACCGCCTTCGGCCTGCGCGCGGAGATTCGGTGGGCTTCATGATCCTCGCGCTGTGCCCCGGCGGTGTAACCTCCAACATCATCTCGCGCCTGGCGCGTGGGGACGTGGCGCTGTCGGTCTCGCTGACGGCGGTGATCTCTCTGCTAAGCATCCTGACGGTGCCGGTCCTCACCGCTTGGTCGGTGCGCCACTTCATGGGCGCCGCCGCGCCGGAGATCACGGTGACCTCCCTGTCGGTCGCGGTGTTCCTGATCACCACGGTTCCGGTCCTGCTGGGCGTTCTGATCCGCCACCTGGCGCCGGGCGTTGCGGCGGCGGTGGACCGGCCCCTGTCGCTGCTGGCCACGGTCCTCTTCGTCATCATAGTGATCGCCGCGCTCGCGGGGAACTGGCAGCTGTTCGTCGACAATGTCGCGGTGCTGGGCCCAGCCCTCATCGCGCTGAACGCAGGCCTGATGCTGCTGGGCCTCGCCCTCGCGCGCGCGGGCGGGCTGAGCTGGCCGGAGACCAAGACCGTCTCCGTCGAGACGGGGATCCAGAACGCGACGCTGGGCATCACGCTGGCGGCGCTGATCTCGGGCCAGTCGGAGGGCTTTTCGACCTACGCCCTGCCCGCCGCCGTTTACGGCATC
>JBCDFL010000139.1:0-8828 GCA_039178165.1 Pseudomonadota bacterium | reverse complement strand
GATCACGGTCAGCTTTGTCCTCGGCATCTTCTTCGGCTCCGTCGCGGGGTATTTCGGGGGCAAGATCGACTGGACGATCCAGCGGGTGATCGAGATCTTGCGCTCCCTCCCCGAACTGCCCCTGTGGCTGGCGCTGAGCGCCGCCGTGCCGTCGAATTGGGGGCCGGTGGCGGTATTTTTCATCATCTCCATCATCCTCGGCATCCTCGACTGGCCGGGCTTGGCACGGGCGGTCCGGTCCAAATTCCTGTCCCTGCGCGAGGAAGAATATGTCCGCGCGGCGGAGATGATGGGCGCAAGGCCGGGCCGCGTGATCCGGCGTCACCTGCTGCCAAACTTCATGTCGCACCTCATCGCCTCGGCGACCCTGTCGATCCCCGCGATGATCCTTGGGGAAACGGCGCTGAGCTACCTGGGCCTCGGCCTGCGCGCGCCCGCCGTCAGTTGGGGCGTGATGCTGGCGGATGCGCAAAGCCTCGCGGCGATCGAGATCTATCCCTGGACGGCGATTCCGATGCTGCCGATCGTGCTGGTCGTGCTGGCGTTCAACTTCCTCGGCGACGGGCTGCGCGACAGCCTCGACCCTTACAAAAGCTAGGTTTTGCGGCGCGGCGGCTGATCCCCGCCTTTGGCGGCGGCTGCGGCGCGGCGGGCCTTGTTCTTCTTGGAATTGGGTTTGCCCACCTTGGGCGCCATCGGCTGTCCCGTGCGCGGATGAACGGGCGGCTTGCCCTTGCGGTTGCCGGGCTTGGGGGGCTTCACCTTGGCCGGCCTATCCGCCTTTGGCTCGGCCGCGCGGGCGGGCTTGGAGGTTGGCGCAGCCTTATCTGCGCGGGGCGGCTTTGGCGGCGGCGGCGCCTTGGCCGGCTTGGGGCCATCTGCCGTTGCGGGGTGCGCAGGCTTACGCGGGCCCGCGAGCTTGGCGCGGGCGGGGCCCTTGCGGGGCGGCTTGCCACCCGACGGCGCACGTGCGGGCCGTTCGGCCCCGTCCGGCACAATGTCCAGCCTGGTGAGGGGCCCGTTCTCCAGCGCGATGTCCGGGGCAAAACCGTCCGCCACCGCCTTCGCGATCTCGATCAGCGTCGTCGTCTCTAGCACGCGGATGGCACCGACGGCGTCCTTGGTGATGCCCGCCGCCTTGCACACTTGCGGCAGGAGGCGGCGCACCTGCGCGTCCTGATCCCGCCCCCCCGGCACCGCGAACCAAACTGACGGGCCGAAGGGCGCCCGCGCCTTCGGGGCGGGCATGGCCGCGTCCGACAGCACCTCGGGCGCGGACAGCCGCGCGCCGTGCAGGCGGGCCACCGCAAGGGCCAGGGCGCGCGCATCGAACCGCTCTGCCAGCAGGGCGGCGAGGGCCGCGTCCTCTCCGCCTTCGGGGTCGGTCCACATAGGATCCTCCAGCAGGCAGGCGCGGTCGCGGGCCAGCACGGCCTCCGCACTCGGCGCGTCGACCCACTCGGCGTCGACCTTCGCACTTTTGAGCGCACGCAGCGCGCGGCCGCGGGTCCTGGACGTCACGATCAGCGCGGACGTCCCTTTGCGCCCTGCCCGGCCCGTCCGGCCCGAGCGGTGCAGCAGTGTTTCCCCGCTGGAAGGCAATTCGGCGTGGATCACCAGGTCGAGGCCCGGCAAGTCGATCCCGCGGGCGGCCACGTCCGTGGCGACGCAGACCCGCGCCCGCCCGTCGCGCATCGCCTGCAGCGCGTTCGTCCGCTCGCTCTGCGTCAGCTCCCCTGACAGGGCCACGACGGCAAAGCCGCGGTTCGACAGGCGCGCGGTCAGCCGCCCCACCGCTGCGCGCGTGTTGCAAAAGACGATGGCGTTGGGCGCATCGTGGTAGCGCAGCGTATTGAACACCGCCGCATCGGTGTCGTGCGGCGCAACCATCATTGCGGTGTAGGCGATGTCGGCGTGTTGGCGTGCGCCCGCGGCGACGTTCACCCGCTGCGCGTCCCGCTGGTAGCGCGCGGCCAGGCTGAGGATCGAGGGCGGCACCGTCGCCGAAAAGAGCAGCGTGCGCCGATCGTCCGGACACGTGCCGAGGATGAATTCGAGGTCTTCGGAGAAGCCCAGATCGAGCATCTCGTCCGCTTCGTCCAGAACGGCGGCGCGGATCTGAGCCAGATCGATGGCGCCGCGGGTGATATGATCGCGCAGCCGGCCCGGGGTGGCCACGACGATGTGCGCGCCGCGGTCGAGGGCGCGGCGTTCGTCCCGCGCGTCCATGCCGCCAACGGCGGTGGCGATGCGCGCGCCCGCCTCGGCATAGAGCCACCGCAACTCGCGCGCCACCTGCAGGGCCAGTTCGCGCGTCGGCGTCACCACCAGCCCCAAGGGCGCGCCGGCGGGGCCCAGCGCCGCGTCCGCACCAAGCAGCGTCGGCGCGATGGCAAGGCCGAAGGCGACCGTCTTGCCCGACCCGGTCTGGGCAGAGACCAGCAGGTCCGCCGCCGCCAGCGCCGGGTCGGTCACCGCTGTCTGAACGGGCGTCAAAGTCTCGTAGCCGCGCGCATCGAGCGCGGCCTTCAGCGGTGCCAACATCGGGCAAATCCTTGTCAGAGGGCCAGGCGCGAGGCCCTAAGCGCTTTCGCCGCGCTTGCCAAGGCCGCGCGCTAGCGGTCATCGTCCCCGGCCTCTGCGCCGGCCTCCAGCAGGTCCTCTTCGATCCCGGCCTCAGCCGCGGCGATAGCGGCGCGTTTGCGGTCTTCGGGCAGGTGCTGCTGATCTTCGGCGATGCGAACGGTGACCTCGCGGTGGGCGAATTTGATGCCTTCACGTTCAAAGAGGGCGCGGATCTCTTCGTAGACGCGCTTGCGGATCACCCACTGATCGCCGGGCTTGGTCATGAACTTGACCCGGATGATCATGGCGCTGTCCTGCATTTCAATCACGCCCTGAGATTTGAGCGGCTGGATGAAGTCCTCGCCGATGACCGGGTCGTCCATAAGCTGCTGGCCCAGCTTTTTGACCAGCTTGCGCACCCGGTCGACATCGGTGTCGTAGGTCACACGCAGGGGCAGTTTCATCATCACCCAGTCACGGCTGTAATTGGTCAGCACCTGAATCTCGCCGAAGGGAATCGTGTGCAGCGCGCCCAGGTGGTGGCGCAATTGGAACGAGCGGACGGAGATCTTCTCCACCGTGCCCTTCACGCCGCCGGTGTCGATGTACTCGCCCTTCCGAAACGCGTCGTCAAAGAGGAAGAACGCGCCCGAGAAGATGTCCCGCACCAAGGCTTGGCTGCCGAAGCCGACCGCGACACCCACGATACCTGCCCCGGCAAAGAGGGGGGAGACGTTGACGCCAAGCTCCAGCAGGATGATCAGCACCACCGTCACGACGATCACGATCAGGATGAACGCCCGGAACAGGGGCAGAAGGGTCGCCAGGCGCGAGGCGGAGGAGCCGCCGCCCTCATCGCCAAGCTCCGCCTCTGGCATATCGCCCTGTTCTTCGGCGATCTTGCCGTCGATCCAGATGCGGAAGGCGTGGTAGGCGACGTAGCCGATGAACAGTATGACGACGATGTCGAGGGCGCGCAGCACGATGCGGTTGTTGCCCACCATTTCCGTCGCAGAGCCGCCCCAGATGGAGACGAGCGCGTACATGCCCGCCACGAAGGCCAGGATGCCGGAGACGCGGCGCGCCAGATCCTCGTAACTGTCCATGTGGATGGGCGCGTCGGGCGCCGCCGGCACGGGCGCTTCGGACAGGGCCGCAGCGCGGCGCGAGCGCTCAAAATAGCTTTCGATGCCGTAGTTGATGAGGCCGTAGACCACGATGATCGACATGACGACGGCGTAGAGGCCGGCGAGCAAGGGCACCGATTGCGGCAGCTCGAGCACCAGATCGACGGCCAGCTCCCCCCAGCCCACCAGCACGTAAAGGATCAGAAGCGGCGCCCAGACTTGCGACAGCGTGCGGGTCATGCGGCTGACCTGCGCGGCGGGGCGCCCGTTACGGATGGCGTTCGACACGGCCGCGCGGTTTGCAAGGATCATCGCGATGTTCAAAAGCGCGATGCCCAGCGACAGGACGCCGTAGACGGCGGCGTAGACGTTGTAGACCAGGCCAAAATCACTGAGCCAGGTGGAGAAGGCGATTACCCACACATCCAGCGCCGCGACGGTGAAGAGCCAGTAATACAGGATCTTCGCGTCCCGTTCGGAAAAGGCCGGGATGCGGTATTGTTCCAGGAAGGGCGACAGGATCATCCGCCACAGATCCCCGATGAACCGCGCCACGAAGAAGGCCAGATAGATGGCCAGGATCGTGACCTGCACCGTCTCGTCCTCGACCGGCGGGAAGATCAGGACGCCAAGCACATAGGCCACAAGCATCGTCAGCAGCGTGCCGACGATCCCCATGAAGAACCGGAAGACGAGGAAGGGCATCTTCTCGCGGTAGCCTTCGGGCGCTTCCATGATCCGCGCGACGACGAAGCGTTTGACCAGCACCGGGCCGTAGACATAGCGGACAAAGAGGCGTCCGGCGAAGAGCAGCAGCAGCGTGAAGCCCAGCACCTCCACATAGGTCATGATCCGCCCGTCGGGGCTGATCGCGCGCAGGACGTAGGCCACTTGCGTGACCGAGCCGGGCAGCGCGTCCAGCCGTTCGCGCAACGTGCTGCGGAAATCGTCGCCCTGCGCCTGCAGCGCCATCAGGGGCGATCCGCGCTCCGGTGCAGCCTCTGCCCCGTTGTCGGGCGGACCGGACGGGGCGTTGAGCACGTTGCCGTCTGGATCGACGATGACGACTGTCAGGCCCTGCTCGCGCGCCAGGCGCAGCGTTTCTTCGATTCCGGTCTCTTCGGCCTCCGCCTCCGCCGCTTGGGTGCCGAGGCCCGGCAGCACTTGGGCGGCCGCTGGGATCGCGAGGGTGCTCAGCAGCACCAGGAGGGTCAGGAATGCGCGCATGTTCTCGTCTCTGTCTTCGCCGTCACGCTACGGTGATGCACGGGGCTTGGCTATCCCCCGTGGGATATGTCATGGGAGGCAGGTACAGCGCGGGGGCCTTATGAAAGATCGGATCGGGCGGATCGCCGTTTTGGGCCTGGGCTATGTCGGTCTGCCCCTGGCGCTGGGCCTGGCGCGCGCGGGCTTCGATGTACTGGGCCTCGACGTGGATGCGGGCCTGGTCGCGGCGTTGCGGGACGGGCGCGATCCGAACGGTGAGGTGGCGGATGCCTCACTCAGCGGGACCGCCGCGCGGTTCAGTGCCGATCCGGGCGATCTGGCGGGCTGCGCGGTCTTCATCATCGCGGTGCCGACCCCGATCACCGATGCCAAGGCACCGGACCTCGGCCCCGTGCGCGCGGCCTGCGCCACCATCGCGCCGTACCTGACGCTGGGTGCGACGGTGATCCTGGAAAGCACGGTCTATCCCGGCGTGACCGAAGAGATCTGCGGCCCGGCACTGGCCGCTGGCAGCGGGCTGGCGCGCAGTGACTTCGCCCTGGGCTACAGCCCCGAGCGGGTCAATCCCGGCGACGCCGAACATTCGATGGAAAACGTGGTCAAGGTCATCGCGGCGCAGGATGCCGCGACGCTCGACACCCTGGCCGCGCTCTACGGCCCCGTGGTCAAGGCCGGCCTGCACCGCGCGCCGTCGATCGCCACTGCGGAAGCGGCGAAGGTGATCGAGAACACGCAGCGGGACCTCAACATCGCGCTGGTCAACGAGTTTGCGCTGATCTTCGACCGCTTCGGCCTCGACACGCTGGAGGTGCTGGAGGCGGCGGGGACCAAGTGGAACTTCCTGCCGTTCAAGCCCGGCCTCGTGGGCGGGCACTGTATCGGGGTCGATCCCTACTACCTGACCTACCGGGCCGAGCAGATGGGCTATCACCCCGAGGTGATCCTGGCGGGGCGCCGGATCAATGACGGGATGGGCGCCCACGTCGCTCAGCGCCTAGTCAAAGAGATGCTGGCCCGCGGCAGCGCAGTGGCCGGCGCGCGCGTGCTGGTCATGGGCTTCACCTTCAAGGAAAACTGCGCCGATACCCGCAACACCCGCGTGGCCGACATCGTGCAGGGGCTGGAGGACTTCTCGGTCACGGTCGACGTGCACGAGCCCTGGGTGCCCCGGGACGTGATGCAAGCCCGGCACGGGATCACGCCGGTAGAGCCAACCCAGGGCGCCTATGACGCGATCATCGTGGCCGTGTCGCATCGCGAATTCGTCGAAATGGGGGCCGCGGGCATCCGCGCCTTTGGCAAACCCGGCGCGGTGCTGTACGACATCAAGGGAATTTTCGACAAGACCGCCACAGACCTTCGGCTGTGACGGGAGGAGCGCCTGACATGGCAGAGGGCAAGCGCGTCATCTTGTATAGCCACGACACGTTCGGGCTGGGCCATTTGCGCCGCTCCAAAGCGCTGGCGACGGCGCTCACCGGCTCTGGCGTGGCGTCTTCGGCGATCATCCTTACCGGCTCCCCGGTGGCGGGGCGTTTTGCGTTCCCCGAACGGGTCGACCATGTGCGCCTGCCGGGCGTGACCAAGCTGCCCGACGGCAGTTACGTGAGCCGGACCAAGGGCCTCGACATCGATACGACGACCAATCTGCGCGCAGGTCTGATCCGCGCGGCGGTGGAGCATTACCAGCCCGACCTGATGATCGTCGACAAAGAGCCGACGGGCTTCCGCGGGGAGCTGATCCCGACGCTCGATCTGCTGCTGGACCAGGGCCGCACCGACGTGGTCCTGGGCCTGCGCGACGTGCTGGACGAGGCGGATGTGCTGGCCGCCGAATGGGACCGCAAGGGCGCCCTAGCCGCAGCGGAGGCCTATTACGACGAGATTTGGGTCTACGGTCCCGCGCAGGTCTACGACCCGGTGCGCGGCCTCGACCTGTCGGACGCGGCGCGCGCGCGCGTGCACTGGACCGGCTATCTGCGCCGCGAGGTGCCGGGCAGCCTCGACGCCCCGGACGAGCCCTATATCCTGGTCACGCCGGGCGGCGGCGGGGACGGCGCGGCGATGGTCGATCTGGTGCTCAGCGCCTACGAGCAGGACCCGGCCCTCTCCCCGCACGCGATGCTGGTCTACGGCCCGTTCCTATCGGGCGATCCGCGCGACGATTTCGAAGCGCGCGTGGCGGCCTTGGGCGGAAGGGTCACAGCCGTGGGCTTCGACAGCCGGATCGAGGCACTTTTTGCCGGGGCACAGGGCGTGGTCTGCATGGGCGGCTACAACACGTTTTGCGAGGTGCTGTCCTTTGACCAGCGGGCCGTGATCGTGCCGCGCACCCAGCCGCGGCTGGAGCAGTGGATCCGCGCCGCCCGCGCCGAAGAGCTGGGCCTAGTGCGCATGCTGGACGAGCGGCGGGGGGAGTTGACGCCGGACGCGATGATCGCCGCCATCCGCGCCCTGCCCGGCCAAACGCGGCCCAGCGCGGCCGGCGCCGGCGCCTTGCTGGACGGCCTGGACGTCGTGACCGCCCGCGCCCGCGCGCTGATGGCACGGCGCAGCCGGACGTTGGCCGCCGAATGACCCAAGCCCCCCTGGTGGTGCTGGTCAAAGGCTGGCCGCGCCTGAGCGAGACGTTCATCGCCCAAGAGCTGGTCGCGCTGGAGCGGGCGGGCCTGCCCCTGGCGCTTTGGTCCTTGCGCCATCCGACCGATACCAAGACCCATCCGCTGCACGCCGCGTTGCAGGCGCATGTCACCTACCTGCCCGAATACCTGCACGCCGAGCCCTGGCGCGTCCTGCGCGGGGTTCTGGCGGCGCTGGGCCGGCGGGGGTTCGCGGCGGCCTGGCGCGCGATCCGCGCCGACTTTGCCCGCGACGGGACGCGCAACCGCCTGCGCCGCTTCGGGCAGGCCTGCGTGCTGGCGCGCGAATTGCCGGACGACTGCCCGGGCCTCTACGCACATTTCCTGCACACACCGTCCTCCGTCGCGCGCTACGCCGCGATCTTGCGCGGCCTGCCTTGGGCCTTTTCGGCCCATGCCAAGGACATCTGGACCTCCGAAGAGTGGGATCTGGTGTCGAAGCTGGACCCAGCCGACCACGGCGCCGCCTTCGGGGCGACCTGCACGGGGGTCAACGCCGCGCATCTGCAGGGGCTGTCGCGTGGCACGCCGGTCTCGCTGATCTATCACGGCCTCGATCTGGGCCGGTTCCCGGACCCGCCGGAGCGCGCGGTCCGCGAGGCGTCCGGCCCGTTCGAGATGCTATCCGTGGGCCGGTTGGTGGAGAAGAAAGGCTTCGACAACCTGATCGAGGCGTTCGCGCGCCTGCCTGCGGGCCTCGACTGGCACTGGACGCATATCGGCGGCGGCGCGCTGGGGGAGACGCTGCGCGCGCGGGCGGAGGCGCTGGGGATCGCCGCGCGCATCACGTGGCGCGGCGCTTGCGACCAGCCGGAGGTCATCGCAGCGATGCGCGCCGCGGACCTTTTCGTGCTGCCCAGCCGCATCGCGTCGGACGGTGACCGAGACGGGCTGCCCAATGTGCTGATGGAGGCGGCCTCCCAGCGTTTGCCGATCCTGTCGACGCCGGTCTCCGCCATCCCCGAATTCATCGAGGACGGCGTGCATGGCACCCTATCGAATGACGCGCCGGAGGCGCTCAGCGCAGCGATCACGGGCCTCGCCGCCGCGCCGGATCGCGCCGCAGAGATGGCGAAGGCGGCGGAGGCGCGACTGCGCGCGGACTTCGCGATGCAGCCCGGGATCGACGATCTGGCGGGCCGGCTTCGGGCCATGATCGCCCGATGATCGCTTTCTACGCGCCGATGAAGCCGCCCGATCACCCGGTCCCCTCCGGCGACCGCGCGATGGCCCGTGCGCTGCTGTCGGCCCTGCCCGAGGCGCGGCTGGT
>JBCDFL010000138.1:0-8886 GCA_039178165.1 Pseudomonadota bacterium | reverse complement strand
TCCACATCCTCGCGCGCAAGCCCGCCGGGCCGCAGCAGGCGCGGCGTGTCCAGCAGTGACACGATGGTGCTTTCCACACCCACCGCCGCCGCGCCGCCGTCGAGGATCAGGGCGACCTCATCGCCCAAACCGCGCGCCACATGTGCGGCATCGGTTGGGCTGAGCCGCCCGGACGGGTTGGCGGAGGGCGCCGCGACCGGCCCGCCAAAGGCGCGCAGCAGGTCTTGCGCAACGGGCCCCTGCGGCACCCGCACGCCCACGCTGTCCAGACCGGCCGTGACCAGGGGCGACAGCCCGTGCCCGTCCGCCAGCGGCAGCACCATGGTCAGCGGGCCGGGCCATAGCGCGGCAAGCGCCTCTGCCGCGTCGCTCCACCGGGTGATCGCCCGGGCGGCAGCGACATCGGCGACATGCACGATCAGCGGGTTGAACCGGGGTCGTCCCTTGGCGGCAAAGATGCGCGCGACAGCCTCCGACTGCCGGGCGTCGGCGCCAAGCCCGTAGACCGTCTCGGTCGGGAAGGCGACCAAGGCCCCCGCCGCCAAATGCTGGGCGGCGCGGGTCAAAGCTTCGGGCGATGCGTGAACGGGCTGGGGCACGGGGGCAAAGCGGCGTGACGCCGCGTTTGGGTTGCGGGGGCGCGGGGCGGTGCGCATGTAGTTGATGAGACGCGCGGCTTACATGGCCCAGACGGGCTTGCCAAGCCGCCTCGACAGCCGACCCCAGGCAGCCACTCGATGAGAGGACCAGATGCCCTACCGTGCGCCCGTTGACGATTTCACCTTCCTCTTCGATCACGTCGTCGCCCTGGAAAAAGTGCGCGCGACGCAGCGCTTTGCCGAAGCGACCGAAGACCTGAGCACCGCCATACTGCTGGAGGCCGGCAAGATGTGCGAGGAGGTCCTGGCGCCCGCGCAGCGCGCCGGCGATCTGCACCCCGCGCGGCTGGAGAACGGCGTCGTGCGCACGTCGCCCGGCTTTGCGGACGCCTATGGCGCGATTGCGGAGGGTGGCTGGGTCGGGATATCCGCTGATCCCGCGCATGGCGGCATGGGTCTGCCGATGACCGTGACCACCGCGGTGAATGAGATGATGAGCGCTGCGTGCCTCTCCCTGCAGCTTGCCCCGCTGATGACCCAAGGCCAGATTGAAGCGCTGGAGCACCACGCAAGCGACGAGATCAAGGCGCTGTACCTGCCCAAGCTCATCTCCGGCGCGTGGGCGGGGACGATGAACCTGACGGAGCCGCAGGCCGGCTCCGACGTCGGTGCGCTGGCCACCAAGGCAGAAGAGAACGGCGATGGCACCTACAGCATCACCGGCCAGAAAATCTACATCACCTGGGGCGACAACGACTTCACCGAAAATGTCTGCCACCTGGTGCTGGCCCGCCTGCCGGGCGCGCCTGCGGGCACGAAGGGCATCTCCCTCTTCCTGGTGCCGAAGCGGTTGCCGGACGCGGCGGGCAATGCGGGCGTGGCCAACAGCCTCAAGGTCGTGAGCTTGGAGCACAAGTTGGGCCTGCACGGCTCGCCCACCTGCGTGATGCAATATGACGGCGCGACCGGCTGGCTGGTGGGCCCCGAAGGCGGCGGCATGGCCGCGATGTTCACCATGATGAACAACGCGCGGCTAGGCGTCGGTGGTCAGGGCATCGGGGTGGCCGAAGGCGCCTACCAGCACGCGCTGGCCTACGCGCTGGACCGCAAACAGGGCAAGACCGAAGGGGAGACGGGCGCGATCATCGACCACGCGGACGTGCGCCGGATGCTTATGACCATGCGGGCGGAAACCTACGCCGCGCGCGGCATCGCGCTCGCCTGCGCGGTGGCCATCGACATGACCAACGCCACGGGGGAGGCCGCTTGGAAATCCCGCGCGGCGCTGCTGACGCCCATCGCCAAAGCGTTCGGGACCGATATCGGCAACGAGGTCGCGCATATGGGCATTCAGGTCCACGGCGGCATGGGCTTCGTCGAGGAAACGGGCGCGGCGCAATACGCCCGCGACGTGCGCGTGACCACGATCTACGAAGGCACCAACGGCATCCAGGCTATGGACCTCGTGGCCCGCAAGATGATGGACGGGGGCGAGGCCGCGATGGCCCTGATGGACGAGATCGCCGAGGCGGCCGAAGCCGCGCGCGAGACGTTCCCGCGCCTGGCCGATGCGGTCTGGCAGGCGAACGAGTCGCTGCGCGAGACGACCGAGTGGATGCAGGGGGTGAACCACCGTGTCCGCTTCTCCGGCGCGGTGCCCTATCTGCGCGCCTTTGCCCGCGTGCTGGGCGGTCACATCCATCTGATGAGCGCGGTGGCGGATCGCGGCGGCGTGCGCGAGAAGGTCGCGCGGTTCTACATCACGCGCCTGCTGCCCGAACACGCCAGCCTGCTGACCCTGGCGCAGGCGGGCGACGTCGATCTTTATGCGCTGACGCCCGAAGAGTTCGCGGCCTGATGGACGCCCCGTCCGAGGCGCGCCCGGTTCCAGGCCTCCGCTACCCTTGGGAGGCGCCGCCCGAACCAGGCGAGGCGATCGAAGTGGCGCCGGGTATCCTGTGGATGCGCCTGCCGCTCCCGATGAAGCTGGACCACGTCAACGTCTACGCGCTCGACGACGGGGACGGCTGGACGATTGTCGACACGGGCTTTGCCTCCAAGAAGACGAAGGCGATCTGGGAAAGCCTGATGGCTGGCCCCCTCTGCGGCAAGCCGGTCCGCCGGGTGATCGTCACGCACCATCATCCGGACCATATCGGCCTCGCCGGCTGGTTCCAAAGCGAGCGTGGGGCGGAGCTGTTGACGACGCGCACAGCCTGGCTGATGGGACGGATGCTGACGCTGGACGTGCAAGAGGTCCCCAACCCCGAAACGCTCGCCTTCTATCGGCGCTCGGGCATGACGCCGGAACTGCTCGCCGAACGGTCGAAGGAACGGCCATTCAACTTCGGTGATATCGTGGCGCCGCTGCCCTTGGGCTATACCCGGCTGCAACAGGGCCAGGTGCTGCGCATTGGTGGGCGGGACTGGGATATCCATATGGGCAACGGCCACGCGCCGGAGCACGCGACGTTCTGGAGCCGGGACGACGATCTGGTCCTGTCGGGCGATCAGATCCTGCCCTCCATCAGCCCGAATATCGGTGTCTACGCGACCGAGCCGATGGCCGATCCCATCGCCGAATGGCTTGAAGCGTGCGAGCGCCTGGCGCCGCTGGCTCGGGCGGAGCACCTTGTGCTGGGCGGTCACAAGCTGCCGTTCACGGGCCTGCCCACGCGGATGCGGCAACTGATCGACAACCACCACGGCGCGCTCCGGCGGCTGCGTGACTACCTCGACACGCCCAAATCCGCGGGGGAGTGTTTTGCCCCGCTCTTCAAGCGCACGATTGGGCCGGGCGAATACGGTTTGGCGCTGGTAGAGGCGGTCGCCCACCTATCGCACCTCTACCAAGTCGGGCAGGCCTCGCGCACGTTGCGGCACGATGGGGCCTGGGTCTACCAGCGGGTCTAGCGCCGCGCGCTGAGCTTGGCGCTCAGGCGCATAACGATGTCCGAAGCCGTCCGCTCGAACAGCCAGGGCAGCAGCGCGTGGACGAGCGCCGCGCCCGCCGCGAGGGCGAGCCGGAAGGCAAAGCCCGCCGCGACGCTCAAATGTCCCAGATAGCTTTCGCCCACTTGTGCGGGATGGGCGGTGAAGCGGGTGTGCAGCGCTTTGATCATGGAAACCTCCGGATGTACTGGCCGCACGCTATCTCGTGCAGCGGTGCGGGATGTCCCAATTATGCCTTGTGATGGACTAGATATTGGGACAACGTCCCGCAATGAGCGATTTAGACGAGACAGATAGACGGATCTTGCGCGCGCTGCAGCGCGATGCGTCCCTGTCAATGGACGCGCTGGCGAATGCCGTTCACTTGTCCCGCAATGCCTGCTGGCGCCGGATGCGGCGGCTGGAGGAGGCGGGCGTGCTGCGCGCGCGCGTTGCCCTGGTGGATGCGCAGGCGGCGGGCTGCGGGCAGGAGGTGCTCGTGCTGATCCGCGCCAGTGCCCACGCGCCCGACTGGCTGGATCGCTTCGCCCGAACGGTCCGGACCCTGCCGCAGATCGTCGCCGCCTACCGCATGGCGGGCGAGCTCGACTACGTTTTGCGGGTGCGCGTGGCGGATGTCGCGGGCTATGACGCGTTCTACAAGGTCTTGATCGCCGAAGTTCCGCTGGCCGATATCACCGCGAGCTTCGTGATGGAGCACATCAAGGATACAACCGAGCTGCCGCTTTAGGAGGGCCCATGGACGACACGATCAACACCGCCGCAGAGGCGGCGGAGGGCGCGACCGAGGCGCGCCTGCACGAGGTGCACACCGACGCCGCCGCCCGGCACGCGGGCCAGCAGCCGATGCCCAAGGGCGGCGCCGCGCGCAAAAGCCCGGCGCAATGGGCCTACGAGCGGATCATCCTCTACCTTCAGAACTTCGAAGAGCAGCTCGATCAGGACCACGAGGTTGCCATGGGCTTTACGGGCGGCGATGTTGGCGTGCTGCGGATCGAGGGGATGGGCTATTTCGACCCCGACATCGTGACGTTCTACGGCACCGACGGGGCGGGCGCGCGGGTGCAGCTGGTGCAGCATGTCAGCCAGTTGAACGTGATGCTGCGCGCCCTGCCTAAAGCGGTGCAGACGGACGCGCCGCGGCGGATCGGCTTCCGCCTGGCCGCGGAACCGGCACCGGAATGATGCCTGGCGCCGGGGGCGGCCCGGCGCGCGAAATTGTCCTGCTGACAGGCCCCGCCGCCTGCGGTATGCCGCTGCGAACACTGCGCAAAGGAACCTCGACATGGCCGATCACAAACACGGCGAGATGGACACCACCGAGCACGAGAAGATGTTCGGCGCGTTCATGAAATTCACCAACTGGTCGGTGATGCTGATCCTGGCCCTGCTGATCCTGATGGCGATCTTCATCACCTAATCCCGATGCGCGCGCTGATCGTCTGGGGCCTTCTGGCCATGCTGGCCGCGTGCGGTGCGGCGGTGGAAGAAAACACCGCCCCGCCCGAGGTGATCGCGGCCAAGGCGTTCCGCGCGCCCGGTCCCGCGTCGCTCACGGTGATGACGATGGTCAGCAACCGATCGGGCAGCGGCGGGCACACCGCGCTGATGATCAACGGCTCCCAGCGCGTCATCTTCGATCCCGCAGGCTCGTTCCAGAACGCAGCGGTCCCGGAGCGGGGCGATGTGCTTTACGGTGTGACGCCCGCCGTGCTGGCCGGGTATAAGAGCGCCCACGCCCGCAGCACCTACCACGTCGTCAGTCAGACCATCACGGTGACCCCCGAACAGGCGGAGACTGCGCTGCGCCTCGCGCAGGCCAATGGCGCCGTGCCGCGCGCCTTTTGCACGACCGCGACGACACAGCTCCTGCGGCAAGTGCCCGGCTTTCAGGACGTGCGGCAGACGATGTTCCCGACCAACCTGATGGACCAGATGGCGCAGCGCCCGGGCGTTGTGACAGACAAATACTACGAAGACGACGATGGCACGATCCTCGACGGTGTGGCCGGCATCGTCATCGCCGAATAGCGCTACCCCAAAAGGCCCGGAAGCAGCAGTGCGGCAGCGCCCGCGCCGAACCCGGCAAAAAGGTTCTTTGTCACGTAGCCGACGCCCACGGTGACCAGCGCCGCGATGATCCGGGTGGGATCGTAAGGCCCGTCCGCCCCGCCCAGAACGACAATCGGCGTGACCAGCGCCGGCAGGATCGCGACGGCGGTATAGCGCAGGTGCCGCACCAGCCAGCCGGGCAGGGGGCGCGATCCGACGAAACCCAAAAAGCCGAAGCGAAGCAGATAGCTGCAGACACCCAGCCCGATGATAACGGTCCAGAGCACCCGATCTTCGATCATGCCGGACCCATCCGCTTTTCGAAGGCGGCGCCGACGATCATGCCCGCGATGGCCGCGATCAGCAGGCCGAGGCTGTAGGGCACGCCGGCGCAGATCAGGCTCATCACCATCGCAACGCCCGCCGCGGCCAGATGCGGCACCGTCCGCAGCATCGGCGCAACCATCGCCAGAAAGGCGATAGGCAGCGCGAAGTCGAGCGGAAGGCCCGGCGGGATCGCGGTGCCCAGCGCCGCGCCCGCATAGCTGCACCCAAACCAGGCCGTCATGACCAGCACGCATGTCCCGAAGTAGTAGGCGACCCGCTGCGGCAGCGGCATGTCCTGTTCCGCGTCGAACTTGCCGTGGCTCAGCGCGTAGCTTTGATCGACCAGCAAATAGGCGATGAAGGCGCGCTGCCACAGCGGCGCGGGTCCCAGATAGGGGGTCAGCGCCGCGGAATACATCGCCATCCGCAGGTTCACAGCAATGGCAGAGACGATGACGATCAGCGTCGGCGCCTCCTCCTGCATCAATTGCAGCGCGGTGAATTGCGCGGCGCCAGCGATCACGACGATGGAAAACGTCATGACTTCCAGCAGGTTCAGCCCCGCTTCGGTCGCCAAAACGCCGAAAAGCACGGCGAGCGGACCGGCGACCAAGACAAAGGGTCCGCCGTCGCGAACCCCCGCCCAGAAGGCGGATTTGGGTGTGGCATAGGTCATGGGAGGGCCTTAAGTTCGCCCCAGGCTTAGCCGCGGGGCAGGGGGGATGCAATTGCCGGAAAGTGGACCCAGCAACTACATCATCGCGCCGGATCCGAGCGCCGCGCGGCTGACCCGGGCGGTGGTCGGCTTTGACCAGACAGGCGCCGCGGTGGAGACCTCCGTGGTCGAGGAGCGCAGCCTGACGATCTACCTCAACAGCCGCGAAATCGTGACCGCGATGACCATCGGGGACTATCCCGAATACTTGGCGCTTGGCTTTCTGCGCAACCAGCGGATGCTTAGCGACAGCGACGTGGTGACCGGCGTGCAATTCGACGAGGAGTTGGGCGTTGTCGTCGTCCGCACCGAGACGGAGACCAATCACGAGGCCAAATTGGCCACCGCGACCCGCACTTCAGGCTGCGCGGTCGGCACCGTGTTCGGGGATATGATGGAGGGGCTGGAGGACCTGACCCTGCCGGCAGCAGAGCTGCGGACCTCGTGGCTCTATGCACTCAGCCACGCGATCAACCGCACCCCGTCGCTGTACCTGGAGGCCGGCGCGATTCATGGCACGGTGCTGTGCGCGCAGGACCGCCCGCTGGTCTACATGGAGGATGTCGGGCGCCACAATGCCGTCGACAAGGTGGCCGGCTGGATGTGGCAGAACGGGGCGGAGGGCTTCGACAAAATCCTTTACACCACCGGCCGCCTGACCTCGGAGATGGTGATCAAATGCGCGCTGATGGGCGTGCCGGTGCTGGCGTCCCGGTCGGGCTTCACCGCCTGGGGGGTGGAGATCGCGCGCGAGGTCGGCCTGACCCTGATCGGACGATTGCGCGGTCAGCGCTTCGTCTGCCTCGCCGGTGAAGACCGGCTGATCCGCGACGCGGACCTCGCCGCCGTGGGGGAGGAGCCGCGCAAAGCGGGCCGCAAGGCCGCGTCGTGAAGCAGCCGCTCGGACTGATCCTGGCCGGGGGGCGCGCCACCCGCATGGGCGGCGGCGATAAAGGGCGCCTGCGGCTGGGGGGGCGCACGCTCTTTGACCATGTCCTGGACCGCATCGCCCCGCAGGTCGCCGGCCTGGCGCTCAACGCCAACGGGGATGCCAGCCGGTTCGACGATCTAGGCCTGCCCATATTGCCCGACAGTGTCGGCGATTTCCCGGGCCCGCTGGCGGGGGTGCTGGCCGGGCTGGATTGGGCTGCGGGGCAGGGCGCTGATACCATCGTGACCGTCGCCGCCGACACGCCGTTCTTTCCCGAAGACCTGGTGCCGCGCCTGCTGCTGGCCGCCGAAGGCATGGCCGCGCCCCTGGCGTTGGCCGCGAGCGCGGAGGATGGGCGGACGCTGCGCCACCCGACCTTCGGCCTGTGGCCCACCGCGCTGCGGGACGATCTGCGCGCGGCGCTGGCCGCTGGCACGCGTAAAGTCGTGGCCTGGACCGACCCGCACGGCGCGCGGGCGGCGGTTTTCCCCTCAGGCGCGGTCGATCCCTTCTTTAACGTCAACACGCCTGACGACCTTGCGCGGGCGGAGGCTCTCCAATGAAGATCTACGGCGTCACCGGCTGGAAGAATAACGGCAAGACCGGGCTGATGGAGCGGCTCGTGGCGGAGTTCACGGCGCGCGGCCTGACCGTTTCGACCATCAAACACGCCCACCACAGCTTTGACGTCGACCGGCCGGGCAAGGACAGCTACCGCCACCGCACGGCCGGCGCGTCCGAAGTGCTTGTCGCCTCCACTGAGCGGATCGCGCTGATGCAGGAACTGCGCGGCGCGCCGGAGCCGACCTTGGACGACCTGCTGGCACGGCTTAGCCCGGTCGATCTGGTACTGATCGAAGGCTACAAACAGGGCCGCCATCCGAAGGTGGAGGTGCACCGGGCGGAGGCGGGCACGGGCCTGATCGCAGCCGAAGACGCCAGCATCCGTGCGGTGGCCAGCGATGAGCGGCTGGATCTGCCCGTGCCGGTCTTCGATCTGGATGACACGGCCGCCGTAGCCGATTTCATCGCGGCGGAGCTGGGGCTGTGACGCCCTTCGACACGATTGTCGTGGCCGATTGGTCGGCGGCCAAACGCGCGCCGCCCAAGCCCTCCAAAGACGCGATCTGGATCGCGGTGGCGGCAGACGGCGCGGTGGACGAGCCGATGTACATGCGCAGCCGTATGGATGCGGAGGCGTGGCTGACGGAGTTCGTGGACCGCGTGAAGGCGGAGGGGCGGCGCGCGCTGCTGTGCTTCGATTTTCCCTTCGGCTACCCCGCGGGCTTCGCGCGGCAGGTCACCGGCTC
>JBCDFL010000137.1:0-8984 GCA_039178165.1 Pseudomonadota bacterium | reverse complement strand
GGTGTGCGGCCGATGATGTCGAGGATCGTCTCGTATTCCTCTGCGCTCAGGCCATGGGCGGCGATTATATCGTCTGTGATGGCTGGCTCTGACATGGTGGCTCCCCCGGCTTTGGCGCTGGTCTATAGGGCAGGCAGGGCAGGGGGGCCAGCCCAGTTGTGGCCCGCGCGGGTCAAGGTGCTTGCCGCATGCGGGCGATGGGATATCATTGGAGTATTGATTGACGAACAACTGGGGAACTTTGACGTGAGCTATTGGACGAATTTGGCCGCTGGCGCGGTCTGCGCAGGACTGGCAAGTGGGGCAGCGGCGCAGGGCTTTGACGGCCCGTATTTTGGGGTCACAGTCGGCGGCGCTACGGGAAGTGTGGACGCGACCGGCACGGTCAACGGCGGTGCGTTTACCGGCAACGAAGACCTAAGCGGCGGCTTCGCCGGTCTGCGCGGCGGCTACATCTTCGAGGATGATGGGCTGTTTTACGGCTTCGAGGTGACGGCGCAATTCGGTGGACCTGGCTATGACGGCAACGCGCAGACCGGCGGCGTCGCCTACATTTTCGATATCGACGAGCGGTACGAGATCCGCGGCATCATAGGACGCGAAGTGTCTGACAACCTGCTGTTTTTCGGATCGCTCGGCTACACGCACGCCGAAACGAGCACGTTCTTCACAGGGACGACAACGACGGGCACGGATGGCTCGGCTGGCAATTCGCGTGACGGGTTCAATATCGGGGTGGGTTTGGCGCGCGCCTTCTCGCCGGCACTCGTGGGCACGGCGGAGATCGTCTACACCGATTTAGGTACGGCGACCTATGTCGGTGGGGCCGCGCCGGTGAACACCGTGGCGCAGGACGTGTCCTTTACCGAGCTGCGATTGGGATTGAACTACCGGTTCTGACGCGCTTGCGCGCTGGAATACTGGGCTAGCGACCGGGAGCGCCGACATACCCGCGTAATCGTAACGGGCACAAAAAAGCCGCCCTCCCCGTACAGGGAGGGCGGCATTACTACCAAGCGGCAGTGGCCGTTTAGAAGACCGTCACTTCGGCATTCGCGTCGTCGCGCACACCGTCGGAGGCGGCTTTCAGCGCCAGATCATCCACGGTCATCGACAGGAAGATCTTGCCGTCGCGGATGGTCGTGTTGTCTGGCGTCACCGTCAGGACCAGCTTCTCCAAGTCGAACCGGTTGTCTTCCTCCAGCTCAATCACCAGCTCGGGGAAACCGCTTTCGTTGTAGCGCACTTCCTCGATCATGCCGAGGCGCTCACCGCTTTCCGTCTCGAACGACGCGCCTGCGGTTGCGGCCAGGGCGGCGAACTCGTCTTCACCCAGCGACATGGTGTTCAGGTCTGCTTCCGGGATGCCGATGCCATAGCGGGCTTCGGGGTTGCCTTGATAAAACGTGCGCTGCGATGCCACGTCGTTGTTAAAGCCACCCTCGGTCACGCGGGGCGAGTTGCCTTGCAGGTCCGACGCGCTGTCGGTGGTCTGAGCGAAGGACGGCGCTGCCATCAGAGCGATTGCGGCCGTGGCGGGAATGATAAACTTGCGGGTCATTGAGAATTCCTTTCGTTCGTCTCGATGTCTGGGGAAAGAACAGCGCGTATCGGAAAGGGTTCCAAATTTGTTTTTTACAATTTGCCGGAACTTGACGCCCGATCAGTACGTTACGCGCGGCTGCGCGATATAATAGCAGTGCGCGCGCGGCGCCCGAGCGGGGCGCGCGCTAACCATGTCGTGACATCGAAGGGCCAGAACGAAAAAAGGCCGAGCTTGAAGCTCGGCCAAGTCCAACAGGGAGGTATGAAGAAGAAGCGCGTCTGCGCCATCACCTTCACGTCACGAAATAAGCGGCACAAATGAGTCGATCAAGCGCACGGACGCCGCAGGTGCAGCATTGCCGATATGCATGTGGCGCATAGGTCGCAGTGACGTTGCTGTAAAACCTCACTCCGCCGCTGCAACGGTCCTGTCGCGCAGCATCTTGCGGTAGGAGATGATCTCGTCCTGGACGAAATCGCGGAACGCCGCGATCCGCTGCGAATGCCGCAGTTCTTCGGGGTAGGCGAGGAAGACCGGGACTTCCGCGCTTTGAAGGCGCGGTAGCACCTGCACCAGGTCAGGGAAGTCGTTGATGACGTAATCGGGCAGCACACCGAGGCCCAAATTGTGCAGTACGCCCTGCAAGACGCCGAAATAGTTGTTCACTGTCAGCAGCGACTGGACCGGATAGGTCAGAAGCTCCTGCACCAGGCTGACGCTCGCGCTGACCTGTGCGCTGTCGGTGTTCTGACAGATCAGGCGGTGATCTTTCAGCTGCACGGGATCGGTCGGTGTGCCGTATTCGGTCAGGTAATCCGGCGTTGCGTAGACCGCCATGCGCACCGACATCAGCCGCTTGCGGATCAGGTCGGCCTGGCTGGGCTCTTTCATGCGAATGGCGACGTCCGCTTCGCGCATCGGCAGGTCGAGCACACGCTCCTCCAGCATCAGATCGACGCGCAGATCGGGATATTGTGCATAGAGTTTGGGCAAGCGCGGGGCGAGCCAAAGGGTGCCGAAGCCGGTCGTCGTCGTGACGCGCAGATCCCCGAAAACCTCGTCCTCGCTGTCGCGGATGCGTGCGGCGGCGGCGTCGAGCCGTTTGGTCATGGCCGTCGTGGCGTCGAACAGCAGCTCGCCCTGTTCGGTTAGGATCAAACCGCGCGCGTGACGGTGAAAGAGCGTGGTATCCAGCGCCTCTTCCAGCCCGCGGATCTGGCGCGAGACGGCCGATTGGCTGAGGTTCAGCTTGTCACCGGCATGGGTGAGCGAGCCGGCATCGGCGACGGCGTGAAAGATGCGAAGTTTGTCCCAATCCATGGCTGTGCGTCCTGTTCCCGACCCCGAACTTATACCATGAGACGCGATTTGGGAGATGTGCGATGCGGTGACGTTGCAGAAATTTCTCGCAAGGTCAGGATTTGTGACCTATGTTTGAGCGTAGGACATGCATGACTGATACCTAGCTGGGGAGGCACGGGATGAGTACGCAGAAGGTCTCACTCAACGACCGTTATGATTTGGGCAAGAGCCCTGTGCTTTTGAACGGCACGCAAGCGCTGGTCCGTTTGATGCTGATGCAAAGTGCGCGGGACCGTGCGGCCGGGCTGAACACGGCCGGTCTGGTGACGGGGTATCGCGGCTCGCCCCTCGGGGCGGTGGACATGCAGATGATGCGCGCGGCCAAACACCTGGCCGAGCACGAGGTGACGTTTCAGGCGGGGCTGAACGAGGATCTGGCCGCCACGGCCCTTTGGGGCGCGCAGCAGGCCGAATTGCGCGGCGAGGGCAAATACGACGGCGTCTTTGGCCTGTGGTACGGCAAGGGGCCGGGCGTGGACCGGTCCGGGGACGCGATGCGGCACGCCAACATGGCCGGATCGTCCAAGCATGGCGGCGTGATCATGGCGATGGGGGACGACCATACCGGCGAATCCTCCACCGTGCTGCACCAATCGGAATTCGCGATGGTCGACGCCTACATGCCCGTCGTCTCCCCCGCGGGCGTGCAGGAGATCATGGATTACGGCCTCTACGGCTTTGAGCTCAGCCGCTTTGCGGGCGTTTGGGTGGGCCTCAAGACGATGAAGGACACGGTCGAGGCGACAAGCGTTGTCGACGGCAATCCGCACAGGCTGACCTTCACCCCGCCCGACTTCGCGATGCCCGAAGGGGGGCTGAATATCCGCCTTGTTGACGAGCGCATCGCACAAGAGGCACGCCTGATTGACCACAAACGCGTCGCTGCGGAAGCGTTCGCCTACGCCAACCGCATGGACAAGCGGGTCTGGGGCAAGCCGGGCGCCAAGATCGGTTTGGTCGCGGCGGGCAAGAACTGGCTGGACCTGGTCCACGCGCTGTCGCTGCTGAACATCGACGGGGCGGAGGCTGAACGGCTGGGCATCACCACCTACACGGTGGGGCAAACCTGGCCGCTGGACATGCGCGGCTTCAACGAATGGGCCGAGGGCCTCGACCTGATTGTCGTGGTGGAAGAGAAGCGGAAGCTGATCGAGGTGCAGATCAAGGAGGCGCTCTTCGACAATCGGAACGGGCGGCGCGTCTATGGCGGCACGATAGAGGGCCGCGAGTTCTTCAGCGCCAAATGGGCGCTCGACCCGATCGAGATCGCGACGAAGCTGGGCCAGGTGCTGATCGACGAGGGGCGCGAGACGGACGGCATCCGCGCGGGCCTTGCGACCCTGGACGAGGCGCGCCGGTCCGACAACGCCGAAGAGATCGCGGCGCGGCTGCCCTATTTCTGCTCGGGCTGCCCGCACAATTCCTCCACCAAGGTGCCGGAGGGCAGCCGGGCCTATGCGGGCATTGGCTGCCACTTCATGGCGCAGTGGATGGACCGTGAAACGCTCGGCTTCACCCATATGGGCGCAGAAGGCGCCAACTGGATTGGCGAGGCGCCGTTTTCCAAGCGGGAGCACGTTTTTCAGAACCTGGGCGACGGAACCTACAACCACTCGGGCGTGCAGGCCATCCGGGCGGCTTTGGCGGCGGGGACGAACATCACCTACAAGATCCTCTACAATGACGCGGTCGCCATGACCGGCGGGCAGGGGAATGAGGGGGATCTGAGCGCCGAGCGGATCGTGGACGAGATGAAGGCGATGGGCGTGCGGGCCCTCGCCGTGGTCTACGACGACAAGGAAGACGTGGACCCGGCGGCGTTCAAACGCCGCGGGGTGGAGGTGCACGAGCGGGCCGAGTTGCAAAACGTGCAGCAGGCGTTCTCCAAAACCGAAGGCGTCAGCGTCATCGTCTACGTCCAGACCTGCGCCGCGGAAAAGCGGCGGCGGCGCAAGCGGGGGCTGTTCCCGGACCCGGACAAGCGCGTCTTTATCAACACGGATGTCTGCGAGGGCTGCGGCGATTGCGGGGTGCAGTCGAACTGCGTGTCCATCGTGCCCAAAGAGACGGAACTGGGCCGCAAGCGGCAGATTGATCAATCGTCCTGCAACAAGGATTTTTCCTGCGTGAACGGCTTCTGCCCGTCCTTCGTGACCCTCGAAGGGGCGCAGGTTAAGAAGGCGGCGACGACGTCCGTGGACCTGCCGGACATGCCGACGCCGGAGCTACCTGAGATCAAGGGCACTTGGAACGTCGTCATCACCGGGGTCGGCGGTACGGGCGTCGTGACCATCGGCGCGGTGATGGCGCAGGCAGCGCATATCGACGGTAAGGGCGCGGGCATGATTGAGATGGCCGGCCTCGCCCAGAAGGGCGGCGCGGTGCACATCCACTGCCGGCTCGCGAATGACCCACACGACATCTCCGCCATTCGGGTGGCCACGGGCGAGGCCGACGCGCTGATCGGCGGCGATCTGGTCGTCAGCGCTGGCGCGAAGACGCTTGGCTTGACCAGCGCAGGGCGCACGGGCGCGGTGGTGAACAGCCACGAGATCATCACCGGGGACTTCACCCGCAACACCGAATTTGCGTTGCCGTCTGACCGCTTACAGCTCGCTCTTGAAGCGCGGATGGCGGGGCGCGTGGACCTCTTCGATGCCTCTGACCTGGCCAAGGCGACACTTGGGGACTCGATCTTTTCCAACATGATGATCTTCGGCGCGGCATGGCAGCGGGGCCTTGTTCCGCTGAGCGCGGAGGCGATCCAACAGGCGGTCGAGCTCAATGGCGCGGCGGTCGAGAAGAACCTGCGCGCGTTCGAGATCGGACGCTGGGCTGTCCTTTACCCGGAGGAAGCGGCCAAGCTGCTGGCGCCGAATGTCGTGCAGCTGCCGAAATCGGAGCGGGAGCAGATCGCCTTCCGCGCCGATCACCTGGTGGCCTACCAGTCCAAGCGGCTGTCGAAGCGCTTTACCAAGATGGTAGATGGCACACCCGACGGTCTGCGGCTGAGCGTGGCAAAAGGCTATCACAAGCTGCTGGCTTATAAGGACGAATATGAGGTCGCCCGCCTGCTGCTCACGACGCGCGAGAAGGCGCAGGCGCAGTTCGACGGCGATTTCAAAATGACCTTCCATCTGGCGCCGCCGCTGCTGTCCAAAGACGGGCCCAACCGGCGCCCCGCGAAACGGGCCTTTGGCGCGTGGATGCTGAAGCCGATGGGTCTGCTGCGCCGGCTCAAGGTGCTGCGGGGCACGCCGCTGGACGTCTTTGGATACACTGCCGAGCGGCGGATGGAGCGGGCGCTGATCAAGCAATACCAAGCCGACATGGCCGAGGTGCTGCCGCTCGACACCCCCGCGACCCGAGAGGCGATCCAAGCCCTGGCCGAATTGCCCCTGAGCATCCGAGGCTTCGGCCCGGTCAAGCAGGCGAACGAGGCGAAGGCGGCCAAGCGGCGCGAGGAGCTTCTGAGCGTCATTCGGGCGGGCGGCACGACCACGGCCCAAGCTGCGGAGTAGTCCGCCGAATAGGACCATTTGGCCCGCCCAATCCCCCTTAACAGGCGCGGCGCAAGGCCTTAGACTGCGCGCAATTGGGGACAACAGGGCTTTGGACTGATGCAACGGCCAAACCGGAGTATCGCGCGCGATATCTCCTATGCGCATTCCGCCGCGACCCGTGGCGGGCGCGCCATGATCCGCTTGATGGAGAATACGACGGGGCGCTTGGGCCTCATCAAGCGCGCGCGCGGCTATGAGGATGAGGTCGCAGCGGGGCGTGACTTCTGGCAGGTGATGGTGGAGCGCTATGGTCTCAGCCTCGACGTGATTGGCGGCAGCCTGAGCAATGTGCCGACGGATGGGCCGCTGGTGCTGATCGCCAACCACCCCTACGGCATCCTCGACGGGCTGATGATGGGGCACATTCTGTCCTCCATCCGCGGCGATTTCCGCATCCTGGCGAACCGGGTCTTCCGCAAGGCCGAGGATTTGAACCGGATCGTCCTGCCGGTGTCCTTCGACGGGACCAAAGAAGCCATGGCGACCAATATCGCGACCCGCAAGGAGGCGCTCAGCTACCTCGGGCAGGGCGGTGCAATCGGCGTCTTCCCCGGCGGCACGGTTAGCACCTCGCTCCGGCCCCTGCGCGCCACACCGATGGACCCCGGCTGGCGCAGCTTCACCGCGCGGATGATTGGCAAATCCAACGCAACGGTGCTGCCGATCTACTTCGATGGGCACAACAGCCGCCTCTTCCAAATCGCCAGCCACATGCACAACACGCTGCGCATGGGCCTGATGATCCGCGAATTCGACAAGCGGGTCGACGCGCCCGTCCGCGTTGTAATCGGAGAGCCGATTGGCCGGGACCAACTGGACCCGCTGGCCAAGGATGCGCCGGGCATGATGGACTTTCTGCGCAAATCGACTTACGCGCTGAACCCGAGCCCGAAACGATCGTTCGAGTTGGGCTTCGAGTTCGAGGAGCATTGGCGGGGCAAGTCGTCCGGTCACTAAGGGGCGCTGATGGCCATTGGCATTTTCGATAGCGGTCTGGGCGGGCTGACCGTGCTGGACGCGGCGCAGCGGCGCCTGCCGGACGTGCCGTTTGTCTACATGGCCGATAGTGCCCATGCGCCCTATGGCGTGCGCGATGCCGACGATATCTATGATCTGACCTGCGGCGCCGTGCAGCGGCTGTTCGATGCGGGCTGCGATCTGGCGATCCTGGCCTGCAACACCGCCTCCGCCGCGGCCCTGCGGCGGATGCAGGAGGGCTGGGTGCCCGAGGGCAAGCGCGTGCTGGGCGTGTTCGTGCCGCTGATCGAGGCGCTGACGGAACGGCAATGGGGCGACAATTCCCCCCCGCGCGAGGTCGGCGTGCAGCATGTCGCGCTATTTGCGACCCCGGCCACCGTGTCCTCTCGTGCGTTTCAGCGCGAGCTCGCGTTCCGCGCCATCGGTGTCGACGTGGAGGCGCAGGCCTGCGGCGGTGTCGTCGATGCCATCGAGGACGGCGACATGATCCTGGCCGAAGCGCTGGTGCGGTCCCATGTGGACGCGCTGAAGCGCAAGATGCCGCAGCCCGAAGCCGCGATCTTGGGCTGCACGCATTACCCGCTGATGCAGGATGCTTTTCAGGCGGCTTTGGGGCCGGAGGTGAAGGTCTTTTCTCAAGCCGCGCTAGTGGCCGCGTCGCTGGCCGATTACTTGCAGCGCCACCCCGACAAGATGGGGCAGGGCGACGCCGCCTATTTGACCACGGGCGATCCGGGCCGCGTCAGCGACCGCGCAACGCAGTTCTTGCGACGACAGATCACCTTTGCCGCCGCCTGACCTGACCCTTTTCTTTCGAGACGACACATGACCCATTCCATCGCAATCCTCGGCGCGTCCGGCTATACCGGCGCCGAGCTAATCCGGCTGATCGCCGGCCATTCCACGTTCAAGATCAAGGCCTTGGGCGCGCATTCTAAGGCGGGCCAGAGCCTGGCGCAGGTCTACCCCCATCTGCGCCATCTGGACCTGCCCGACATGGTGCCCTTCGACGCCATCGACTGGTCCGAGATCGATCTGTGCTTTTGCGCGCTGCCGCATAAGACGAGCCAAGAGGTGATCTCCGGCCTGCCGCGGGACCTTAAGATTGTCGATCTGAGCGCCGATTTCCGGCTGCGGAATCCCGCGGACTATGCGGCGTGGTACCGCAACGACCATACGGCCACGGATATACAAGCCGAAGCCGTCTACGGCCTGACCGAATTCTACCGGGAGGACATCCGGGGTGCGCGGCTGGTCGCTGGCACGGGGTGCAACGCGGCGACGGGCCAGTTCGCGCTGCGGCCTCTGATCGCTGCGGGCGCGATTGGCCTGGATGACATCATCCTAGACATGAAATGCGCGGTGTCTGGCGCGGGCCGCAGCCTCAAGGAAAACCTGCTGCATGCGGAGCTGAGCGAGGGCTATCACGCCTACGCGGTCGGCGGCACGCACCGGCACCTGGGCGAATTCGACCAGGAATTCAGCGCCGTCGCGGACCGGCCGGTGAAGGTGCAATTCACCCCGCACCTGCTTCC
>JBCDFL010000136.1:0-9078 GCA_039178165.1 Pseudomonadota bacterium | reverse complement strand
TCGCCCGCCGCGTGCGCCTCCTCCACCGCGCGGGCGGAGGCGGTGCGAAAGCCGTCCACGTCGCGCATCCAGAAAGCGATCTGCCCCGCGATATGCGACAGCCACCCTTGCGAGGGGTTCCGCCCCGCCGCCTCCAGCGCGCGGCCTCGTTCGACAAAGGCCTGCGCCGCTTGCGGATCGCCCAGCTCGTGAAAGGCGTAGGCCGCGCAGCCCGCCAGCATCAGCGGCGCGTCGGGCAAGTCTTCGGCGCCCGGCTGCGCCATGATGCGCGTCGGCCACGACGCCGTCTCACTCTCCCGATGGAAGTAGGAATAGAGCAGCAGCGGCCAGGTCAGCTGCGCCGCCTGGCCCAGATCGCGCACCAGCGCACGCTCAAAGGCCGCGCGGATGTTGGGCATGTCGTCCAAGATGGCCGACAGCCCGCGCCGCTCGTCCTCCGAGTTGAACTTGGCGCCCAGACGGCGCACCCGCTGGATCATCACCTCGGCGTGCTGCGCCTCCAGCCCGGCTCGGGTGCCCGCGGCGTCCAGCCGCTCGCGCCCGAACGCCTGAACCGTGCGCAGCATGCGCAACCGGCGCTCCCCGTGATCGTCGGCGCTGAGCAGGGAGGCGTCGATCAACTCGTCCAACGCGTCGAGCGTGTCAACCTCATCGAGGCCATGAAGGGCGCAGAGCGCCAGCGCCTGTTCCTCGTGAAAGGGGCTGGCCAAGACCGACAGGCAGTTCAGCACCTGGGCGCTTTGCGCCTCGATCAGGCCGACCGACCATTCGAGCGTGCGGCGCAGCGTCTGCCGCTCCCCCCGCCGGGCGCGGCGGCTGGCGGCGGGGCTGAGGTCCAGCGGGTTTTCCGCATCTTTGGCGATCCGTTCCAGCGGGTAGCGGCGCAGCTGGCCCGCCGCGATCTCGATCGCGAGGGGGATGTGGTCGAGGGCCGCGCAAATCTCTTGAATCAGGCCGCGCGCGACCGCATCGGGGGCATAATCGTGCCGCACGAGGCGCGCGCGCTGCACGAAGAGCTCCACCGCCGCGGTGCCTAGCGCAGGGACGGCGTATTGCGCCTCCCCGTCGAGGCCGAGCGCCTGGCGCGAGGTGGCGACGACGCCAAGGCCCGGACAGGCCGCGCACAGCTCTTCGATCAGGTCGGCGGCGGGGTCGAGCACATGCTCGCAATTGTCGACCACCAGAAGCGCCCGGGGGCTGCGCAGCCGGTCGAGCACCTGTTGCCGCCGGTCCGCGCCCGGCATCGGTTCGATCTCCAGCACGCTGGCGAGGACCGGCCACAGATCGCTGCCCGGCTCCAGCGCCGCGAGGTTCAGAAACCACGCCCCGCCCGGGCAGGCCGGCTCCAGCCGCCGCGCAAGCTCGAGCGCAAGGCGCGTCTTGCCGATCCCCCCGGGGCCGACCAGGGTCACGATACGCGCCGCGGCGGTCCGATCCTGCAAAAACGTCAGATCGCCTTCGCGGCCCAGAAAGGTGCTGGTCGCGCTCGGCAGATTGCCCCCCAGCGTCTCGCGCTTGCCGCCCAAGGGCGGATGCGCGGCGGGCAGGCCCTCCGCCTCCACCTGAAAGACCCGCAATTGGTCGATGCCCTTGAAATGATGCACGCCCAGATCGCTATAGCGCGCCTCGCCCCCGTCGATCAGCACCCGCGCGGTGTCGGAGATCAGGATTTGATCCGCATGGGCCGCCCCTTCTAGACGGTGCACCGCGCTGAGGGCTGGGCCGAAATAATCCCCCGCCCGCGCCCGCGCCGCCCCGTGGTGGATCGCGCTGCGCAATTGCGGCCGGCCCGTCGCGCCCCAGGATGCGGCGCGCATCTGGCGCTGCGCCGCGATGAGCGCGCGCACGGCCGCCAACGGCCCGTCGAATGTGGCGATGACGCCGTCGCCGGTATGCTTGAACGGATCGCCCCCCTCGGCCCGGATGGCGCCGTGCAGGATACGGTCGTGCGCCTCCAGTGTGCGGGACATCTCGACCGGGTGTCTGCGGTTCAGCTCGGCGCTGCCCACGATGTCGGTGGTCACGAAGGTCAGATGCTCGAACTCCGCCACCGCAAGACCCGGTGCGGCCTGATCCGGGCTGCCGGTGCCCTTGCTTTGCATCATCGTCCCCCAGAGGCGCGCCGTGTGTCTTTTGACGCGGCCCTTTTGCAGAAAAGCAGCGCGCGGGGGCCGCCGTCAAGCCGCAGGCCCGCGGGGGCGGCCCCGCGCGCCTCAATTCCAGGCACTGCGACCTGCGCCGACTTTGGCCCCATTGTGCGGCAGTGCCGTTCGGGTACAAAGCGGCTGATGAGTGGACCTGACGACCTCGACCGCGCGCTGCGCGCCCTTCTTGCGCGCATCTACCCCGGCGCGGACGCGGAGGCGTTGTCCCGCCAGGCGGTGGAGGCGTTCTGGCCCGGCGGCCGCCAGCCCTGCCCGGCGCCCCGCGCGGCCGATGGCGCCGGGTGGTCCGAACGCGATGCGATCCTGATCACCTACGGCAATTCGATCCAAGACGGCGTGCACAAGCCCCTGGACCTGCTGCACGACTTCCTGCTGGAGCATCTGGAGGGCGCGATCACCGGCGTGCACATCCTGCCCTTCTTCCCCTACACCTCGGACGATGGTTTTGCGGTGACCGATTTTACCGCCGTCGATCCCGCCTTGGGCGATTGGCCGGATATCGAGCGCATCGGGGGCACCCACCGGCTGATGTCGGACCTGGTGCTTAACCACGTGTCGTCCCAAGGGGTGTGGTTCAACGCCTACCGCCAAGGCCAGGCGCCTTACGACAAGTTCTTTTTTGAGGCCGCGCCCGAGGACGATCTAAGCATGGTCGTCCGCCCTCGCACCACGCCCCTGCTGCAACAGGTGGAGACGGCCAATGGCCCCCGGCATGTCTGGTGCACGTTCAGCCACGACCAGATCGACCTGAACTTCGCCAACCCGGATGTCCTGATCGAGATGCTGCGCATCATCCGCCTGCATCTGGACCGCGGCGTGCAGGTCATCCGCCTCGATGCCGTGGCCTTCATCTGGAAGGTGATCGGCACGCCGTCCATCCACATGCCGCAGACCCACGCGATCATCCAGCTCATTCGCCTCATGTGCGATTGGGCGGAGGAGCCCGTGCTGCTGATCACCGAGACCAACGTGCCCAAGGCCGAAAACCTCAGCTATTTCGGCCAATCGAACGAGGCGCACGCGATCTACAACTTCCCGCTGCCGCCCCTGATCCTGCAGGCGCTGATGTCTGGATCGGCGGCCTATTTGCGCGCCTGGTCCGCCGCGATGCCGCCCGCGCCGATGGGCTGCGCCTATTTCAACTTCACCGCCAGCCATGACGGGATCGGGATGCGCCCTGTGGAAGGCTTGCTGCCCGATGCGGAGAAGGACCGGATGTTCGACGCGCTGGGCCGCGCCGGCGCGCTCTTTTCCATGCGCACGGGGCCGGACGGTCAGGACGCGGTGTACGAGGTCAATTGCAGCTATTTCGCGGCCCTGTCCTGCACCTATGACGGGCCAGACCCGTGGCAGTTCGAGCGTTTTCTCGCCTCCCAGACCATCGTGATGAGTCTTGAGGGGATCCCGGGCCTTTTCATCCACTCGATGCTGGCCACGCCCAACGATGTGGACGCAGTGGAACGGCGCGGCATGAACCGTGCGATCAACCGCCACCGCTGGGATTACCCCAGCCTGCAAGCGCATCTGGCCGATCCGGGCAGCGTGCACGCCCGTGTCCTCGACGCCCTGCGCCGCCGCCTTGCGTTGCGGGGCCGGCAAAAGGCCTTCCACCCTAACGCGACGCAGTTCACCCTGCCGCTCGAGCCGCGTCTCTTTGGCCTCTGGCGGCAAAGCATCGACCGGTGGCAAAGCATCTTCGCCGTGCACAACGTGAGCGCCGAGACTGTGCATCTGGACCCCATCGCGCTGAACCTGATCGCCGACGAGCCATGGGTGGACCTGTTGACGGGCGAGGCCGTCGGCGAAGAGATCGTCTTCGCCCCGTACCAATGCCGGTGGATCACCAATCGGGCTTGAGGGGCGCGCGCTAAAGGGGGGCGCCCCGAAACCACCCTACCCGTAGGGTGCGCATTCAATGCGCACCGCAACTAAAACCTCCGCTTAGCGCAAGCCGACCGCGGGGGTGGCGTGGGACACGCCGCCCAAGGGGGGGCGGTCGGCGTGTCGGCCTCCTGGCGGAGGCCAATGTGCTACGCGCAAGGACGGCTTCGCGTCGGGTCGTGTCCACCTAGCCTCAAGCGGAACAGCCGACCGAGGCCTAAAACGGAATCGCCTCGAACTCCGCCTCATCGGCCTTCACCGCCTCCAAAAGCGCGGCAATCAACCCAGGATCGGCTGCGTTCACACGGCTCCAATTCGGGATGAACGGCATCTCCTGCGGGTTGTCCAAAAACGTCACCCCCGCCCGCATGATGTTGTCGGCAAACAGCTCGATCGTCTGCTCCTCGGCGTGCCGGTCCATGGTCAAACCGTTGAAGGCCGCCTCGTCCGAATAGACCTCCAGCATGTCCAGCGCGCGGCGATAATAGGTCGCCTTGAGCGTGCGAAAGACATTCGGCGTGAACACCACGCCTTCGGTCGCCAGCTTGCGGAAGATCGCCTTGCAGATATCAGTCGACATCCGGTTCAGCCCTCCATTCGCGTCCTCTTCGCTGACCTCCTGGTGCTTGTGATCGTAGATATCCGCGATCTCCACCTGGCAGACGGCGTTGCGGCCCAGGTTGCGCCAGGCCTCGGACAGAACGCCGATCTCCAGCCCCCAATCGGAAGGGATGCGCAGGTCGGGCAGCATCGCGGTGCGCATCGCGAACTCGCCCGACAGCGGGTAGCGGAAGCTGCGCAAGTAGTCGAGGTAATCGCTGTCCCCCACCACCTTCTTGAGCGCGATCAGCAGGGGCGAGACCAGAAGCCGCATCACCCGCCCATTCAGCTTGCCACCCCCTACACGGGCGTAAAAACCCTTGGACAGCTGGTAGGAGAAGTTCGGATTGGCGACCGGATAGACCAGCCGCGCCAGCATCTCGCGGTCATAGGTGACAATATCGCAATCATGGATCGCCATCACCGCACTGTCTGCGCAGCCCAGAAGATAGCCGATGGAGGTCCAAACATTCTTGCCCTTTCCCGGCTCCTGCGGCGCCAGGCCAAGCTCTTGCAGCCGGGCCTCGAACGAATGCAGGCGCGGGCTGTCGTTCCAGATGACCGTATGGTCCTGCGGCAGGCGGGCAAAGAAATCGCGCGCGCGGCGGTATTCCCTCTCATCCGCGCGGTCTAGGCCGATGATGACCCGGTGGATGTACCGCGCTTGGCCCAATGTCTCCAGGATGCCTTCCAGCGCCGGGCCTTCGAGTTCGGAGAACAGCGAGGGCAGGATCAGCGTGATCTTCCGGCTATCGGCAAAGGCCTCGAGCTCGTATTCCAGCTCCTCGATGGGGCGCGAGCGCAGGTTGTGAAATTGGGCAATGTTGCCGTTCTGGTGAAAGTCCGCCATCTGGTTCCTGTCTTAGGCCGCCCAGTCTTCAAGTAAGCCGAGCATCATCTCGTTCCATCCCGCCGGCCCTTCCGCGCGGCTGTACCGAATGTCGCCGCGCAAGGGTCCCGCCCCTGGCCCGGCGTCGTTGCGGATGACGATGCCGATATCGGCGGCCTCCAACATCTCTGCATCGTTGGGCGCATCGCCCAGCGCGACGATGCGCCGGCCAGGGTATCGGCGCGCCACCTTGCGCAGCGCGTCCGCTTTCGTGTGGCCATAGGACAGCGTTAAAAACCGCCCGCCCCGCCGCGCGTACAGGCCAAGCTCCGCCAAAGCGGCGACGAAGGCGTCTTCGTCCGCGCCGCCGAAGATCCCGGGCTCGGAAAAGTGGCGGTCTTTGGCGGCCGCAGCAGCCGCGGGGCTGAGGCCGGTGATCTGAGCCACGTGCGCCGCACTCATATCGCCAAAACCGGTAAACTGCGCCCTGAGGCCCGGCGCAAGGCGGTCCAAATCCGCCCGCAAGTCGTCATAGCGCGGCGGCGCGTCCGCCCCCATCAGCCCCGCCCCGTTCTCGACAATCGCGGGCAGTCCGACCAGGCCCATCTCGGCCTGCAAGGGCGCCATCTCCGCGGCGGTTTTCGAAGAAGCCAAGATGACCGGTATTCCCCGCGCCGCAAGCGCGCCCAGCGCAGGCGCAGCGGGGCGCCAATCGTAGCTGGCGTGGTCCAGCAAAGTCCCGTCCAGATCGGTCACGACCAGAAATTCCATTGCAGCCCTAAGTAGAGACCTCAGTCCCAACCGCAACCGTAAAGCCGCAGGGAAAGGCCACTCCGTGCGCACATCCCAAATGTTTGGATAGTTTCACGCCGAAATTGAGTTCCCCTCGGCTGCTGCGGCACGGGTTGCTGTTTTCATCACCCATCGGACGGCCGCGGCAGGCGGTTTGCGGCGACGGACACGAGGCGGAGGTTTTGGACTGTGGAACTCAGCCCACGGGCTGATTGCCGTTAAGATCCGTGGCACTGGCGATCCACTCGGACCGGCGAGTCTAGGCTCCGCGCCGCGCGAACAGATCGCCCGACATCGCAGAGGAGTCCTGCGCGGCGAGCCAAGACTTGAAGTGATCACCAGCCCGCCAGTCGGGCCAAAGAAACCGTCCCGTCTCCCCCTGCACGACGTTGAAGCGGTCATTCCCAATCGCCGCAAGCCGGGCGACCAGCTCATGCGCCAAATCCGGCATGGCGGGCAGATACTCGGCCGAGATGACCTCCACCGGGTGCGACAGGCCAGCCAGCACGTCCGCCTCTCCCCCCTCGACGTCGATCTTGATGTACCGAGGCACGCCATACTGTGCGATCACGTCGTCTGCGCGCAGCACGTCGACGCGTTGCGCCCGGTCCCAGCGCACATGCTCGAACCCCCGCGCCGCCCGCCCCGCGTGCACGAAATTCGCATTGAGGGTGGACACCGTGGGATGCCGGGACGACACCGCCAACTCCATTTGCCCGCTTGCGGCGCCCACGGCCACGTCCAGCACATCTATGCCCCGCGGCAAGCTGCGGCGAAGGAATTGCGTGAACGGCGCTTGCGGCTCGATCGCGACGACGCGCGCCCCGGCCCAGTGCATGGTCCTGCTGCGTGTGCCGACATGCGCGCCGATGTCGAACGCCAAATCGCCGGGACGGAGCAGATCGCGATAAAACCGGCGCCAGCGGAGCAGAGAGACGGGGTTGTGGTAGATGGCCAGCGAGCGCAGCAGCCCCAGCGCCCCCTTCATCCGCGCACCCGTTCGATCACGCCGGCCACCGCCCGCGCGCTGTCCTCCCAGCGCGGCAGCGTGGCGGCGCGCCGCAGCGCCCGCGCACTCAGGTCCTGCGCCAGCGCCGGCTGGGTCAGCACGGCGCGCAGCGCGGCGGCGAAGCCCTCCGCATCCTCGGCACCGACCAGCAAGGCGGCATCGGCCGCCGTGTCCGGCACTGCGCCGACCCGGCACGTCACAATGGGCAGGCCGTAAAACATCGCTTCGCTCAGCACCATGCCGTATCCCTCGTACCGTGTCGCTAGCGCGAAGATTGTCGCCGCGTTGAACTCCGGCTCGAGCCGTGCCAGCTCACCGGCAAATGTGACCCGGTTCTCCAGGCCCAGCTCGGCTTGGCTCGAAACAAGCGCCGCGGCAAAGTCTGGATCATGCGCCTTGCCCACGATCCGAGCCTGCCAGGGGAGGTCGACCATCTGCGCCAAAGCCTTGAGCAGAACGTCGTGCCCTTTGCGCGGCGCGAGCAGACCCACGGACAGGATCAGCGGCGGGTCGGCAACGCGCCGGTCCACCAGGGGCCTGTCAAAGCCCGGCAAGACCACGGTGATCCGCTCCGGCTCTACCCCGAACTCGGCGACGTAAAGCCGTTTCGTCTCGGGGCTGGTCACGACCACATGCGCCGCATGCACGAGGGCTGCCCGCTCATTGGCGCGCAGAAACGCCGCCCGCTCCGGCGGTAGCCCCGCCTCCAGGCCCAGGGGGTGATGCAGCATGGCGATCACCGGCGCGGACACCTGCGCCAAGCCGCCGGGGTCGATCGCCCCGAAGACCAGACCATCAAGCAAAATCGGCGTCTGGGGCGGAATGGCCCGTAGGACCCGCAGCGTCTCGGCCATGTCCGGCGCGGTGGGGGCCGGAAACGTGTCCGGCAGTTGCACATGCCGCACATCGCAGCCGATCTCGTTCAAGACCCGCAGGACCGTGGCCTCGTAGATGAACCCGCCCGTCCGCCGGTCCTTGTCGCCGGGGATCGCGAAAACGGCCGTATTCATGCCAGCTGCTCCGGCGCGTAGTGGCGCAAGACCGCACGCTCGATCAGCGCGACGCCGCCGTAGGACGCCATGGCCGTCAGGCCCAGGGCGGCGACGCAGGACCACAGCATGTTGTAATCAGACGTCGCCGAGGTCAGCGCCATCAACGCGCCGATCCCCTGCCCGGTCGCCAACCATTCCGCCGTCGTGACCGCCAGCAAAGCCGCCGGGACGGCCATGCGGGCCGAGGCGAAGAAGGCCGGCAGCATCGCAGGCAGGCGCGCACGGGTCAGCAACTGCCAGCGCGACGCACCGTAACTGGCAAAGACGTCCCCCACCTGCCCCGGCACCTGCCGCAGCCCCTGCAGGCAGGCCACCAAGGTGGGGAAAAAGATCATAACCGCGACTATGATCACCGTGCCGGCAAATCCGCGTCCGAAGGCCAGCACCAAAAGCGGCGCAGTCGTGATGATCGGCACCGCGCGCAGCGCCACCGCAAACGGGAGGACCCCACGCTCGACCGCCGGGGCGACGACCAGCGCAGCCGCCAGAGCCGCGCCAAGGGCAAGGCCGGCGAGGTAGCCTGGCAGCGTGAACGCCATCGTCTCAACGAGCGCCGCCAGCAGGGTTGTGCGCGGGCCAGGCTGACTGAGAAAGGCGATCACGTCGCCGGGGCGCTTGGCGAAGAACGGGCTTAGGTCGAAGGCCTCCATCGCCCCGTGCCACAGCGCCCCGATAAGCACCACAGCGCCAAGCGGCATCAGCAGCCGGTCCAGCGCGCCGCGCTGCCGCCCCGCGCCGGGTGCAAAAAGC
>JBCDFL010000135.1:0-9096 GCA_039178165.1 Pseudomonadota bacterium | reverse complement strand
GGGCGCCCTGCAATCTGGGGACCGAACCGCGACCGGATGATGGGACAGGCGCGGCGCTGGGGACCCGCGCGGCTGGAGACGGCGCTGGCGGTGCTGACGGAGACGGATCTGGCCCTGCGCTCTGCCGGACAGACGGCGCCTGCGATGGCCCTGGTTGAACGGGCGCTGATCCGGCTGGCGATGCTGGCGGGGCGGTGAATCTGCCAACTTTTACACCTGTCGCACCGCCCATTCCCCAACTTGTACAAAACACAAAGCCAAGAAAGACGCCCCATGTATACACTCATCGGATCGACCAAGACCCGCGCGCTGCGGGTCAGCTGGATGCTGGAGGAGCTGGGCCAGGATTACACCCAGATGCAGGCCGGCCCCGGCTCGCCGGAGGCGCGGGCGCACAATCCGCTGGGAAAGATCCCCGCGTTGGTCGACGGGGACGCGACGCTGACCGATAGCGTCGCGATCATGACCTATCTGGCCGACAAGCACGGCGCGTTGACGGCGCCGGCTGGCACGCCCGCCCGCGCGCGGCAGGACGCCATGATGCTGTGGATCATCGACGAGATGGACGCGCTGCTGTGGACCCTGACCAAGCACACGGCGATCCTGCCCGAAGACGTCCGCGTCCCGGACATCGCACGCGGGCTGCAGGCGGAATACGCCAAGTCCCTCGCCGTCCTGTCGGAGCGGCTGGGCGATGGGCCCTTTCTGATGGGCGAAGAGATCAGCGTGCCGGATCTGCTGGCGGTGCATTGCCTGGGCTGGGGGCACATGACGCGGCTTGCGCAAATGGATGACCGGCTGAAGGCCTGGGCCAAGGGTCTGCGCGCACGCCCGGCCTACGAACGGGCACTCGCGCGGGTGTGACGGGGCGGTGCGCAATGAATGCGCACCCTACGGGACACGGTTCAGCGCGGCCTGCGCGGCCCAGGCGCCGGTTGCGAGGCACCCGGTGATGAGGTAGCCGCCGGTGGGCGCCTCCCAATCCAGCATTTCGCCGACGCAATAGGTGCCGGGCCGGGCGCGGAGCATCAGACCGTCGTCCAGCGCGTCCCAGCGCACGCCGCCGGCGGTGGAGATCGCCTCGTCCATCGGCAGCAAGCCCTGCACCAGGATGGGCAGCGCCTTGACCAAGGGCGCGAGGTCGTTCGGCAGGGGGCGGGCGCATTCCATCAGAAGCGCTTGCTTGACCGGGCTGAGTTTCAGCGCCTTGCGCAAGTGATTGGACAGGCTGTCCTTGCCGCGCGGTCGGGTGAGCCGCTCGGCCACCTGCGCCGCGCTCAGATCGGGCATCAGGTCGACATGCAGCGCCGCGCCCTCGCGCACTGCGCGGGAAGCGGTGTAGATGCCCGACCCTTCGAGGCCGCGCTGGGACAGGATCGCCTCCCCCCGTGTGCGTGTGCCGCCCGCCTGCCAAGCCACGCCCTTGATCGGACTGCCGAAATGGCGGTGCATGTGGTCCGACCAGTTTACGGCGAGGCCTACATTGGCGGGCTTGAACGGCGTATGGGGCACGTGCTGCGTCCACGAGCCGTCCGAGCCGAGGCGCCGCCAGGACGCACCGCCCAGCGCCAGGATGGTGATGTCTGCCGTGACCCGCGCGCCGTTCAGAATCAGCGCGTCGCCATCCCACCCCTCCCACCGGGATCGGGTGACAAGCTGCACGCCGAACCCTTGCAGGCGCGCAAGCCAGGCGCGCAGCAGGGGGGAAGCCTTCATCGCCTTGGGAAAGACACGGCCGGCGCTGCCGGTGAACACTTCTGCGCCCAGGCTGTCGGCCCAGGCTTTGACATGGTCCGGTCCGAAGGCGTCCAGCATTGGCGCCAGTTGGGGGCAATCGAAGCGCGCGGTGAAATCCGTGTCCCCGTCCATGGTCAGGTTCAGGCCCGATTTGCCAGCCATCAGGAACTTGCGGCCCGGGGAGGGCATATGGTCGTGGATGGTGACTTGAACACCGGCGCTGGAAAGCGTTTCGGCGGCCATGAGGCCGGCGGGGCCGGCGCCGATGATGAGGGCATTCACCAGCACACCAATCGTAAGGGCAGCCCCCGTCCCGGCGGGGTGGGGGTGAAGCCCCCGCCCCGTGGGGGGCGGGACGGGGGCTGCCCGGCGTCGCCGCCGGGCGGCTTCTTCATTCCAAGGGGTAAGCTCATTGGGCCGACGAGGTCTGTTTCAACTCAACCACGCGCTGCGGGAACGGAATTTCGATCCCTTCAGCCTTCAGCGTCTTCCACACGATCATGAAGACATCGGCGGTGAAGCGGTTCGGGCCGTCATCCAGTCCGTTGCACCAGAATTCCACCGCCATCTCGATCCCGGAATCGCCAAAGGCGCGGATTTCGGTGTCGGGGCGTTCGGGCTCCAAGAGGACATGCGCGTAGCCCGCGACGGCCTCGTTGATGATCTCGCACACCTGCTCCAGGTCCGCATCGTAGCTGACGGAAAACGGCACCTCGTAGCGCTTGGCCGATCCGGCGTCGGAGTAGTTGGTGACCCGGCTGACGATGAAATCCTCGTTCGGGACGACGATCCAGCGGCCATCGAACGTCTCCAGGATTGCGGCGCGGGCGGTCATCTTGACGATGGTCCCCGCCTCCCCATCGGCGAACTCGACATAGTCGCCCACGGTCGCCTGCCCTTCGACCAGCAGGATCACGCCCGAGATGAAATTCGACGCGATCTTTTGCAGCCCGAAGCCCAGGCCGACGCCGATGGCACCGCCTAGCACCGCCAAAGCGCTGAGGTTGACGCCCATGATGTTCATCAGCACCAGGAAGGCGACGGCGAAGATCAGGAACTCCACCGACTTGGCCAAAAGCTGGCGGAGCGAGGGGCGCATGTCCGCCTGTTTGGCGATGAAGTCGGTGGATTGGCCGTTCGACCACTGGCCGAGCCAGAAGATGACGCCGCCCACGACGACGAACTGCACCATCCACAGCAGGTTGAAGGACATGTTGCCCAGGGGCACGATTGTCGCCTCGAGCTGCGCGGCGACCAGGCTAAGCAGGCCAAGCGTGTAGAGCGCGGCGACCGGGACCAGGATGTAGCGGCCCAGAAGCTTGAGGAACGGGTCGGAGATGATGTCGCGCACGAAGGCGCGGACGGCCAGGAATAGGAACACCCGCTTGCCGAACGCGATGACCGCGCCGCTGTCGAACATCGCGCGCACGGCGGATTCGCCTGCACTGGTCAGAACGAAGGCGAGAAGCGGCAACATCAGCGGCAGCAGCTGTTGGACGAAGCGGCGGGCCTGGGGCACGGCCCCTTCGGCGGCCGCGCCTGGGTCCAGCAGGCGGGCGAGGGCGGGGCGCGCCCGGCGGGTGATCAGGATGGCGGCCAGATAGGCGACGAGCAGCAGCGCGAATTGCGACCAAGCGGCGGGCGACAGCAGCCACCCCGTGGCCAGATCCCAGCCCTGCAGCGCGTAGCCCGCGATGGTCTGGACGATCTCTGGCTGGCTGGACAGATCGAATTCCAAGGCCACGTACCCCTCACTACCCCGCGCGATGCTTGCCCGGCCTCTGCCACAGGATCAACCCTTGGACGAAGACGACCCGATCTGCCCGCTGTGCCTGCGCCCGATCCCAAGGGACGTGCCGCAAAGCCTGCATCACCTGATCCCCAAGCTGAAGGGCGGCAAGGGCGGGCCGGTCGTGCTGCTGCATCACATCTGCCACCGGGAGGTGCACCGCTCGCTGACGGAGGCGGAACTGGCGCGGGTCTACAACACGCCGGAGGCGCTGCGCGATCATCCGCGGCTCGAGAAGTTCTTCAAATGGGTGGCGAAGCGTCCGCCCGGCTTTTCGAGCAAGGTCCCCGGCAAACGGCGCGGGCGCTGACGGCCCCTTACGCGACCCGTTCGAGGGAGGAGGAGAACGGGCCGCTTGGGAACGGGCACCGGAGGGGGATGCCTGTGAGCGGTCAGATAGGTTTGCAATGCTGCAAAGTCACTAACTTTATACGTGTGCCCTTACGGCAGTCAGCCAGTGCACAGACCTTTGATCCCGCGTGCGATGTCCGGCTTGGCCGCGACGGTGTCCGTGCAGATTTCAGCGGCGGCTTGCGCCAGATCCTCGGGGGCGACGATGCGGTCGATCAGGCCGTAGGCCAGCGCCGTCTCCGCATCGATCTTTTGCCCGCCCATGAGGATCAGCTTGGTCCGCGCAGGGCCGATCAGCGCCGCCATCCGCCCGGGATCGGAGGGCTGCGGCAGGAAGCCGAGCTTCATGACCGGGTAGAAGAACTTGGCGTGCGGCGCTGCGAGGCGCAGATCGCAGGCCAGCGCCATGCCCATCGCGCCGCCTGCGAGCGTGCCGTTCAGCGCCGCGATGGTCAGGCCGGGCAGCGCGGCGATGGCGCCCGACAGCTCTTCCCACAGGGGCGACAGGGCTAGGCCGGCGCGCGCCGCATCCAGATCGGCGCCGGCGGAGAACACCTTGCCCTCGCCCGTGAGCACCAGCGCTCGCGCATCCTGCGCGCCGCGCGCGATGCGAACCAGCTCGGCAAGCATCGCCTCAGTCAGTGAATTGGCCTTGTCCGGGCGAGCCAGCGTGACGGTCCAGATCGGGCCGCTATCGTCGAGCCGGATCATACGAGGCCCACGCGCGCACGGACCTGCGGGTCGCGCAGCGATACTTCCTGGCCGGCATAGTCTGCAGCGTCCGGCCCGCACATCCAGACCAGCGTGTCCGCGACCCATTCGGGCGGGATATGGTCCGACCAGTCGAGCTGGCTGACCGGGTTGATGCCGGAGGCTTTGATCTCGCGCTGCATCTGCGTGGCGACCGTGCCGGGGCTGAGGCCCATGGCACGGATCACGTCGCCGTTTTCCTTGTCGAGGCAGCGTGTCAGCATCGCCGCGCCCGCTTTGGAGGAACAATAATGGCTCCACGCCTCCACCGGGCCGTGCGCCGCGCCGGAGGAGATCGTGATGATCGTGCCCCGCCCCCGCTCCAGCATGCCGGGCGCCGCGGCGCGCATGCCGTAGAAGACGCCCTTGAGGTTGATGTCGATGACCTGGCCCCAGGCGGCGGGATCAGCGCTGGCCAGGTGGCTGATCGGCTCCACCGCGCCGGCGTTGCCGATCAGGACGTCCAGCGCGCCGAACCGCTCGACGGTGGCGTGCACGGCGGCCTCCACCTCCTCGAAGACGGACACGTCGCAGGTGATTGCCATGGCGCGATCGCCCAGCTCATCGGCGATACCCGTGATCTCGGCGGAGGACCGCGCAAGCAGCGCCACGTTCGCGCCGGCGGCCGCAAAGGCGCGCGCGGCGGCGGCCCCGATGCCCCGTGAGGCCCCTGTGATCATTACCGTTTGTCCGCTCATATCCATGGTGCGCCTCCCTGACCGACCCGTTTGGGGGAATGCCTAGTCCGCCCTTGCGCTTCGGTCCAGCCCGAAGCACCTTAGCCGAGACGCACCGGACCGGCCGGCGCCGACCATAGATCCAAAGGACCGATTTCATGACCCGTTTCCGCCTTTTGACGAGCGCCTCGCTGGCCGCTATCGCCCTGGCCGCACCGCTGCACGCCGACGTGACCGCCGAGGATATCTGGCAGGACTGGCAAAGCTACATGCAGAGCTTCGGTTACACGATGACCGGCACCGAAGCGCGCAGCGGCGACACGCTGACCGTCACCGGGGTGGAGATGGCGCTGGAGATGAACGAGGCCGACGATGGTGTCGACGGCGTCGTGGCCGTGCGCATGCCCCAGATGGTCTTTACCGAGCTTGGAGACGGCTCCGTCCGCGTGGGCCTGCCGGAGCGCAGCGAGATCGTCTTTGAAAGCGCGCCCGGCGCGGCGGAGGCGGTGAATGTCGTCGGTTACTACGACCAGACGGGCTTCGACATGTTGGCCAAGGGCGATCCGGCGGCGGTCTCCTACACCTACAGCGCGGAACAGATCGCGCTGTCGCTGGGCAAGTTCACCGTGGACGGAGAGACATTGCCGCCCGAAGCGTTCAGCGTCGCGATATCCATCGCCGGGGTCACCGGCACGACCGATCTGCGTACCGGGGATCTGAGGTCCTACGACCAGACGATGACGACCGGCGCGGTGACCGCGTCGATGACGTTCAAGGACCCTGAAGGCAGCGAGAGCGGCGATATCGCCTACAAGGCCAACAGCCTCAGCTACACCGGGACGGCAGCGGTGCCGAGCTCCGGCGCGGTGGATTTGGGCGGCGACCTGACCGGCGCCCTGCGCGCGGGCTTCATGATCGACGGCACGTTCAGCACGGCGGGCGCGGCGACGGACATCGCCTTCGACGGCGCGGACGGGGCCGGGACGATCAACCTGGCATCGGGCACCAATACGCTCGGCATCCTGATGTCCGAAAGTGCCGGCATCGGATACGAGATCGCGCAGACCGATATGACGCTCAACATGCTGGTGCCGGACGTGCCGCTGCCGATCCAGGCGGCGATGCAGGGGCTGAAATTGGACCTCGTGCTGCCGGTGCTGGCGGGGGACGCGCCGCAGGACTTCAAATTGGTGACGGAGATGAACGGCGTCACCATCTCCGATCTGATTTGGGGCCTCTTTGACGCCGGCGGCGCCCTGCCGCGCGATCCGGCGACGGTGCAGGTGGGCCTGACGGGTCAGGCCAAGGTCCTTTTTGACTGGATGGACCCCGCCCAACAGCAGGCGCTTGCCTCCAGCGGAGCGCTGCCGGCGGAGCTGCAATCGTTGAACCTGACCAACCTGGTCGTCGATCTTGCCGGTGCGGCCCTGACGGGCACGGGCGCCTTCACGGTGACGCCCGGTATCAACCCGATCTTCGGGCCACTGGGCACGCCGGCGGGACAGGTCGATCTGCGGCTCGAAGGCGGCAATGGGCTGATGGACAAGCTGGTGCAGATGGGCCTTCTGCCCGAAGACCAAGCGATGGGCGCACGTATGATGCTGGGCCTCTTTGCTCGCCCGGTCGAAGGCCAGCCCGACACGCTGACGTCCACCATCGAGATCAACGAACAGGGTCATATCCTCGCCAACGGGCAGCGCATTCAATAAGGCCCCCGGCCTTGCCGAAGGGCGGCGGCAGGGATACCTCAGCCGGGTCCCTGCCACCTGCGGAGCCCGACGATGCAAGATGAGCCGACCTTGGAGACCCTGACCGCCCGGCTGCTTGACGCGGCAGCGCGGGCCGGTGCGAGCGCTGCGGACGCCATGGCGATCCGCGGCACGTCGCTGGGTGTGGAGGTCCGCGGCGGCGCGCTGGAGCAGGCGGAACGGTCCGAGGCGGTGGATATCGGGTTGCGAGTCTTTGACGGAACACGCTCCGCTTCGGTGTCGGCCTCGGACATCTCTGATGCAACCATTGCCGCGATGGCCGAACGCGCCGTCGCAATGGCGCGCGAGGCGCCGGAGGACCCCTATGCCGGCCTCGCCGAGCCGGGCCAGATCGCGGCGGAGGCAGATTTCGCGCGTTTAGAGCTGGCCGATCCCAGCGCCGCGCCGAGCCCCGAGTATTTGCAAGACCGCGCGCTGGAGGCCGAAGCCGCCGCTCGCGATGTGGACGGGGTCACGCAGGTCTCGGACGCGGCGGCCTACGCCAATCAGCGCGAGGTCGCGATGGCGGGCACCAACGGCATCGCCTTCACCTACGAACGGACTGATCACGGCCAAAGCTGCACCGCCATCGCGGGCACCGGCCTGGGAATGGAGCGGGATTACGACGGCGACGGGCGCATCTTCGCCGCCGACCTGCGCGCCCCGGTCGAGATTGGCGCCCGCGCCGGCGCCCGCGCGGTGGAGAGGGTGGGCGCCCGCAAACCGCCGACCGGCGCCTATCCCGTCCTTTATGACGAGCGGATCAGCGCCAGCCTGATTGGCCATCTGCTGTCGGCCATAAACGGTCAGTCCATCGCGCGCGGAGCCTCCTGGCTGCGGGACGCGATGGGCCAGACGGTGCTGCCGGATGGTGTGGACCTGATCGAGGACCCGCACCGCCCGCGCACCCAAGGCTCCCGCGCGGTGGATGGCGAAGGCCTCGCCACACAGCGCCGCGCGCTGGTCGAGGGCGGCGTGCTGCAGGGCTGGGTGCTGGATCTGGCCGCCGCGCGCAAGCTGGGTCTGGAGCCGACCGCCAACGCGGCGCGCAACCTCAGCGGCGGGATCGGCCCGATGCCGTGGAATATCGCGCTGAGCCAGGGCACGGCCAGCAAGGACGACTTGATCGCGGATATGGGCACCGGGCTGCTGGTGACATCGATGATCGGGGCGACGATCAACCCCAACACCGGCGATTATTCGCGCGGCGCGGCGGGCCTGTGGGTCGAAAATGGGCAGATCGCCTATCCGGTGAACGAATGCACCATCGCCGGGAACCTGCGGGACATGCTGCGCGGCTTGGTGCCCGCGAACGACGCGCGCCCCTATCTGAGCCGCGTGGTGCCGTCGCTGCTGGTGCAAGGCATGACCATTGCCGGCAGCTGATCTGCCCCTTCTGATCGATGCCGTCCGCGTCGCGGGGCGCGTGGCCACCAGCTACACCGGGCCGGACGCCAAGCGGTGGGAAAAGCCGGACGGCGCGGGGCCGGTGACCGAAGCGGACCTGGCCGTCGACCGGGTGCTGCGCAGCCAGCTGACCCTCGCCCGGCCCGCCTATGGCTGGCTGAGCGAGGAGAGCGAGGACAGCGCCGCCCGGCTGGACAGCGAGGCGGTGTTCATCGTGGACCCGATCGACGGCACGCGCAGCTTTGCGGGCGGGGCGCGTACCTGGGCCATCGCCGTGGCCGTGGCGAGCGAGGGCGTAGTGACCGCGGGCGCTGTCTTCCTTCCGGCGCGCGGGCTGCTGTACGCCGCAGCGCGCGGGGCGGGCGCGTGGCTGAACGCCGAACGGTTACAGGTCACCGCGACCGAGGCGCTGGACGGCGCCTCCGTGCTGGCCGCCAAACCGATGATGGAAGGCGTGCATTGGCCGAGCGGCCCCCCAAGCGTGCAGCGCGCACACCGCCCGTCGCTGGCCTACCGGCTCAGCCTCGTTGCGCAGGGCCGGTTCGACGCGATGTTCACTTTCCGGCCGAGCTGGGAATGGGACATCGCCGCGGGCAGTCTGATCGTTGAGGAAGCGGGCGGCGTCGTCACCGACAAG
>JBCDFL010000134.1:0-9097 GCA_039178165.1 Pseudomonadota bacterium | reverse complement strand
GTCGAAGATCACCACACGGTTCTTATCGGTCATTCTGGAATTCCTTGGTCCTGCTTGTCTTGGGTCATCCTGGGGCGCGCTGGCATACCTCTGAGCGGGCGCGCCGGGGATGGCACGCTCAGAGGCGGAGTAGCAGCAGGATGCGCAGGTTAATCATGGCACATAGTATGACGACTGTTTGCGCGTTTGGGAAGGGCGGGACGCTCCGCGGGGAGTTGTTTTTTGCCAAGTGAAGTGTGGGGCTTGCGCCTTGATTGCGAAGGCCGGCGGGTTAGCTGGCGCGGTCATGATCGATGCATTGGTGATTGGCGCGTCGGGCGGGATCGGGTCCGCCGTGGCGCAGGCGATGGAGGCGCGCGGCGGCAACGTGACCCGCCTGTCGCGCAGCGCGGACGGGCTGGATGTGACCGATGCCGCAGCGGTGGACCGGGTGCTGGGCGGCCTCGAGGGGCCGTTTCAGACCATCTTCGTGGCTGTCGGTATCCTGGCCCCCGAGGGCGGTGCGCCGGACAAGGCGCTGGGCGACATCGACCCCTTGGCGATGGCGCAGGTCTTGGCGGTCAACACGGCGGGCGTGGGCCACGTTCTGCGCCACTTGCCGCGGCTTTTGCCGCGTTCGGGCCGGTCGGTGACCGGTGTGCTGACGGCGCGCGTCGGCTCCATCGGCGACAACAAGATCGGCGGTTGGTACGCTTACCGCGCCTCAAAGGCGGCGGCGAACCAACTGGTGCACGGCGCGGGGGTCGAGCTGCAGCGTACCCACAAGGACGCGATCATCGCCGCGCTGCATCCTGGCACGGTCGAGACGGCGTTCACCAAAGGCTATCCCGGGCACAAGAAGGTGCCGGCGGACGAGGCGGCCCATAACCTCCTGGACGTGATGGAGCGGCTGGAGCCCGCGCAGACCGGCGGGTTTTACGACTATGCCGGGCAGGAGGTGCCCTGGTGACCCGGCTGGTTCTGATCCTGGGCGATCAACTCTCAGAAGGGCTGTCGGCGCTGAAGGCGGCGGAGCGGGACGAGGACGTGATCGTCATGGCCGAGGTGCGCGAGGAAGGCACCTATGCCCCCCACCATCCCAAGAAAATCGCCCTGATCCTGGCCGCGATGCGCAAATTTGCAGCCTTGCTGGAGCGGGAGGGTTGGACCATCGCCTATTCCAAGCTGGACGATCCGGGCAACAGCCAGTCCATCGTCGGTGAGCTTCTGCGCCGCGCCGAAGAATATGGTGCGTCGGAGGTCCTGGCGACCGAGCCGGGCGAATACCGCCTGATCGAGGCGCTGAACGACGCGCCGCTGAAGGTCGAGATACTGGACGACGACCGTTTCATCGCCTCCCACGCGGAGTTTGAGGGCTGGGCCAAGGGCCGCAAGGCGCTGCGGATGGAATATTTCTACCGCGAGATGCGCAAGAAGACCGGCCTGATGATGGAAGATGGCCAGCCCGCGGGTGGCAAGTGGAACTACGACGCGGAGAACCGCAAGCCGCCGCCCGAGGGGATCGATTTCGGCGGCCCCATGCAGTTCACCCCCGACGAAACGGTCGAAGAGGTGCTGAGCCTGGTCGAACGGGAATTCGGCAACCATTTCGGCACTCTCCGCCCCTTCTGGTTCGCGACCGACCGGGGGCAGGCACGCCGCGCGCTGACGCACTTCGTGCAGAACGCTTTGCCCAAATTCGGCGACTTCCAGGATGCGATCATGGACGACAATCGCTTCCTCTATCACGCGCTTGTCTCTGCCTATATCAACATCGGCCTGCTGGACCCGCTGGAGGTTTGCCAGGCGGTGGAAGATGCGTGGGCGGCGGGCGATGCGCCGATCAATGCGGCGGAAGGGTTCATCCGCCAGATCATCGGCTGGCGGGAATATATGCGCGGCATCTACTTCCACGAGGGGCCCGACTATCCCAAGCGCAATGGCCTGTCCCACGACCGCAAGCTGCCGGACTTCTACTGGGGCGGCGAGACGAAGATGCGCTGCATCTCCAAGGCGGTGGAGCAGACGAAGGAAGAGGCTTACGCGCACCATATCCAGCGCCTGATGGTGACCGGCAATTTCGCCCTGCTAGCGGGGCTGGACCCTGGCGAGGTCAGCGAATGGTATCTGGCCGTCTACATGGACGCGTTCGAATGGGTGGAGGCGCCGAATGTCGTTGGCATGAGCCTGTTCGCCGATGGCGGGGTCATCGCCTCCAAGCCCTACGTGTCGTCTGGGGCCTACATCAACAAGATGTCGGATCACTGCAAACCCTGCGCCTACCGCGTGCAGGACAAGACGGGGGAGAATGCCTGCCCGTTCAACCTGCTCTACTGGCATTTCATGGACCGGCACAGGGACACGTTCGCAAAGAACCCGCGCATGGCACAGATGTACGCCACGTGGGACCGGATGAAGCAGGACCGCCGCGAGACCGTTCTGCAGGAGGCGGACGCGCTTCTGGACCGGATGGACAGGGGCGAGCTCGTCTAGCGTAGCCGCTTGATTTGTGGGGGCTGCGCCCGCTACGTCCTTCTCTATGACCAATCCGCTTTACGACCAGATGTTCGGGCGCCACGCCGGCGCGCAGACCCCCTTCCTGTACGTGGAAGGGCGCACGCTGACCCACGACGCGTTTCTGCGCATGGCGGCGCGGATCGCGCATGTGCTTGTCGGGGCGGGCCTTGCGCCGGGGGACCGGCTAGCCTTGCAGGTGGACAAATCGCCAGAGGCGCTGGCTGTCTATGCCGCCTGCGCGCAGGCCGGGATCGTCTTCCTGCCGCTCAACCCGGCCTACACCGCGGCGGAGGTTGCCTATTTCGTCGAGGATTCGGAGGCGCGGCTGTTCATCTGCGATCCCGCCCGCGCCGATGAGATGCACGGCCTCGCGCCCATCATGACACTGGGCGGCGATGGCGCAGGTTCTTTGATGGTTGCGGCGGGCCAGCAGCCGGACGTTTTTCAGACCGTGCCGCGCGCGGCGCAGGATCTGGCCGCGTTCCTTTATACCTCCGGGACGACGGGGCGGTCCAAGGGGGCGATGCTGACGCAGGAAAACCTGCTGAGCAACGCGCGGACGCTGACCCAGTTGTGGCGGTTCACAGACCAGGATGTCCTGCTGCACGCGCTGCCGATCTTTCACACGCACGGTCTGTTCGTCGCGACCAACGTGATGCTGGAGGCCGGCGGGGCGATGATCTTCCTGCCCAAGTTCGACGCGGATGCGATGATTGAAGCGCTGCCGAAGGCGACGTCGATGATGGGCGTGCCGACCTTCTACACCCGCCTGCTGGACGATGCGCGGTTCGACCGGGACCTGACGGGGCACATGCGCCTTTTCATCTCCGGCTCCGCCCCGCTGCTGGCCGCAACGCACGAAGCGTTCGAGGCGCGCACGGGCCACCGCATCCTGGAGCGGTACGGGATGACGGAGACGAATATGAGCACCTCCAACCCTTATGACGGCGACCGCCGGGCGGGGACGGTGGGCCTGCCGCTGCCGGATGTGGAGCTGAAGGTGTGTGACGAGACCGGCGCGGAGGTGCCGCGGGGCGAAGTTGGCACGGTCGAGGTGCGCGGGCCCAACGTCTTCAAGGGCTATTGGAAGATGCCGGAGAAGACGGCGGAGGAGCTGCGGGAGGACGCCTTTTTCATCACCGGGGATCTGGGTGTGCAGGACGCGGATGGCTACGTCACCATCGTGGGGCGCGGGAAGGACCTGATCATCTCCGGCGGCTACAACATCTACCCCAAGGAGGTGGAACTGGTACTGGATGCCCTGCCGGGCGTCACCGAAAGCGCTGTGATCGGCGTGCCGCATCCCGATTTCGGGGAAAGCCCCGTGGCCGTGCTGGTCGCCGCGCCCGATCTGGACCTTGCGCCGGTGCGCGCTGCGGTGGCCGAAGGGCTCGCTAAGTTCAAGCATCCAAAGCACTATGTCCTCGTGGACGCGCTGCCGCGCAACACGATGGGGAAGGTGCAGAAGAACGTCCTGCGGGCGGAGCATGCGGACCTCTTTGCCTAAGGAATAAGCATCTGACCCCGGAGGCGGCAGCCGTGGGGCACTTCCCGCGTGCAGGCCGCGCGCCCCCTCGCTACCTAAATTCCCGTGGATGCAGACACCCATATCCTCGTTGTCGAGCCCGAGCGCGAGCGTGCCGTTGCGATCATCGACGCGCTGAAGGAAGGCGGCTGGACCCGCGTCACCGTGCTGGGCGATATGGCGGGTCTGGCACGGAAGCTGGCGCAGATCGACCCGGATATAGTGCTCATCGACCTCGCCAACCCGTCCCGCGATCTGCTGGAGCAGGTGAGCGCTGCCTCCGATGCCAAGGGGCGTCCGGTGGCGATGTTCGTCGATCAATCCGACGATACGATGAGCCAAGCGGCGGTGGCCGCGGGCCTGTCGGCCTACGTGGTTGGGGATATGCTGCCCGAGCGGATCAAGCCGGTCCTCGCCACCGCGATCGCGCGGTTCCAGATGATGGCCCAGATGCGGCGCGAGCTGGAGGCCGCGAAACAGGCGCTGTCCGACCGCAAGACCATCGACAAGGCCAAGGGTGTCCTGATGCGCGCGCAGGGCATCACGGAGGACGAGGCCTATACCCTCCTACGCCGCAAGGCGATGGAGGGCGGGCGCAAGGTCATCGACGTGGCCGAGGCGCTGCTGACCGCGGCGGACCTGCTGAAATGAGCCGTTATGTCCTCAATTGCGGGTACGTCCCCCTCGCCGATTGCGCCCCGCTGATCGTCGCGCAGGAGCTGGGCTTTGCCGCCGACGAGGGGCTGGAGCTGAACCTGCTGCGCCAGCCGTCCTGGGCGGCGCTGCGGGATCTGTTGGCGCTGGGGCACCTCGATGCAGCGCACATGCTGGTGCCCCTGCCCATCGCGATGAGCGTGGGCCTGTCCGGCAAGCGCGTTCAGACCGATATCCTCATGCTGCTGTCTGCGGGCGGTATCTTCGTGGGCGTGGCCGCTGCCTTGGCCGACGCGATGAGGGTGCAGGGGTGGACCGGCGATCTGGACGATCCGCGCGGCGCGCGGGCCGCGTTGGAGGGGGCGGCCGGCGGGCGGCACCTGCGGGTCGGCGTTCCGTTCCCCTACGCGATGCATCACCTGCTGTTCCGTTATCTCGCTCGCGGCACGTCGCTGGACTTCGAGGCGGTGACGACGCCCCCGCCGCTGATGGCGCGCGGCGTGGCGGATGGGGAGCTGGACGTCTTCGTTGTCGGGGAGCCGTGGGGGTCCGTCGTCGTCGAAGGCGGCTGGGGCGAGCTGATCCTGCCCGGCGCCGCGATCTGGCAGGCCGCGCCCGAAAAGGCGCTGGCCGCGCGCCGCGACTGGGCGGAGGCCGATCCGGGCCGCACTGGCGCGTTGATGCGGGCCGTGTACCGCGCGGCCGATTGGCTCGACACGCCGTCCAACCGCGCGCTGGCAATCGAAATCCTGGCCCGGACCGAGCATCTGGACCTGTCGCACCAGGCGCTCGACCCAAGTCTTACGGGACGTATCGTGACGCGGCGCGGCACGGCCCCGGTGGAGATCGACCGCTTCCTGCGCTTTCACCGCGGCGCGACGACTTTTCCCTGGCGCAGCCAGGCCGCGTGGATCGGGGCGCAGATCGCCGATTTGCACGGCCGCGATTCGCGCGCGCTCGCCCTAGAGGCGAAGGCAGTCATGCGACCCGACCTTTACCGCGCATATATCGCCCAGCTGGGCGCTGATTTGCCCGGCGCCTCGGCGAAATTGGAGGGTGCGATGGCCTATCGGACGGCGGTCGCCTCCACTCGCGGGAACATGATTCTTGGTCCCGATGCCTTTTTCGATGGCATTGTGTACGAAAGTCCCCCTGCATAATGCCCGCTTTTTGAGCGCGTTCTGCATCGCAGCGCAAATTGGCCTGCTTTTCGTTGATTGGTCGCCGATCTGATTCCAAACATACGCGCAACGGCGCGATGCAGCGTCGTTCGCCCTCGACGCAGAGGGTCAGAACACCAAGCAAAGCCGCTTGATCCGGGACGCGCTCCTCCTCCCTCGCGCCGCCCAATGATCAAGCGGCTTTCGCTTTTTCCAACCACGGGAACAGGGGAACATACCTATGAAACGCAGCATTGCAACGCTCAGTGTCATCGCTTCGATCATGGCCGTCCCGGCTTACGCCGAGATGCTGGATCTGGAAGTCGACGAGCTGACCTTCGGCTTCATCAAGCTGACCGACATGGCGCCGCTCGCCGTCGCGTACGAGAATGGTTACTTCGAGGATGAGGGCCTGTTCGTCACGCTGGAGGCGCAGGCGAACTGGAAGGTCCTGTTGGACGGCGTGATCGACGGTCAGCTGGACGGCGCGCACATGCTGGCCGGTCAGCCGCTGGCGGCCACCATCGGCTACGGCACCGAGGCGCATATCGTGACGCCCTTCTCCATGGACCTGAACGGCAACGGCATCACCGTCTCGAACGAGATTTGGGAAGCGATGAAGCCCAACGTGCCCAAAATGGACGATGGCCGCCCGCAGCATCCCATCTCTGCCTCCGCGCTGAAGCCGGTTGTCGAGGATTACGCGGACCAGGGACTGCCCTTCAACATGGGCATGGTCTTCCCCGTCTCCACCCACAACTACGAAATCCGCTACTGGCTGGCCGCTGGTGGGCTGCAGCCGGGCTTTTATTCGCCCGAGGATGTGACGGGTACCATCGGCGCCGACGTTCTGCTGTCCGTGACCCCGCCGCCGCAGATGCCGGCGACAATGGAAGCGGGCACCATCTATGGCTACGCCGTGGGTGAGCCGTGGAACCAGCAGGCCGTGTTCAAAGGCATCGGCGTGCCGGTCATCACCGACTACGACATGTGGAAGAACAACCCCGAGAAAGTCTTTGGCATGACCAAGGAATTCACGGAAGAGAACCCCAACACCACGCTGGCCATCACCAAGGCGCTGATCCGCGCGGCCATCTGGCTGGACGAGAACGACAACGCCAACCGCGAGGAAGCGGTCGAGATCCTCAGCCGCTCCGAATATGTGGGCGCGGATTACGAGGTCATCGCGAACTCCATGACCGGCTTCTTCGAGTTCGAGAAGGGTGACCGCCGCCCGGCGCCGGACTTCAACGTGTTCTTCCGCTACAACGCGACCTACCCGTTCTACTCCGACGCCATCTGGTATCTGACGCAGATGCGTCGCTGGGGTCAGATCGCCGAGGCCAAGCCTGATAAGTGGTATTTCGACACGGCCGCCAAGGTCTACCAGCCCGAAATCTACCTGCAGGCCGCGCGCATGCTGGTCGATGAGGGCCTGGCGAACGAAGCGGATTTCCCCTGGGACAGCGATGGCTTCAAAGCGCCGACGCCTGCCGAAGATATCATCGACGGCATCGCTTATGACGGCAAAGCGCCCAACGCCTACCTGGAAAGCCTGCCGATCGGCCTGAAAGGTGAGCAGACCGTCGTGGACGGCGAAGTCCAAGGCTAAGCCAAACGGGGGATGGGCCCGATGGCCCATCCTCCCCTTTTCTTTTTCCGTTCCCGGAGACAGCACCATGACCGCCATCGACCCATCTGAATTGCAGGACGAGGCCCGCGAGGCGAAACGCCAGCGCACCTTCGCCCGCATCAATACCGCCGACAAATGGTTCCAAGTCCTGGGCCTCGCGTGGCTGACCCCGATCCTCAAAGCCGCCGCGGGCGACAATCCCAAGGCGCAAATGTCCGAAATCTGGCGCCTGCTGGGTGTGCCGCTTCTGTCTATCGCGCTGTTCCTGGGCGCTTGGGCGGCGCTGGCGCCCACGGTGCAAACCTCCCTCGGCGCGATCCCCGGCCCCAAACAGGTGGTCGAGCAAGTCGGCAACCTGCACGCGGACGCGCAGCGCGAGTGGGACAAGGAAGCCGCCTTCTACGTCCGCCAGGACGAGCGTAACGCCAAGCTGATCGCAGATGGCCGCGCCGACCGGGTGAAAGAGCGCGTATATACCGGCAAGCCGACCTATTATCAGCAGATCTGGACCTCGATCAAAACGGTCTTCTTCGGCTTCCTGATCGCCTCCGTCGTGGCGATCCCGCTGGGCATCGCCGCGGGCCTGTCGCCCATCGTGAACAGCGCGCTGAACCCGCTGATCCAAATCTTCAAGCCCGTCTCGCCGCTGGCCTGGCTGCCCATCGTGACGATGGTCGTGTCGGCCACCTACGCCACGGGCGGGGATGGCTGGTTCGCCAAGTCGTTCCTCAACTCGGCGATCACCGTGACGCTCTGCTCGCTCTGGCCGACGCTGATCAACACCGCGCTGGGCGTGTCGTCCATCGACAAGGACCTCGTCAGCGTCTCCAAGGTGCTGAAGATGAACACCTGGACCAAGATCACCAAGCTGGTCCTGCCCTCCGCGCTGCCGCTGATCTTCACCGGTCTGCGTCTGAGCCTGGGTGTGGGCTGGATGGTTCTGATCGCCGCCGAAATGCTGGCGCAGAACCCGGGTCTGGGCAAATTCGTCTGGGATGAGTTCCAGAACGGCAGTTCCCAATCGCTCGCCAAAATCATGGTCGCGGTCTTCACCATCGGCATCATCGGCTTCCTGCTCGACCGCCTGATGTACGCGATCCAGTCCATGGCCACCTTCACGAACAACCGGTGAGCGCGATGATCAGCTTTGACAATGTGAGCAAGAGTTTCGGTGAGGGCGACGCCCGCACCGACGTTCTGAAAAACATCAGCCTCGACGTGCAGGAGGGCGAGTTCCTTGTCCTCCTGGGCTTCTCCGGCACCGGCAAGACGACGCTGATCAACCTCATGGCCGGGCTGGAAATGCCCACCACCGGCAGCGTCACCTACAAGGGCGCGCCGATCACCGACCCTTCGCCCGAGCGGGGTGTGATCTTCCAAAGCTACTCGCTGATGCCCTGGCTGACGGTGAACGGAAATGTGGGCCTGGCGGTCGACACGATCTTCCCGAACCTCAGCAAGGCCGAGCGGGAAGAGAAGGTCGCCCATTACGTCAAGATGGTTGGCCTGGGCCACGCCACGACGCGCCGTCCGGCGGAGCTGTCGGGCGGGATGCGCCAGCGGGTGAACGTGGCGCGGGCGCTGGCGATGAACCCCGAGGTGCTGCTGCTGGACGAGCCTTTGTCGGCG
>JBCDFL010000133.1:0-9188 GCA_039178165.1 Pseudomonadota bacterium | reverse complement strand
GCCAGCCCTTCCACATCGCGGGCTCCGACGCGTCGGGCATCGTTTGGGCGGTGGGTGACAAGGTCAAGCGCTGGAAAGTCGGCGACGAGGTCGTGATCCACTGCAACCAGGACGACGGCGACGACGAGCATTGTAATGGCGGCGATCCGATGTATTCGCCCACCCAGCGCATCTGGGGCTACGAGACGCCGGACGGCTCTTTCGCGCAGTTCACCAACGTGCAGGCCCAGCAGTTGATGCCGCGCCCCAAGCACCTGACCTGGGAAGAGGCCGCCTGCTACACGCTGACCCTGGCCACCGCGTACCGGATGCTCTTCGGTCACGAGCCGCATGACCTCAAGCCCGGCCAAAACGTGCTGGTCTGGGGTGCGTCGGGCGGTCTGGGGTCCTACGCGATCCAGTTGATCAACACCGCCGGCGCGAACGCGATCGGCGTCATCAGCGATGAGAGCAAGCGCGACTTCGTCATGGATCTGGGCGCCAAGGGCGTCATCAACCGCAAGGACTTCAACTGCTGGGGCCAGCTGCCCACGGTCAACACGCCCGAATACAAGGCGTGGTTCACCGAGGCGCGCAAGTTCGGCAAGGCGATCTGGGACATCACCGGCAAGGGCGTGAACGTCGACATGGTGTTCGAGCACCCGGGCGAGAGCACCTTCCCCGTCTCCACCTTCGTGGTGAAGAAGGGCGGCATGGTCGTGATCTGCGCCGGCACCACCGGCTTTAACCTCACCTTCGACGTCCGCTACATGTGGATGCACCAGAAGCGCCTTCAGGGCAGCCACTTCGCGCACCTGAAGCAGGCCATGGCCGCCAACCAGCTGATGGTCGAACGCCGTCTGGATCCGTGCATGTCCGAGGTCTTCACCTGGAACGATCTGCCCGAGGCGCACATGAAGATGCTGCGCAACGAGCACAAGCCGGGCAACATGTCCGTGCTGGTCCAGGCGCCCAAGACCGGCCTGCGCACGCTCGAAGACGTGCTGGACGCCGGGACGTAACCGCGCCACACGCATAACGCGACCCTTGCCGCCCGCGAATCACCCCATGGTTCGCGGGCGGTTTCGTTTGCGCCGGGCGCCTGTAAGGCATTCAAGCACTTGGCAATCGTCCCCCTCCCCATTTCTGGGGAGGTACAATCCGCGAATTTCTTAAGAAAATCTCTGCATGCTATGGTTGTGTTAATCTTTCGTTAACTATCTGAGTGAGAGTTTGCTATGAGAAGTGACTGGATTTTGGATGTCCTGACGGATCTCAAGACCTTCGCCCGTGCCAACGGCATGCCCGCCCTCGCGGAGCAGCTCGACGACACGGCGATCGTGGCGATGGCGGAGATCGCCGCTCAGGACCAAGGGCGAGAGACGAGTGATGGCTATACGCCGCAAACTGGAACGCATCTTGGAGGAACTGGAGCACGCTGACGATCTTGCCTCGCTCAACACCGCGATCTTCGCCCTGCGGGATGCGCTGGCGGTGGATCACATGGTCTACCACTGGGTCGACAGCGCGGGCGACCAATATGGCTGCGGTACCTATTCGGACGAATGGCGCGACCGTTACCTGGAACAGAACTATCTGCGCATCGACCCGGTGATCCTCGGCTGTTACCAGCGCTTCCACCCCGTTGACTGGAAGCGCCTGGATTGGTCCAGCAAAGCCGCCAAAGCCTTTCAGAAGGAGGCGATGGCCTACGGCGTCGGGAACCAGGGCTTTTCCGTCCCGATCCGCGGGCCGAACGGGCAATTCGCGCTTTTTACCGTGTCGCACAGTTGCGACGACGCGGCGTGGGCTAAGTTCACGGACGACCATAGGCGCGATCTGATCCTGATCGCGCATACGTTCAACCAGAAGGCCCTGGATTTCGAGCCCGACCGCACGCCCGATCAGGCCCAGTCGCTCAGCCCGCGGGAGGTGGACGCGATGACACTGCTCGCCATGGGCTACAGCCGGGCGCAGGTGGCGGACACGCTGACGATCTCGGAGCATACGCTGCGGGTCTACATCGAAAGCGCGCGGTTCAAACTGGGCGCGATGAACACCACCCACGCCGTGGCACGCGCGATGTCGCGCGGCCTGATCGTGGTCTAGGGGCGGCGCACGCCCCATTTTCTCTTTGTTAAGTAGACCGCGCGTACCCCTTTCCGCGTCAACGGAGGGACCCATATGCTTCGCTACATCTACGCCGACGATCTGCACCGCTTTCCGCGCCTGGCGCGCACGATGTTCGAAGATCGCGCCGATCAGTTCAAAACGCGCCTTGGCTGGGAAGTCACGGTGGATGCAGACGGGCAAGAGCGGGACCAGTACGACGCCCTGAACCCCCTCTACGTGATCTGGGAAACGCCCGAAGGTGTGCATGGCGGCTCCATGCGCTTTTTGCCGACGACGGGCCGGACCATGGTGAACGAGCACTTTTCGGACGTCATGGGCGGCGGGCATGTGCAATCCGGCCGGATCTGGGAATGCACGCGTTTTTGCCTCGCGCGCGGAGCGGGCAGCCATGTCGCCGCGGCCCTTATGCTCGGCGGGGGGGAGATCATGCAGAATTTCGGGATCGAACACTTCGTCGGTGTCTTCGACGCGCGCATGGTTCGCATCTACCGCATGATCGGCTCTTCGCCCGAAGTGCTGGGCAGCACGGGACAGGGCCGCGACCAGATCAGCGTCGGCCTTTGGCATTTCGATCCCGGCGCCGCCGCGCGCGTTGCGGACCGTGCCGGTATCAGCCCCGCCCTGTCGCGTTTGTGGTTCGACCGGGCCTTCGGCCAAGACCGGCCCGCGCCGCTTGCCGCAAGCGCATAAGCCGCTGGCGTAGGCGGCAGGGGCGGGCTAAGCCCGGGGCATGACCGCCCTGCAACTGTCCGACGATCAAGCCACCGCCTTCGATGCGGTGACGGAGGTGCTGCGCGGCGCCGGCGTCGATCTGGACGAGGGGCTGCTCACCCCGCCAGAGGGGAAAAACGCCCCGGTCATGGCTATCACCGGCAAGGCAGGGTCGGGCAAGACCCTGCTGCTCGCGCAGCTCTACCAGGCGCTGGCCGAGACGGGGGTGGAGGTCATCTCCGGCGACTACGAATCCCGCAAACGCAAGGACAAGCGCACCCTCGCGATCCTCGCGCCGACCAACAAAGCGGCCAGCGTTCTGCGCCTGCGCGGCGTGCCGGCGACGACGATCCACCGCATCCTCTACACCCCCGTCTATGACCCCGAATACGAGCGGATCGCCGAATGGTTGGCAGGCCACGGAGAGCGCCCGGCAATCGAGGGTCTGACGGACGAGGCGCTCGACCGCGCGGCGGCGTTCTACCAGACCAACAAGTCGATCCCCGGCGCGCTGGCGGCGGCGGGCCTGCGCGGGTCGGACTTCATCACAGGCTGGAAGCGGCGGGAGGAGCCTCTGGACATCGGCTTCATTGACGAGGCCTCCATGCTCGACGATCGGCAATTCGAGGATCTGCAGGAGATTTTCCCGACCTTGCTGCTGTTCGGTGATCCGGCGCAGTTGGCGCCGGTGAACCAGTCTGGCGCGATGGTCTTCGACAAGTTGCCCGCCCCCCGCGTTCTGTCCTTGGCCCGGGTGCACCGCCAGGATGCGGGCAACCCGATCCTAGACTTGGCCCACGCGCTGGCCGACCCCGCGCTGGAATTCCATGATTTCGAGCGGATGGTGGAGGACGCCGCGCGCCGCGACGACCGCGTGCTCTGGAGCAGCCGGGTGGAGGTGGACCTCATGGCCCGCTCCCCTTGCCTCGTCTGGCGCAACGCGACGCGCATCCGCCTGATCAACGCTTTCCGCAGTGTCTATGGCGCGCCCGAAGACGCGCTGATCGAGGGCGAGCCGCTGATCTGCGACGGGATCGAACTGCCGCTGAAGCACCGCAGGAAGCGCCTCGACCTGGAGGCGCGCGGCCTCGTGAAAGGGGCGCAGGTCATCTACCTCGGCGAAGGGCGTAAGCCCGGCTTTGCCCGCCTGCACGTCATGGGCGCTGAGGACCCGCGGCTCAGCGCGGCGTCGATCATCAAGATCGAAAAGCCGGACGAGGAAGAGCCGTTCATCCCCCAGGCCGCCCGCATGGGCGCGACTTTCCTGCACGGTGCGGCGGTCACGATCCACAAGGCGCAGGGCAGCCAGTGGGAGCAGGTCCAGGTCTTCGCACCCGACCTGTGGGTCGCGGCGCGCATGGGCCGGTCAGAGGCGGGCCAGCCCCTGTGGAAGCGCCTTGCCTATGTCGCGATCACCCGCGCGCAGGACCGCCTGCACTGGGTGACGCGCAACATGCTGGCCAAGCCGGGCACGCCGCTGAGTGTCGAGGACCTCTATGCCGCGCCGACCACGCCGCTGACCCTCGAGACCGAAGCCGAGGACGGTGCGCAATGAATGCACACCTTACGCGATACCGTAGGGTGTGCCTTTAGGCGCACCATTGCCGGCTCACGGCCTCAGCAGAGAAAACACCGCGGACGCGCCCCAGCCCGCAAAGATCGCAATGGCGAGCGACATCAGCCCGTAGATCAGCGGCTGCTCGCGGCTGAGGGAAAAGAGCCACCGCTCCAGCCCAACTTTGCGCACGTCGATCACCGTCTCGTAGCGGGAGATGACGCTGCCGTCTCGGGTCAGGAAAATCCGCGTTACGTAAGATCCTTCGGTCAGCGCCGCGGGCAGGGAGACGGAGGTCCGGAACAGCGTCTGCGCGTCCACGACCACGCCGCCTTCGATCAGCTGATAGAGGTCGGCGTCCTTGCGAATACGGATCAGCGCGTCGGTGAAGGCCGGCGCGTCGCGGATCGACATCGGCGCGCCCACCGACCGGATTGCCCGGGGGATCGATACGCGGTGGCGCAGGTCCTCCACATCGCGCAGCACATCGCGCAACGGGGCGGAGGTCACGACGGCGTAGAAGCTGGGCGCGCGGTCCACCTCCACCGCATCGGTGTTGACCCAGATGCCGAAACGGCGGTCTTTCCGGCGTACGAGGACGGGCTCGGACGGGCCGGCGATGGTCATGACAACCTCGAGCGGCGGGCCTTCGGGGATCGGCGCCTCGCGCTTCACGGCGCCGAAGATCAGCACGTCTGAGCCGTCGAAGGTCGCCGTGATCGCGACCTCGTCCCGGCTGAGGCCCAGCACGACCTCTTCGGCCCAGGCCACGGGTGCCAGCAGCAGTAAGACCAGACACCAGCGCATCAATGGCCCCCCGCCGCGCCAAGGGAGTAGAGTTCCGACGGCATGACCAGCAGATCGAAAGCCAGCTTGCCGCAGACCGCCAGCACCATGACGGCGAGCAGGATGCGCAGCTGTTCGGCCTTCATCCTCACGCCAATGCGGGTGCCGATCTGGGCCCCGATCACTCCGCCGACCAGCAGCAGCACGGCTAGGACCACATCGACGGTGAAGTTCGTCGTCGCGTGCAGCAGCGTGGTGAAGCCGGTGACGAAGATGATCTGAAACAGAGACGTGCCCACGACCACCTTGGTCGGCATGCCGAGCAGGTAGATCATCGCCGGCACCATGATGAACCCGCCGCCCACGCCCATGATCGCCGCCAGAATGCCGACGCTCAGGCCCACCAGCAGCGGCGGAATGACGGAGATATAGAGGCCCGACACCCGAAAGCGCATCTTGAACGGCAGCTTGTGGATCAGCGTGTGCTTGCGCCGCACCGGCGCGGCGCCGCCGCGCACTTTGCGGATGGCGTTGAGGCTTTCGACGAACATAAGCGAGCCGATGACGCCCAGAAAGACGACGTAGCACAGCCGCACCAGCAGATCGACCTGACCCAGCGACTTGAGATAGTTGAAGATCACGACGCCCAGTGCCGCGCCGACCAGACCGCCGATCAGCAGGACGGTCCCCATCCGCAGGTCCACCGTCTTGCGCCGCAGATGCGCCAGCACGCCGGAGAAGGAGGAGGCGACGATCTGGTTCGCTTCCGTCGCCACGGCGACCGCCGGCGGGATGCCGATGAAGAACAGCAGGGGCGTCATCAAAAAGCCGCCACCGACCCCGAACATGCCCGACAGCACTCCCACCAGCCCGCCCAGGCCCAACAGCAGAAAGGCGTTCACCGACACCTCAGCAATGGGCAGGAAGACTTGCATGTCCCTGATTGGACCCGCGCGCCCTTCAAATCAAGGTGTCACGCCGCCGCGCAGCACACAGGACTTAACGTCCGCGCCGAACTGGCCTTATCGTTCTTTGACGTAGGGCGCGCCGCCCGCGCGGGGCGGGATCGCCTTGCCGACGAAGCCCGCCAGGATGATCACGGTCATGATGTAGGGCAGGGCGCTGAGGAGTTGCCCCTGCACGCGCATGCCGGTGAGGGCCGTGACGACGTCGGGCCGCGTCTCCAGCGCGCCGAAGAACCCGAACAGCAAGCAGGCATAGAGCGCGTACCAGGGCCGCCATTTTGCGAAGATCAGCGCGGCAAGGGCGATGAACCCGCGCCCAGCGCTCATGTCCTTGACGAAGCCGGCTTGCAGGGCCGTGGAGAGATACGCGCCCGCGATCCCGCACAGCACGCCGCAAATCGCGACGGCGGCGTAGCGCAGGCCGATGACCGACACGCCGGCCGTGTCCACAGCGGCGGGGTTTTCCCCTACCGCGCGCAGGCGGAGGCCAAAACGGGTGCGGAAAAGAACCCACCAGGTCAGCGGCACGGCAGCAAAGGCGATGTAGACGAGGATCGAATGGCCGGAGATCAGCTCCGCATAGATCGGCCCCAGGATCGGCACGCCCGCGAGGGCCTCGGCAAAGGGCAGCTCGATTGGGGTGAAGCGGCCCCCGCCCATGAGCGACGGCGTGCGCCCGCCCTGGCTGAACCAATCCTCCGCCACCAGAACGGTGAGGCCGGCGGCGAGGAAGTTGATCGCCACACCAGAGATCAACTGGTTACCGCGGAAGGTGATGGAGGCGAGGCCGTGGATGCCGCTGAGGATCATCGACGCGCCGATGCCGGCCAAAAGGCCGATCCAGACCGACCCACTGATCGCGGCGAAGGCGGCGGAGAACATGGCCGCGGCCAGCATCTTGCCCTCGAGCCCGATATCGAAAATGCCCGCCCGCTCGGAATAGAGGCCCGCCAGGCACGCGAGCAGCAGCGGCGTGGCGAGGCGGACGGTGGAGTCGAGCAGCTGGATGAGGGTCAGGAAGTCCATGGGCCTACTCCGCCGGACTTTGCGCGCGGGGCTTGGCCGGGCGGCGTGCGGCGAGGAAAACGCGCTCCAGCGGCATGCGTACCATGTTGTCGAGCGCGCCGGTGAAAAGGATCACGAGCGCCTGGATCACCGTGATCAGCTGCGTGGGGATCGACATCCACAGCGCCAATTCGGCGCCGCCCTGGTAGAGGAAGCCAAACAGCAGGCCCGCCAGCACGATCCCGAACGGGTGACTGCGGCCCATGAGCGCGACCGCGATGCCGATGAAGCCAGCGTTCTCCACCGCGTTGAGGACCAAACGCTCCGCCTCTCCCATGACGTTGTTGATGGCCATCATGCCGGCAAGCGCGCCCGAGATGAGCATGGCGATCATCGTGATCCGCACCGCGCCGATCCCGCCATAGCGCGCCGCGCGGGGGGATTTGCCGAAGCTGCGGATCTCCAACCCCAAGGGCGTGCGCCAGATCAGCAGGTACACCGCCACGCAGGCCAAGAGCGCCACGAGGAGGGAGACATTGGCCGGTGCCGCGCGGGAAAACTCGATGCCCAAGGGCGCCAGCATCTCGTGCAGGGTTGGCAGGGCGATGGTGTCGGGAAAGCGCGCCGTCGCCGGGTCCTGCGCGCCCGGCGGGCGCAGCACATTGACCAGAACGTAGTTCAGCAGCGCGAAGGCGATGTAGTTGAACATGATCGTCGTGATGACGATGTGGCTGCCCCGCTTGGCTTGCAGATAGGCCGGGATCGCGGCCCAGACGGCGCCGAAGATTGCCGCGCTGGCGGCGGCTGCCAGCAGCGCCACGGACCAATGCGGCCAGGGGATGAAGAGGCAGACAAGCGCGACGCCCAGGCCGCCGAGGGTCGCCTGGCCCTCCCCCCCAATGTTGAACAGGCCCGCGTGGAAGGCGACCGCGACGGCGAGGCCGGTGAAGATGAAGTTGGTCGCGTAGTACAGCGTGTAGCCCCAGCCATAGGTGCTGCCGAGCGCGCCAGTGACCATGAGGTGCACGGCCTCCACCGGGTCCTCGCCGATGGCGAGGATTGTCAGCGCCGACAGGATCGCCGCCAGCAGGAGAGAGATCAGCGGGACGAGGATCACCTCGGCCCATTTGGGCATTACGTCCATGTCAGGCGTCTCCCGTCATGCCGGCCATCAGAAGGCCCAGCTCTTTTTCGTCTGTGGCATCCGGCTGCCGCGTGCCCATGATCTGGCCGTCGAACATGACCGCAATGCGGTCGGAAAGGCCCAGGATTTCCTCGAGTTCGACGCTGACCAGCAGGACGGCCTTGCCCGCGTCGCGCAGGGCGACGATCTGTTGGTGGATGAACTCGATGGCGCCGATATCCACGCCGCGGGTGGGCTGACCGACAAGGAGCAGGTCGGGGTTCCGCTCGATCTCGCGCGCGAGGACGATCTTCTGCTGGTTCCCGCCCGAGAAGTTCTTGGCCGCGAGGCGCGGGTTGGGCGGGCGCACGTCGAAGCGGTCCATCTTCTCCTGCGTGGCGGTCTTGATGGCCGAGTTGTTCGACAGCCAGCCGGAGCGATAGGCAGCGTCTTTGTGATAGCCGAACGCCGTGTTCTCCCACGCGGCGAAGTCCATGATCAGGCCCTCGCGCTGGCGGTCTTCGGGCACGTGGGCGATGCCGCGGGCGCGGCGGGATTGGCCGTCGGATTTGGCGCCGCTCAGGTCGATGGGCTGGCCCGATACGGTCACGCTGCCCGTCGCTTCCGCATAGCCGCCCAGCACCTCAAGGAGTTCCGATTGCCCGTTGCCCGCGACCCCCGCGATGCCGAGAATTTCGCCCGCGCGGACCTGTAGGTCGATGCCTTTGACCCGCTCCACGCCCTGGGCGTCTACGACGCGCAGGCCTTGGATGTCGAGGATCACCTCGCCCGGTGTTGCGGGCACCTTTTCGACGCGCAGCAGGACCTTGCGGCCCACCATCAGCTCGGCGAGTTCGGCCGGAGACGTCTCCGCCGTCTTCACCGTCGCCGTCATTTCACCGCGGCGCATCACGCTCACGGTGTCGGTGAT
>JBCDFL010000132.1:0-9249 GCA_039178165.1 Pseudomonadota bacterium | reverse complement strand
CGTCCCCGCCACCGACACCGGCGCCATGGCCCCGCCCACGATGAAGGGCGACACGATACAGGCCTGATTGGCGCTGGCCAACTCTTCCATCGCGCCCATCATCACGTCGTCGAAGGTCATGGGCGAGTTGATGTTGATCAGCGAGGTCGTGACCGTCCTGTCCTCAAGCCCGCCGAACAGAATATCGCACATCTCAACCGAATCGCGGGCGCGCGAAGCCTCGGTCACGTCCGCCATGAACGGCTTGTCGGACAGGGTCATGTGCGCGTGCAGCATGTCCAGGTGCCGCTTGTTCACCGCAATATCCGTCGGCTCGCACAGCCGTCCGCCCGAATGGTGCAACCACTTGGACATGTAAGCCAACTTCACCAGCTCGCGAAAATCACCGATCGTGGCGTAGCGGCGCTCCGCCGTGACCCGGTCGCGCACGAAGGGCGGCCCGTAGACGGGAGCGAGGACTAGGTTCTTGCCGCCAATCTCGACGGAGCGGTCCGGGTTGCGCGCGTGCTGGGTGAAGGTGCCGGGCGCCGTGCTGCACAGCTGCCGCGCCAGCCCGCGCGGGATTCGCACCCGCTCTCCGGTGACATCGGCGCCCGCATCGCGCCAGCGCTGCAGGGCCTTGGGGTTGTCGATGAAGTTGACGCCGATCTCTTCCAGCACCGTCTCGGCGTTGTGCTCGATGATCTCGAGCGCCTCTTCGGTCAGGACCTCGAAATTGGGGATGTTGCGCTCGATATACTTGGCCGTCTCAAACGACACCGCGCTGCGGGCGGCCCGCCGCGCTGCACCGCCGCCGCCGCGCGCTCTGCGCCCAGATGCTCCATCCGCCATGCCGATCCCTCCGCCGCAATGCTTGCGCTCGTCCTAACGCGACGCACCGCTCCGCCCCGCGCCAAACCCGAAGCGCGTGGGAAAAAAGCGACATGGGCGCGCGTTTGGCCGGCTCAGACGCCGAAGGTCGTCGGGTCCGTGCGCGCCGCCGGGCGCAAGGCGCGCAAGGTCCCAGGCAGCAGCGTATCGAGCTGCGCGGCAATCAGATGCGCCCGCACGCCCAACACGATCGCGCCCAGGCCAATCACAGCCAGCACCCCGCCCGCGACAAACAGATTGTCCCACGCCTCCAGCCACTCCGCGCAATAGGCCGCGATGCCAATCGCCGCGACGGAGATACCAGCGGGCCGGCGCAGGTAGATCGAGAAAAGCACCAGCACCAGCGACAGCGCCAGCAGCGTCCCGAAATAGCCCGCATCCGGCCGCCCGAAGAGCGAAAACCCCTCCAGCATCGCCCATAGAAACGCAATGCCCCCGGCCTTGTTCTGCCAAAATCCGTGATTGGCCCGGCACACCAGATCCTGCCACCAACCCAGGCCGAACAGCAGGGCGGCGCAGGCAAACAGCACCGCCCATTCCGGCGCCACATCCTCCAACCGAAGGCCGTGGTAGATATCCGAAAGAACCGGCGCCAGCGCCCCCCACACCATCAGCCAGCCGGGCAGGAAGCCCCGCCAGCGTATCAAGATCGCTCCAACGGCAAGCACCGGCGCCATCGGCAGGTACGGCCCGTGCAGCAGCGGCGCATAGGGCCAGATCGCCCCCGCACGATCCGAAAACGAATAATCCCAGCCCCGCGCGATGACCGAGCCGCCGACACTCTCTTGCCAGGCAAAGCCCGCGCTCATCAGCGCGATCCCGGCCCCCGCCAGCACGAGCGAGGACAACAAGCGAAATCCGCCCCGCCCGCGCAGCACCGCGTCCAGCACCAAAAATCCGCCCGCATATGCCAGGCACATCCACATCACGTGGCCCGCACCGCCCTTGCCGACCTCGGCGGCGACGAGCACCATGGCCAGCACGACCAGCGCGCAGCCCCCGGCCCAAAGCACATTCACCAGGCTCAGCGGCAGCCCGCCGTCCTCCGGTGGCAGCGCCGCAATCGCGTCCCGCTGCGCCTCAGTGATGATCCCGGCCGCAACGGCCCTCTCAAGCTGATCCATATGCTGTGCATACAAGACCAAATCGCTCGCGTCCCCTTCACTTGGCCAAAAACAACTCCGGGGGTCGCAATTGCGCGCGTCATCGGTCCGAGCGGGGACATGCGACGGCAGCGCCCCGGCCCGCCGCTTGCCAGCCCGCGCCGCCCTGCGTAACAGGGGCGCATGATCCACGACCGCCTCCTCATCATCGACTTCGGCAGCCAAGTCACCCAGCTGATCGCCCGCCGCCTGCGCGAGCTGAACGTCTACTGCGAAATCCACCCCTATCAGGCGGTGACAGATGCATTCCTGGACAGCTTTCAGCCCAAGGCGGTGATCTTCTCCGGCGGGCCAGACAGCGTGACCCGCGACGGCTCCCCACGCGCACCGCAAAGGGTGTTCGAGCTTGGCGTGCCGATCCTCGGGATCTGCTACGGCCAGCAGGTGATGATGGAGCAGTTGGGCGGCAAAGTCTCCGGCGGGAAGATCACCGGCGGCGGCGGCACCGCCGAATTCGGCCGCGCCTTCGTCGAGCCCGCGGGCGATCTGCCGCTGCTCGAGGGCTGGTTCAGCACCGGTAAAGAGCAGGTTTGGATGTCCCACGGCGATCATGTCAGCCGCCTCGCCCCGGGGTTCGAGGTCTACGGCACCTCCCCCAACGCGCCCTACGCGATCCTCGCGGACACCGCGCGCCACTTCTACGCCGTGCAATTCCACCCCGAAGTGCACCACACCCCACGCGGCGCGAAACTCTACGAAAACTTCGTCCGGCTCGCGGGCTTCGAAGGCGACTGGACCATGGGCGCCTACCGCGAGGAGGCCATCGCCAAAATCCGCGCGCAGGTGGGCGACGCGAAGGTGATCTGCGGCCTCTCGGGCGGGGTCGACAGCTCCGTCGCCGCGGTCCTCATTCACGAGGCCATCGGCGACCAGCTCACCTGCGTCTTCGTCGACCACGGCCTTCTGCGCAAGGACGAGGGCGAGGAGGTCGTGCGCATGTTCCGCGACCACTACAACATGCCCCTCATCCATGCCGAAGAGCAGGACCTGTTCCTTGGCGCCCTCGAAGGCGTCTCCGACCCCGAGGAAAAGCGCAAAACCATCGGCAAGCTCTTCATCGACGTCTTCCAAAAGCACGCCGACACAATCGAGGGCGCCAGCTTCCTGGCGCAAGGCACGCTCTACCCGGACGTGATCGAAAGCGTCAGCTTCTCCGGCGGTCCCTCGGTCACCATCAAAAGCCACCACAACGTTGGCGGCCTACCCGAAAAGATGGGTCTGAAACTGGTCGAGCCCTTGCGCGAGCTCTTCAAGGACGAGGTCCGCGCCCTGGGCCGCGAGCTCGGCCTGCCGCCCAGCTTCATCGGTCGCCACCCCTTCCCCGGCCCCGGCCTCGCCATCCGCTGCCCGGGTGAGATCACGCGCGCCAAACTCGACATCCTGCGCGAGGCCGACGCGGTCTATATCGACCAGATCCGCAAACACGGCCTCTACGACGACATCTGGCAAGCCTTCGTCGCCATCCTGCCGGTCCGCACGGTCGGCGTCATGGGCGATGGCCGCACCTACGACTACGCCTGCGCCCTGCGCGCCGTCACCTCCGTCGACGGCATGACCGCCGACTATTACCCCTTCACCCACGACTTCCTGGGCGAGACGGCAACCCGCATCATCAACGAGGTGCCCGGCATCAACCGCGTAACCTACGACATCACGTCCAAACCCCCGGGCACGATTGAATGGGAGTGAAACCATGACCGGCTTCGCCGGCAATCGCTCCGGGGGAGCGATTGATGGTTTCACGCGCGGAGCGCAACCAAGTCCGCCTTCGGCGGCAATCGTTCCCTATCGCGCATCGCGTCCCGCGATACTCTGCCGGAGCCACGCGCGCGCCAAAGCGCACGCTGGTCCGGGGGAGAGTGTGTGCCTCGAGCGCGCGAAGCGCACGGCCATGACCCCGCGTTTTTTCACTAAGAATATGCACCGGAAAGCGCCAAACTTTCCGCGCACAGACTCAACATGAAAACCATCGGCGCCCTTCTCTTCCCCGATTTCGAGCTCCTCGACCTCTTCGGCCCGCTCGAGATGTTCGGCCTCCTGCCGGACCACTTCGACCTAACCCTCATTGCCGAAACCACCGGCCCTGTGCCGAGCAACCAAAAGGTCGCCGCCCACGCAGAGGTCACCCTCGCGGACGCCCCTAGCTTCGATATCCTTTTGATCCCCGGCGGCAGCGGTACGCGGGCGGAAAAGGACAACCCACCCCTACTCGACTGGCTGCGCGGCGCCAGCGAGCGGGCCGACCTGACGCTCAGCGTCTGCACCGGCAGCATCCTTCTGGCATTAGCGGGCCTTCTGGACGGGCGCCGCGCCACGACGAACAAGCTGGCCTTCGCGCGCCTCACCCCCGCCTACCCGAAGGTCCACTGGCAGGCCCAGGCCCGCTGGGTCGAGGACGGACCGATCTGGACGTCTTCGGGCGTGTCGGCGGGCATGGATATGAGCCTCGCCGTCATCGCCCACCTGCACGGGGCGCAAACGGCCGAGCGGGTCGCCAGCTGGGCCGAATATACCTGGCACCGCGACGCGGCGCACGACCCGTTCGCCGCCACCCACGGCCTGGACTGAATGCGCGCGCTGGCCCGTGCGGCGCTGACCGCCGCCACGCTCTATGCCCTCACAATGCTAGCCGTCTGCGCCTGGACCTTCACCTGGCCCGCGCCCCGAGAGCTAGAAAAAGCCGACGCGATCCTCTGCTTGGGCGGCGGGCTCGCGCCGGACGGCACCCTGCCCGGCCCCGTCCGCACCCGCATCGAGGCCTGCGTCGCGGCGCAGGCGGCCACGCAGACCCCGCTGGTCGTCTTCACCGGCGGCACCCGCGCCCAGGATGGCACCCGCGCCGGCGACGTCATGGCCCAGCACGCCATCGCGCTCGGCCTGCCCGGCAGCGCCGCCTTGCGCGAAACACGCTCCCACTCGACCCTGCAAAACATGCTCTACGCGCTGCAACTTGCCCCGCGGACCGAGCGGCTGATCGTCGTCACAGAAGCCTTCCATTTGCCCCGCGCCGGCGCCTCCCTGCGTTGGGCCGCCTGGCAGCTGCGCTTGCCGCAGCCAAGCATCACGCTGGTGATGTCCGAGCCCGTCCGCCGCCCCGCCCGCCCCATCCTGATGCGCGAGGCGCTCGCGCTGTGGTTCAACGCCGCCCGCGCCGCCGCCTTCAGCGCGCTGCCCGGCGCGCCCGAGCGCTGGCTTGACTAAGACGCGCGGCAGGCGCAAGGCAGAGCCATGTCGAACTTGACCCAAGCCGCCCTCTGGATGACCGGGGCCATCGCCTCCTTCTCGGCCATGGCGGTGGCCGGGCGCGAGGTTGCCGACGCCCTCGATACGTTCGAGATCATGATGTATCGCTCCGTCGTGGGGGTCCTCATCGTCTGCGCCGCCATCACTGCCTTCCGCCGCTGGGGCGAGGTCTCGACCGCGCGCTTCGGCACCCACCTGGTGCGCAACGCGGCGCATTTCACCGGCCAGAACCTGTGGTTCTATGCGGTCACTCTGATCCCGCTGGCGCAGGTCTTCGCGCTGGAGTTCACCTCGCCCATCTGGGTGATCGTCCTCAGCCCTCTGATCCTGGGCGAGCGGCTCACGGCCATCCGTGCAATCGCCGCGCTGATGGGCTTTGCCGGCATCCTGATCGTCGCACGCCCGGACGTCGTCGGCGTCAACACGGGCGTCATCACCGCCGCCACATCTGCCATCTTCTTCGCCATCACGATCATGCTGACCAAGAAGCTGACGCGCGACCAAAGCATCGCGCAGATCCTCTTCTGGCTGACGGTGATCCAGGTCGTCCTCGGCCTCATCGCGGCGGGCTACGACGGCGATGTCGCCCTGCCGGACGCGCGCACCCTGCCCTGGGTTGTGCTGATCGGCCTTGCGGGCCTCACCGCACATTTCTGCCTCACGACCGCCCTGTCCCTGGCTCCGGCCACGGTCGTTGTGCCCCTCGACTTCGCGCGCCTCCCGACCATCGCGATCATCGGCATGCTGCTCTACAAAGAGGCGCTGGATATCTGGGTCTTCGTCGGCGCGCTGGTGATCTTCGCCGGCAATTACCTCAACATCTGGACGGAGACGCGGGCCAAGCCGCAAGAACCGGGTCGCGCCGGGGCGTAATCAGAGCCACCTTCCCGCCATGACGCCGCAAACCTCCCTAACCGGCCGCGCCTGGGCCGAACTCCTGCTGCTCGGGGCGATCTGGGGCGCGTCCTTCCTGTCGATCCGCATCGCGCTGGACGAGGTCGGATTTCTCACCTCCGTCGCGCACCGCACCTTCTGGGCGATGCTCGCCTTATGGGGCGTCGTGGCGCTGATGCGCCTGCCCCTCCCGCGGGGTCCTCGACTGTGGGGCGCGTTCCTGATCATGGGCCTTCTGAACAACATGATCCCTTTTGGCCTGATGGCCTGGGGCCAATTGCACGTGGAAACCGGCCTGACCTCCATCCTCAACGCCGCGACGGCGATCTTCGGCGTCATCGCCGCCGCGCTCTTTTTCGCGGACGAACGGATCAGCCTGCGCAAAGGGATCGGCGTGGCCCTGGGCTTCATCGGCGTCGCCACCGCCATCGGGCTGGAAAATGTGCGCAGCTTCGATGTCCGCAGCCTTGGCCAACTCGCCATCCTCGCCGGCACGATCAGCTACGCGCTGGCCGGCGTGTGGGCGCGCAAGCACCTGTCGGGCCTGCCCCCGCAGGTGGCCGCGGCGGGCATGCTGACCGGCTCCAGCGTGATCTCCGTGCCCCTGGCCCTGGGGCTCGAGGGCGTGCCGAGCTTCGCCCTGCAGCCCCAGACCGTGCTGGCCATCGGCTACTACGCCATCGTCGCGACGGCGGGCGCCTACCTGCTCTACTACCGCGTCCTGGCCATGGCGGGCAGCGGCAACCTGATGCTTGTGACGCTGCTGATCCCGCCCGTCGCGATCACGCTCGGCGCCTGGGTCCGGGACGAAACGCTCGGCGCTGTTGCCCTTGCGGGCTTTGCCCTGCTGGCCTTGGGCCTCCTGATCCTCGACGGGCGCGCGCTGGCGCGCCTCAGGCGTTGACGCCCCGCGCGGCCCCGGCGTAGAGGAAAGGCCGCGACACGACGAGGCCCGCCATGCTCTACCCCAATGCCCACGCCTGGCGCGCCGCCCCCCGCAAACGGATCATGGTCTTCGGCATGTCCGGCCTGGGCAAAACCCACATGGCGACGATGCTGCGCACCTCTGGCGCGTGGTTCCACTACTCCGTCGATTACCGCATCGGCACGCGGTATATGGGCGAGCGGATCACCGATAACGCTAAGGCGGAGGCGATGAAGGTCCCCTTCCTGCGCGCCCTCTTGATGTCGGACAGCATCTATATCGGCTCCAACATCACCTTCGAAAACCTCAGCCCCGTTGCGACCTACCTGGGCAAGCCGGGCGATCCCGCCAAGGGCGGCCTGCCCATCGCCGAATACCGCGCCCGGCAGGAGCAGTTTCACCAGGCCGAACTCGCCGCGCTGCACGACACCGCCCATTTCGCGACCCGGTCCGAGGCGCTCTACGGCTATCCGCACTTCATCTGCGACACGGGCGGGTCGATCTGCGAGTGGATCGACCCCGATGATCCCAGCGACCCCCTGATGACCGCGCTTAGCGCAGTGTGCCTGCCGGTCTGGATCAAGGGGGACGCGGCCCATACGCAATCGCTCATCGCCCGCTTCGATGCCGCGCCCAAGCCGATGGCCTACCAGCCGGCCTTCCTCGCCGGCGCTTGGGCCGCCTACTTGGCGGAGACGGGCGCGCGCGAAGAGGCGGTCGATCCCGACAGCTTCATCCGCTGGACCTACGCCCGCGCCCTCGCCCACCGCCAACCCCGCTACGAGGCAATGGCCCGCTGGGGCGTAACCGTCACAGCCGACGCGGTCGGCGCCCTGCGCACGGAGGCCGATTTCGAGGGCCTCATCGCCGATGCGCTGGAGGACCGCGCGGGCGGGTAAGGTGGGACGAGCGAAGGGCGATGGCGCGTTAGGGGCGCTAGTAGCAGCCTTAACCGAAACGGGTTTGCGCAGCTTGCCGCGGATCAGGCACTGACCCTGTGGCTTTAAGGCCGGCACCACCTCCTCCCAGCTTAGCAGAGAACCCGGCGCGGCCAAAAGTGCCCTCTTCTTGGCCCAAGGACCGAACTTTTGACTTTGCGGACGAAACCGCCGCTTCCCAGCTTGGCAACAAGGTCGCTGCGCGTGTCTCTGCGAGACAAGCGCCTTGCGACTGGGCGTCTTTGCCTTCGCAAAGGCGCCCGTTTTGGTCCTGGAGCCGCCCTCGCTTGATCGCCAAGGGACGGGGGACAGCGGGCCGGGCAAGGAAAATCGCCGAGGGTCCCGCGCAGCGGGATACGGCTATTTTACTGGAGCGGACCGATGGCCTCTGTCACGCCGAAGATCATGCGAGGGGGGGATCCAGGACCAATTTGGGCCTGGTGAGACCCGAAACCGGCATCCTCTCCACAAACACACCGCCAGCAGCGAAGGCCCCATTTTCTTCCTAAAGAAAATGCGCCCCTCAGAGCATCGCCAAAAGCCGGTCCCGCTCGCCCACATCGTCCGGGCGGGAGATCGCGGCAGCCAGCTCTTCGAGGGACGCGATGGAGTGCCCGGCGCGGAAGGCGTCGACATGGGGCAGCATGGCGGCGATGCCCGCCGCCCGGGGGGCAAATTCGGCCCAGCGCAGCAGGGGGTTCAGCCAGATCAGCCGCTGGCAGCTGAGATGCAGCCGTTCGATCTGCTTGGCCAGCTCGTCCGGCGCGCCGCGGTCCAGCCCGTCGGTGATCAGCAGCACCACCGCGCCCTGTCCCAGTACCCGGCGCGACCAGTCGCGGTTGAAGGCGGCAAGGCTTTCGCCGATGCGCGTGCCGCCCTCCCAATCCTGCGCCTCGGCCCCCGCGGCGGCGAGGGCCGCGTCCACGTCGCGTTGGCCCAAATGGCGGGTCACGTTCGTCAAGCGCGTGCCGAAGGTGAAGGCGTGCACCTTGGCCCAGCCCGCCCCCTTGGCGTTGGATACAGCATGCAGAAAATGCAGCACGATCCGGCTGTACTGGCTCATCGAGCCGGAGATGTCGCACAGAACGACCAAGTTCGGCCAGCGCTGGCGCGGGTGCCGCAGGGCCAGGCGCGACATCTCTCCGCCCTGGCGCATGGACCGGCGCAGGGTGCGGGCCGCATCGACCCGGCCGCGCGCGGCGGGCGCAAAGCGGCG
>JBCDFL010000131.1:0-9420 GCA_039178165.1 Pseudomonadota bacterium | reverse complement strand
GACGACTGACATGACCAACCAAATGACCGCCCTGCAAAAGACCTACCCTAAGGAAGGTCTTTGGCAGATGACGGCGCCGGTGCCCGAGATCGGGCCGGACGATGTACTGATCCGGGTGAAGAAGACCGGCATTTGCGGCACCGATATTCATATCTGGAACTGGGACGATTGGGCGTCCTCTACCGTCCCGCTGGACCTGATCACGGGCCACGAATTTGCGGGGGAGATCGTGGATATCGGCTCTAACGTGCAGGATTTGACGCTCGGCCAGCGGTGCAGCGGGGAGGGGCACCTGATCGGCAAGACCTCCCGCCAAAGCCGTGCGGGCAAGTTCCACCTGGACCCTGCGACGCGCGGGATCGGGGTGAATGAACAGGGCGCTTTTGCGGAATACCTGAAGCTGCCGGCCTTCAACGTGGTGCCGCTGCCCGACGCGATCGACGACGATATCGGCGCGATCCTCGACCCGCTTGGCAATGCGGTGCACACTGCGCTCAGCTTCGATCTGGTGGGGGAGGATGTGCTGATCACAGGCGCGGGTCCCATCGGCATCATGGCGGCGGCGGTGGCCCGCCATGTGGGCGCGCGGCATGTGGTGATCACGGACATCAACCCCGACCGCCTCGCGCTTGCGGCGCAGGTGACGGATGTCACGCCCGTGAATGTGGCCACGGAGGACCTGCGAGACGTCACCCACAGGCTAAAGATGCGCCAAGGCTTTGACGTGGGGCTCGAGATGTCGGGCAGCCAGGTCGCGCTGGATCAGATGGTGGACAATCTGGTCATGGGCGGACGCATCGCGCTGCTGGGCATCCTGCCCGGCAAAAGCCCCGTCGATTGGAGCCAGATCGTCTTCAAAGCCATCACGATCAAGGGCGTCTACGGCCGCGAGATTTTCGAAACGTGGTACAAGATGATCGCGATGCTGGAAAACGGCCTCGACGTGAACCGGGTCATCACGCACCGCTACAAGGCGTCCGCGTTTGCTCAAGGGTTCGCGGCGATGAAGTCGGGCAAATCCGGTAAGGTCGTGCTGGATTGGACGTAGGGTGGGGTTCTACCCCACTGGGACAAGCGGCACGCGCCCACTATCTGTCAGCTCGAACACCTGCCCCTCCTCGAACACCGCACAGGTCAGGGGTCGGTCGTAGCCCGCCCCAGCATCGAGGTTCACGCGGTTGCCGTAATGCGTCACCCGCTCCACCGGTGTATGGCCGTGCACGATCAGCTTCGGGTGCGGCTCTGTGAAGACGTGAAACGGCTGGCGGATCCAGACGAGGTCCTCTTCGTCCTGGGCGTCCAGTGGCGCGCCGGGCGCGATACCGGCGTGGCAGAAGAACAGATCGTCCGTCTCAAACGTCAGCGGCAGGCCGCGCAGGAAGTCCAAATGCGCCTGGGGCACCGCGTCCAGTGCCCGGGCGGAGAGGTCTTTCATCCGGATGTGATCCGGCACGTCCACACCGTAGGAGGCGAGGGTTTCCGCCCCGCCGATCCGCGCGTGCATCCAGTGAAAGCCGATCAGCAGGTGGGGGTCGTGGCGCGGCGGTACTTCCAGGAACCAATCCATGAGGCGGTCGTGATTACCCTTGAGGCAGACCCAATCCTCCCCGTCCGCGCAGCCGTCGATGAGCCGTTGGATCACGCCCTGCGAATCGGGTCCCCGATCCACATAATCGCCAAGGAACACGACCTTGCCGCCCCCATCGGCGATGATCAGGTCCAGAACGCGGTCCAGTTCGGCGCGTTGGCCGTGGATGTCGCCGACGGCGTAGATGGGGGGCATGGGATGTCTCCTTTACCCCCCACTTAACCTAGGCGACGTCGAACGCCAGCGGTTTGACCTGCGTGAACATGCCGGTGCCTTCCAGGGTCTTCAGCACGTCACCCGGGATCGGCTCGTCGACATAGAGGAGCGCGATCGCCTCCCCGCCAGCTTCGGCCCGGCCCAGGGTAAAGTTCGCGATGTTCACGCCGTTCTTGCCCATCGTATTGCCCAGAAGGCCGATGATCCCGGGCACGTCCTCGTTCGTTGTGTAGAGCATGTGCGCCCCGATCTCGGCGTCGATGTTGATGCCCTTGATCTGGATAAAGCGCGGCTTGCCGTCGCTGAAGACGGTGCCGGCGACGGACCGCTCGCGCTTGTCGGTGACCACGGTGACCTTGATGTAGCCCTCGAAGACGCCCGACTTGCCCTGGTTCGTCGTGCTGATCTGGATGCCACGCTCTTGCGCCACCACGGGGGCGGAGACCATGTTCACGTCCGGGTTCACCCGTTTCATGATGCCCGCCACAACTCCACAATTCAGCGCAGCGAGGTTCATGTCGGCCACGACCCCGTCATAGAGAATGTTGATCGCTTTCACCGGTTCATCCGTCATCTGCCCGACGAACGCGCCCAAATGGCCGGACAGCTGCAGCCAGGGGCCCATGACCTTCGCCTCCTCGGCGGTGACGGAGGGCATGTTGAGCGCGTTTTCCACGGCGCCGGTCAGCAGGTAGTTCGACATCTGCTCGGCCACTTGCAGGGCGACGTTTTCCTGCGCTTCGGTCGTCGCGGCGCCCAGGTGCGGGGTGACGACGACGTTGGGCAGGTTGAAGAGCGGGTTGTCCTTGGCCGGCTCTTCGGCGAACACGTCGAAGGCCGCACCGGCGAGGTGACCGGATTTCAGCGCGTCTGCCAGGGCCGCCTCGTCCACAAGACCGCCGCGGGCGCAGTTGATGAGGCGGGCGCCGGGTTTCATCATCGCGATCCGTTCGGCGCTGAGGATGTTGGCCGTCTGGTCCGTTTTCGGGACGTGCAGCGTGACGAAGTCAGCGCGGGACAGAAGGTCTTCGAGCTCGACCTTCTCGACGCCCATCTTGTCGGCCTTTTCTTGGCCCAGATAGGGATCGTAGGCGAGGACTTTCATCTTCAGCCCCCGCGCGCGGTCGCAGACGATGCCGCCGATATTGCCGGCGCCGATCACGCCCAGCACCTTATTTGTCAGCTCGACGCCCATGAATTTGGACTTTTCCCATTTGCCCGCATGGGTCGATTGGGAGGCTTCGGGGATCTGCCGCGCTACGGCAAACATCATCGCTATGGCATGTTCGGCCGTCGTGATCATGTTGCCGAAGGGCGTGTTCATCACGATCACGCCTTTCTTGCTGGCCGCATCCTTGTCGATGTTGTCAGTGCCGATCCCGGCGCGGCCGATAACCTTGAGGTTGTCCGCGGCGGCCAGGATGGTCGGCGTCACGCGGGTGGCCGAGCGGATGGCGAGGCCATCATATTGGCCGATCACCTCGGCCAGCCGGTCTTTGTCCTTGCCGAGGTCGGGTTCGAAGTCGACCTCGATCCCCCGGTCGCGGAAGATCTGAACTGCGGTTTCGCTGAGTTTGTCGGATACGAGGACTTTGGGCATGTGTTCTCTCCAAAGATGGTGCGGCTAAGCGCACACCCTACGGATCGCGTAGGGTGCGCATGCTTTGCGCACCGCTGTTATGCGTTGATTTCTTGTTCGAAGGCCCAGTCGAGCCAGGGCAGCATCGCCTCGATGTCCGAGGTCTCTACCGTGCCGCCGCACCAGATGCGCAAGCCGGCGGGGGCGTCGCGGTAGGCGCCAATGTCGAGGGCGATGCCCTCATCCCCCAGCCGCTTGGCTACGGCCTTGGAAAAGGCCGCGCCGTCGGTGATGCGATCATCGGTGAACTTGAGGCAGACGGAGGTGTTGGACCGCGTCGCCTGGTCGACGGCCAGGTTGTCGATCCAGTCGCGGGCTTCGCAGAAGTCCCAGATGGCTTGTGCATTGGCCGTTGCGCGGGCCTTGAGCCCGTCCAAACCGCCCAGCGACTGCGCCCATTTGAGTGCGAAGAGGTAATCCTCGACGCAGAGCATGGACGGTGTGTTGATCGTCTCCCCGCGGAAAATGCCTTCGTTCAGCTTGCCGCCTTTGGTCAGACGAAAGATCTTCGGCAAGGGCCAGGGCGGGGTGTAGGATTCGAGCCGTTCGACGGCGCGGGGGCTCAGGATAAGCATGCCGTGCGCGGCCTCACCGCCCAGAACCTTCTGCCAGGAGAAGGTGGTCACATCCAGCTTGTCCCAGGGTAGGTCCATCGCAAAGGCGGCGCTGGTCGCGTCACACAGGGTCAGGCCCGCGCGGTCCGCCGGGATCGGATCGCCCGCAACGCGAACGCCGGAGGTCGTGCCGTTCCAGGTGAAGCAGACATCGTTGTCGTAGTTCAGCGCGGCCAGATCGACGATCTCGCCATATTCCGCCGTGTGGACCGTGGCGTCGAGTTTCAGTTGCTTGACCGCGTCGGTGACCCAGCCCGCGCCGAAGCTTTCCCAGGCGACCATCTCAACGGGCCGTTCGCCCAGCATGGTCCACATCGCCATCTCGTAGGCGCCGGTGTCGGAGGCCGGCACAATGCCGATCTTGTAGTCGGCGGGCACGCCCAAGATCTCGCGCGTCAGCTCAATCGTCTCGGCCAGCTTGGCCTTGCCGACGGCGGCGCGGTGCGAGCGGCCCAGGGGGGCATCCGCCAATGCGTCCAGTGTGTGGGTGGGGGGTTTGGCACACGGGCCCGACGAAAAACGCGGGTTGGCCGGGCGTGCCGCCGGCATAGACATAGCCATCACTGCTATCCTTCCAGATATGCGCCCTTCGTTGGGGAAGGGTGTCCCGCGGACGGAGCTACGCGCCCGCCCCCGCTTTCACAACCGCAAAAAGCGGCCTATAGCCCCGGCGGAACGCGCGCCGCGGCGCGGCAAGGAGTGGATCGGAAACATGAGCGACTTTGTGGCAAGCCTGATCGCGCGGCCCGGCGCGCTGGACGAGGCGCTGGTGGAGGCGCTGCGCAACGCCTGGGGCGGCGGCGTCATCCGGTGGCTCAGTGCGGGTGAAGCGGCGGAGTTCGCGCTGCCCGGCCTGCCGTCCAACCAGTGGGAGGTTTGGACCGATCTACAGATGCAGGACGTCGATCTGGTCGTCAGCCTCGCCGAGGGCCGCCGCAAAAAGCTGCTGTTGGCCGACATGGACAGCACGATGATCCAGCAGGAATGCATCGACGAATTGGCGGGGGTTGCGGGCGTCGGGGACCGAGTGCGCGACATCACCGCGCGTGCCATGGACGGCGCGCTGAACTTCGAAGAGGCGATCCGCGAGCGTGTTGGGTTGCTCAAGGGCCTCAGCACCGATGTCATCGGGCAGGTCTTGCGTGAGCGGATCACCTATGCGCCGGGCGGGCGCGCGCTGGTGGCCACGATGAAGGCGCATGGGGCTTACGCCGCGCTCGTCTCCGGCGGGTTTACGGCTTTTACCGGGCCTGTGGCCGATCATCTGGGCTTTGACGAGCACCGCGCGAATGTCCTGCGGGAGGAGGCCGGCGCGCTGAGCGGAGAGGTCGCGGACCCCATCCTCGGCCAGCAGGCCAAGATCACGGCGCTCGAAGAGCTGACCGCGCAGCTGGGCCTGACGGAGGATCAAGCCCTGGCCGTTGGCGATGGCGCGAACGATCTGGGCATGCTCGGCCGCGCGGGCCTGGGCGTTGCGCTGCACGCCAAACCGTCTGTGGCGGAGGCGTGTACCGCGCGGATCAACTTCGGCGATCTGACTGCGCTGCTTTACCTTCAGGGCTACGCGCGGGACGAATTTGCCGGCTAGATCAGCCCGGGCGCGGCGCGCTGCGTGCCGGTGACGATGCCGCGCCAGTTCCGAATCGGCGCGTTGAGGTAGTCCAGCGCCGCGGGGTGAGCTGCCTGCAACACTCCAAGCTGAACAAGGATCGCGGCGATGGCGCATTCTGCCGCGCGCGTCGCCCCGTCCGCGACCTTGAGCGCCACGCCGGTCTGCAGGTCGGGAATGATGGCGATGAAGAATCCTTCCGCCCCCGTCTTCAGTGCCGCGCGGCCCCCGCAAGCGCGCATCAGGGCGGTGCAGGCGCGCCCCTCGCCCGCGACCAGATCGGGATGGGCGATCATCGCTTGGGTCAGACGCGCCTCGGCACTGCCGTCCCCTGCGGCGGCGAAATGGGCCATCGCGCGGGCCATGCCTTTCAGCGTGATCGCGTGGTTCGGCGCGCTGCACCCGTCGGTGCCGAAGGCGGGGCTGACCTCGCCCGTCACCCGCTCCGTCGCCTCGAGGATCGCGCGCTGCACGGGATGCTCCATCTCCAGATATTCGGGACCGGCGCCCAGATGTTTGGCCAGCGTCAGAAAGCCCGTGTGCTTGCCCGAGCAATTGTTGTGCATCTGGCAGGGCTGGGCGAAGCCTCGGATCAGGCCGACTTGCGCGTCCTGGTCCTTTGGAGCCTGTGCGCCGCAGCGCAGATCGCACTCCCCGCGCCCGATCGCGTCCAGCCAACGCGCCACCCGTTCGGTATGGATCGCGGCACCGTTGTGGGAGGCGCAGGCCAGCGCCAGATGCGCGGGGCTCAGGCTGAACGCCTCCGCCGCGCCCGATTCCAAAAGGGGCAGCGCCTGGATCATCTTGGCGGACGACCGGGGGTAGACCAGCGCATCCGGGTCGCCCCACGACCGCTCCACCCCGCCCGGTCCCCAGATCACCGCGTGGCCGGCATGCACGCTTTCCAGAAGCGGGCCGCGCCAGATTTCGACAAAGGGTTCAGCGGCTGTCATGGGCGGTTCCTCGTCAGACGTCACGACTTGGCGAAATCCCGCCAATTGTGGTTTATACCTGCCCAAACTTCGCGTATCTGTGCAACCTGTCAGCGTGGAAAGCCCGGAAAAGAGGCGCGCGCGCATCGGCACGTTCGAGAGGCAAGACAATGAAATACTGGACAGCATTTTGCGCTGCCGCCCTGATGGCGACCGGCGCGTTCGCACAAGAGCAAAGCACCAACCAAGTGGCGGCCAAGACCGATTGGAGCGTCTTCGTCGAGGACAACCCGACCGAGTGCTGGGGCGTGTCGACGCCCAAGGAAATCGTGAACACCCGCGATGGGCGGGTCGTTGCCGCCACCCGCGGCCAGATCCTGCTAATGGTGTTCTACCGCCCGTCCGCTGGCGCGTCTGGCCAGGTGGCCTTCACCGGGGGGTATCCCTTCCGCTCCGGCAGCACCGTAACGGTGGATATCGGCGGCACGGAATACGAGCTTTTCACCGAAGGCGAATGGGCCTGGCCCGCGACCACGTCCGACGACGCCAAGATCGTCACCGCGATGAAGCGCGGTGCGCAGGCGGTGGTCACGGGCGTGTCCAGCCGTGGGACGACGACGCGCGACACGTTCTCGCTTCTGGGCTTCACCGCTGCCGTCGAAGATGCCGAGGCGCGCTGCGGCGGTTAATTGAACACCGTCAAGATTATCCACATCCTGTGCGTGATGGGCTGGATGACGAGCATTTTTGCCGTCCCCCGCGCGCTGATCTACTGGAAGCGTGATTTTGCGCGCACGGGCGAGGATGGGCCGCTGGGCGATCTGACGTTCCGGCTCTATCGCTTCTCGGCGGGGCTGGGCGTGATCGCGCTTTTGACGGGTCTGTACCTCGGGCACCTGTGGCAGTTCGACACGTGGGTCTGGCTGAAGCTTGGCCTCGTGACGCTGCTGGCAGGGCACTACGTGTGGACGGGCGTTCTGGTCGCCCGCGCGCGGCAAGGGCGCTTCGATGAAAGCGACACCTGGCTGCGGGTCTTCAATGAGGTCAGTGTATTGGGCGTGATTGCCATTTTGTATGTGGTTGTCGTTAAGCCGTTCTAGCTGCGGCAAAGCCGTCCGCGGGTGGCGTGGAACACGCCGCCGGCGGACGGCGTGTAGACATCCTGCGGATGTCTTAGCGCTTAGAATGATCGGTTTGGATTTCGCGCTTGCCTCCTATATCAGGCTCACTTCACCCGAAGGACAGCCAAATGACCGATGCACCGATCACCCAAGACGTCCTGACGATCCCCCGCAAATTGCCGGAGGGGCCGGTGAACCTTGTCGGTCTGACCCGCGACCAGATGCGCGATGCGCTCATCGACATCGGCACGCCCGAAAAGCAGGCTAAGATGCGCGTCGGCCAGATCTGGGCGTGGATCTACCAATGGGGCAAGCGCGACTTCGCGGACATGACCAACCTTGCCAAGGCTTACCGCGCGCAGCTGGCAGAGCATTTCGTGATTGAGGTGCCTGAGGTCGTCTCCAAACAGGTGAGCACCGACGGCACCCGCAAATGGCTTGTCCGCATCGCCGGCGGTCACGAGGTCGAGGTCGTCTATATCCCCGAGGAAGACCGCGGCACGCTGTGCGTATCCTCGCAAGTGGGGTGCACGCTGACCTGTTCCTTCTGCCACACGGGCACGCAAAGGCTGGTGCGCAACCTCACTGCGGCCGAGATCATTGGCCAAGTGATGATGGCCCGCGATGACCTGGACGAATGGCCGGTGCCGGGCCAGCCCAAGGATGAAACGCGCCTTTTGTCCAACATCGTGCTGATGGGCATGGGCGAGCCGCTCTACAATTTCGAGAATGTCCGCGACGCGATGAAGATCGCGATGGATGCCGAAGGGATCGCGCTCAGCCGCCGCCGCATCACGCTGTCGACGTCTGGCGTCGTGCCGGAGATTGAGCGGACAGCGAATGAGATCGGTTGCCAGCTTGCCGTTTCTTTCCACGCCACGACGGACGACGTGCGCAACAAACTCGTCCCGATCAACAAGCGCTGGAACATCGAAACACTGATCGAAGCGCTGCGCGCCTATCCACGGGGCCGCAACTCGGAGCGTATCACCTTTGAATACGTGATGCTGGACGGGGTGAACGACACCGACGCAGATGCGTACCGCCTGCTGAAGTTGATCGACGGCATACCGGCCAAGATCAATCTGATCCCGTTCAACGAATGGCCCGGCGCGCCTTACAAGCGATCCTCGAACAACCGCATTCGGGCGTTTGCGAACATCATCTATCAGGCGGGCTATGCCTCTCCGATCCGCACGCCGCGGGGGGAGGATATCATGGCGGCCTGCGGCCAGCTCAAATCGGCGACCGAGCGGGCGCGCAAGTCACGCGCTCAAATCGCGGCGGAGATAAAAGCTTCCTGATTCGCTCTTTCCCCGGCACGTTGCTGGCGGGGGAAGACGTATGAAACTGAAGATCAAAGACGCTGTGTTCGAGGCTGAGCCGGTCGACTACCGCGCCAAGGCGGGCGGATTCAAAGACGAAGAGACCGGTCTTTGGCTGCCGCCAACCCTGCATATCGAGCTGATCAGCGTTGAGCTCAAGAAGCTCGATCAGAGGATCGTGACGCAATATCGCTGCTTTTCGCAAGACGCGATTGGCTTTCACACCGACGCAAACGGCAAGGTGCTGTTGCAGCCTTGGGTCAAGATCCGCGGCCTGACCAAGAGTGGGAATGAAAGCGCCGCGAAGGATCGCGCTTTGTTGGGCCGTCTGCTTCAGGATTGTCGCCTTCCGAGCCCCGCGGCCCTCTTTGACGAG
>JBCDFL010000130.1:0-9432 GCA_039178165.1 Pseudomonadota bacterium | reverse complement strand
GCGGATCACAGTGTTGGCCCAAGGCACGCCGCTGGTCGAGGACACGCCGGACAACATCAAGGGCCATCCCAAGGTGCGCGAAGCGTATCTGGGTGAAGTCCAAGAAGCCGCATGATGGATCAGAGCGCAGGGCAGCCGGCGGCCCGGAGGGGTGGAGGCGAAGCCGCCGCCCCGCGGGGGGCGGGCCGGCGGCTGCCCGGTGGTTCCCACCGGGCTGGCTCTCAGACCCCGCAGGTCTAGAAAGGAACAATCGACATGAACACCGCAACGCTCGACAAGAACGCCAACCACGCGGCCACAGCCCCGGCGTATCTGTCCGTCTACGACATGCACGCCTATTACGGCGAAAGCTACATCGTCCAAGGCGTCAGCTTCAACGTGCACGAGGGTGAGATCCTCGCCCTTCTGGGCCGCAACGGGGCGGGCAAAACCTCCACCCTGCGCTCCATCGCCCGAATCGGCGATCCGGAGGTCCGCAAGGGCGAGATCTGGCTCGACCACCAGCCGCTGCACAACATGTCCAGCCACCAGGCCAGCCAGGCCGGTCTGGGCCTCGTGCCCGAAGACCGCCGCATCATCCCCGGCCTCACGGTCGAAGAGAACCTGAAGCTGGCGCAGATCGCCCCGCCCATCGGCTGGTCGATCGAGCGGCTCTACGACCTCTTCCCCCGCCTTGGCGAGCGGAAGAACCAGGAAGGCGTGACCCTGTCCGGCGGCGAGCAGCAAATGCTCTCCATCGCCCGGGCGCTCGCCCGCGACATCAAGGTGCTGCTGCTGGACGAGCCTTACGAGGGCCTGGCCCCCGTCATCGTGGACGAGATCGAAAAGACCCTGAACATCATCCGCGATCAGGGCCTGACGACCATCCTGGTCGAGCAGAACGCCGTGCGCGCGCTGCAACTGGCCGACCGGGCGGTGATTCTCGACACCGGCGGCATCGTCTTCGACGGCACCGCCAAGGAAGTGCTGGACGACGAAAAACTGCGGGCCGAATATCTGGCCATCTGAGCGCAGACCCCCTTACAAAGTTGAAAGCCGGTCCAATTGGGCCGGCTTTTTCGTGAACAATGGCCCCAATATAAATCCAATTGTTCACGATTTTCGCCCTAATCAATTTGTATCCGGTCCGGGACGCAATTGGTCCCCGGGCCTGAACACCATCTCAACGCGTCTCGTCTTGGACCCCGGTCGCCCGCCCCTGCCCGTTGGGGGATGCGGCCGCACAGACGGGCGCGCACTATTCATAAGCGCGAGGAGTTTGCGCCATGTCGACGACACCGTTTTTCCAATTCGCTTTGCACGACCCTTTCCAATTCGGCGGCGCCTTTACTAAGGCGCCGGGCGTCAGCGTTAAGGGCAAAGTCCTGAACGCCGCCGTCACCGGCGCGCCCATCGACAACGGCGCCAAAAGCACGCACATCGTGGTGAACGCCGACGTGTCCGTCCCGATCCTGGCCAGCGACGGGCTGCAGCGCCTCAACGTGCGCGAGGGCCATACGCTCAGCCAATCGGTGGCGCGGGACACCATCCACTATACCGGCGATGCGCAGTCCTGGATAGTGAACGCCGGCACCATCGAAGGGCGCGTACAGGCCTGGCAAAACGACGATGGCATCCGCAACACCGGCCTGATCGACGGCGCGGTGCGGATGTCGGACGGGGACGACTATTTCCTGAATGCCGGCGGCACCGTCACCGGCTTCGTCCATATGGGCACGGGCAATGACATCGTGCACAACACCGGCTCGATGATGCGGGTGAACCTCGCCGCGGGCGACGATCTTTATATCGCCAGCGGGTTCGACCACACCGACGCCACCGGCTCGGTCCGCAACGTCCAGGGCGGCGCGGGCGCGGACATCATCATCGGCGCGGACGGGGCGGAAATTTTCGACGGCGGCAGCGGCGCAGACAGCCTCGTGGGGCGCGGCGGCAATGACCTCCTGCGCGGGCGCCAGGGCAAGGACACGCTGGACGGCGGGGATGGCAACGACCGCCTCGACGGCGGGGACAGCACCGACCTGCTGCGGGGCGGCGCGGGCAATGACCAGTTGCGTGGCGGCACGGGGCAGGACACGCTGGAGGGCGGCGCGGGCATCGACATCCTGCTGGGCGGCACCGGCGCCGACACCTTCATTTTCGAAGGGGCGACCGGCCGCGACCGGATCCAGGATTTCGAGGATGGCGACGTCATCCAGCTGGCCACCGAGATCGGCGGGCAGCTTCTGACCTATACCGTTCAGGACGTGCTGGATCACACCCATTACAACAGCCGCGGCGCGTTCATCGATCTCACATCGGTCTACGAGACATCGGCGCCGGACGCGGCCGTGCCGGACCGGATGCACCTGGTGATCTGGGGCGTTCAAGACGGCGATCTGGACGCCTCAAACCTGATCGTGCCGGGCGATTCGCTGATCGGCTAACCGGCTTTGAGCCGCGCGCGCAGGTCCGTCTTGAGCACCTTGCCGTAATTGTTCTTGGGCAGCGCATCGAGGTGCAGATAGGCCTTCGGCGCCTTGAACCGGGCGATCTGGTCCCGGCAAAACGCGTCAAGGGCACCCGCCTCCGCGGTCCCGACGATGAAGGCCACGACCTCCTCCCCCCAATCGGGGTGGGGGCGGCCGACCACCGCCACCTCGGTGACCCCGGGCGCGCGCAAAAGCGCCTCTTCGACCTCGCGAGGATAGACGTTTGAGCCGCCCGTGATGATCAGGTCCTTGGCCCGGTCGTGCAGCGTGAGATAGCCCGCCGCATCCAGCACGCCGACATCGCCGGTGTACAGCCAGCCATCCCGGATCGTCTCCGCCGTGGCGGCCGGGTTGCGCCAGTAGCCCGGCATGACCGCAGCGCCGCGCACGAGGATTTCGCCCGGCTGCCCCGGTGCGGCGTCCACCCGCACCTCCACGCAGGATTGCGCCCGCCCGACCGACGCCAGCCGCGCCATGTCGTCCCCGGCCACATCCGCGCGGGGCAGTGCGGTGATTGCCATCGGGCACTCCCCCTGCCCGTAGATCTGCACGAAGATGTCGCCGAACCGGGCGCGCGCGGCCAGGATATCCTCCAGATACATCGGCCCACCCGCGTAGACGATGGTCCGCAGCCCCGCCACCGCGCCGGTGCCGTGGGCGGTCATCCGCGTCACCATCGTCGGGGCGGCGAACATGTGGACGCGGCCATGATGCCCCGCAAGCGCGAAGATCTCCGCCGGATCAAACCCTTGGGAGGCTGGGCAGACATGCCGCGCGCCCTTGAGCACGTGCATCAGGTTATAAAGCCCCGCCCCGTGGCTCAGCGGCGCGGCGTAAAGCGCCGTATCTGCGCCCGTTACTGCGTCGACATCGGCGAAATAGCTGTGCGCCATCGCGTGCAGCATCCCGTGGGTGATCATCACCCCCTTGGGCCGCCCCGTCGTGCCGGAGGTGTAGAAGAGCCAGGCCAGATCCTCCGCCCCCCGCGCCAGCGGGCCGAGCGGCGGGCCCTCGGGCACCTCCTCCAACGGCGCAGCGCCTAGGGCCCGGAGCCCTTCGGCCTGCGTGCCGCCGGCGAAAGTGACGGAGGCCTGCGCATCCTCGATGATCCACGCCGCCTCCCGCGCGTGCAGCTTGGCGTTGATCGGCACGGCCACGGCGCCGGCGTACCAGATGCCGTAGAAGAGGATCAGCCACTCGGGATCGTTCAGCCGGTAGAGGGCCACCCGGTCCCCAGGCCCCACGCCCTGCGCCGCCAGCCAGCCCGCCACACCCGCGGCGCGCCCCGCGAAGGCCGCGTAATCGGCCACCAACTCGGTCCCCCGAAACAAGGCGGGGCGCTGCCCCTCGGCGGCGGCAATCCGCGCCAACCACAGCCCCAAATTCATCGCGCCCCGCCTCCCCCGCTTTTCATGGCTTTGCCCATGGCCTATAGGTGCGCAAAGCCCGGGCGAGGACAAGAGAGCCGATATGAGCAAAGACACCCACGACAGCGACGTCGCCTTCATCAAGGCCCTGGCCGAGCTTCTGCGGGACAACGACCTGACAGAATTGTCGGTCAAACGCGACTATGCCGAAGATGACAGCCTGTCCGTGACCGTGTCCCGCGCCGCACCGGCCGCCGCCCCCGCGCCCGCCCCGGTGCATGTGGCATCCCCCGCGCCCGCCCCGGCCGCGGCCCCCGCGGCAGCAGAGGCGCCAGCCCCCGCCGAAGATCCCGCCAGCGATCCCGGCGCCGTGACCTCGCCCATGGTCGGCACTGTCTATCTGCAGGCCGAGCCGGGCGCGCCCGCATTCATCAAGGTCGGCCAGCAGGTCAGCGAGGGCGAAACGCTGCTGATCATCGAAGCGATGAAGACCATGAACCAAATTCCCAGCCCGCGCGCCGGGACGGTGAAACGCATCCTGGTCGATGACGGCGCCGCGGTCGAATTCGGCGCCCCGCTGGTGATCCTGGACTGATGTTCGAGAAGATCCTGATCGCCAACCGGGGCGAGATTGCCCTACGCGTCATCCGCGCGGCGCGCGAGATGGGCATCGGTTCCGTCGCGGTCCATTCGACGGCGGATGCGGACGCCATGCACGTGCGTATGGCGGACGAGTCGGTCTGTATCGGCCCGCCAGCCTCCCCCCAAAGCTACCTGCGCATCCCCGCCATCATCTCCGCCTGCGAGATCACGGGGGCCGAAGCCATCCACCCCGGCTACGGCTTTCTGAGCGAGAATGCCGCCTTCGTCCAAGTGGTCGAAGATCACGGCCTGACCTTCATCGGCCCCACCGCGGAACACATCCGCATCATGGGCGACAAGATCACCGCCAAGGACACGATGAAAGCGCTTGGCGTGCCTTGCGTGCCCGGCAGCGATGGCGGTGTGCCGGACCTGGACGCCGCCAAGCGCATCGGGGACGAGATTGGCTATCCCGTCATCATCAAGGCCACGGCGGGCGGCGGCGGGCGCGGCATGAAGGTCGCGAAAGATGCGTCCGAGATGGAAAACGCGTTCATGACCGCGCGGGCCGAGGGCAAGGCCGCCTTCGGCAATGACGAAGTCTATATCGAAAAATACCTGACCACGCCGCGCCACATCGAAATCCAGGTCTTCGGCGACGGCAAAGGCGGCGCCGTGCATCTGGGGGAGCGGGATTGCTCGCTTCAGCGGCGGCACCAGAAGGTCTTCGAAGAGGCGCCCGGCCCCTTCATCAACGCCGAGGAACGCGCGCGGATCGGCAAGACCTGCGCCGACGCTGTCGCGCAGATTAACTATGCCGGCGCGGGCACGATCGAGTTCCTCTATGAGAACGGTGAATTCTACTTCATCGAGATGAACACACGCCTGCAGGTCGAACACCCGGTGACCGAGGGCATCTTTGGCGTCGATCTGGTGCGCGAGCAGATCCGCGTCGCCGCTGGCCTGCCGATGTCCTTCGTCCAGGACGAGCTGACCATCAACGGCCACGCCATCGAGGTGCGGATCAACGCCGAACGGCTGCCCGACTTCGCCCCCTGCCCCGGCAAGATCAGCCATTACCACGCGCCGGGCGGTCTGGGCGTGCGGATGGACAGCGCGCTTTATGACGGCTACGCCATCCCGCCCTATTACGACAGCCTGATCGGCAAGCTGATCGTCCACGGGCGCGACCGGCCGGAGGCGCTCGCACGCCTGAACCGCGCGCTGGGGGAGCTGATCGTGGACGGCATCGACACGACCGTGCCGCTGTTCAACGCGCTGCTGCGCGAGCCGGACGTGCAGTCGGGCGCCTACAACATCCACTGGCTGGAGCGCTGGCTGGAGCGTCAGGGCGCGGCGTGAGCTTGACGCCTGAGCGGCTGCTGGCAGGCTACGCAAACGGCATCTTTCCGATGGCTGAAGGGCGCGACGATCCGGAGGTGTTCTGGGTCGACCCGCGCCGACGCGGCGTCCTGCCCGTGCGCGCCTTCCACGCCTCTCGCTCCTTGCGCAAACGAATGCGGACGGTGCCCTGGCAGGTGAGCGTGAACGCGGATTTCGACGGCGTCGTCGACGGCTGCGCCGACCGGCCGGAAACGTGGATCAACGCCGAGATCCGCGGCCTCTACCGCGCGCTGCACCATCTGGGCCACGCCCACTCGGTCGAGCTGTGGGACGGCCGCATGCTGATCGGCGGCACCTACGGGGTCAGCCTGGGCGGCGCGTGGTTCGGCGAATCGATGTTCAGCAGGGCGACGGATGCCTCAAAAATCGCGCTCGCCGTGTGTGTGGACCGCTTGCGCCGCGCCGGTTTCATGCTGTTCGACACGCAATTCCTGACGCCGCATCTGGCCAGCCTCGGCGCGATCGAGATCAGCCGGAGCGCCTACCACCGCCAATTGGCCGCCGCGCTGGACGCCAATGCCGATTTCACCGATCCCGCGCCCGCGACCCTTCAGGAGGTGGTGCAGCGCATGACCCAGACGTCGTAGCGCGGATGCTCCATCGCGCTCAGCGCGGGAGACGACGCGATCATCCACCCGGCGAAAACCAGGCCGTCGCGGCCTTCTTCGCCGATCTGGACGGAGGCATAGGCGTTGCCCGCGGGATTGCCCGCAGGGTAGCGGCACTCGCGCAGGGCGATGGAGAGCCGCCCGAAAGTGGCGACGCGCCCCGTCTCCATCGTGATGTCGACCACCTGGCCGCTGAACTTGTCGAGCGCGCGCAGGACGGCCCCGCTCGCCGGCTCCACCTGTTGCGCCTGGACGGGCGCGGCAAGCAGTCCGGCCAGCAATGCCAGCCGCTTCACTGCCCCTCCCCCCCGACAAAGCGCAGGAGCAGCGTGACCAGGCTGACGGAGCCCTGGGTGTCCGCGATCTCGTCCCCCGCGGCGTAGAAGAAGGGGGAGCCGCCCGGATTGATCTCCACGAAATTGCCGCCCAGCAGCCCTTCGGAGCTGATGACGATCGCGCTGTCGTCCGGCACTTGCGTCGCGCTGTCGATGGCGACGGTGGCTAGCGCGCGGTAGGTGTCGGGGTTGAGCGTGATGTCCGTCACGGTGCCGACCTTCACCCCCGCCAGCCGCACGTCGGAGCCGACGCTGATCCCTTCGAGGCTGCGGAAGGAGGCCGTGAGCGGATAGCTGTCCCCGCCCGTACGCAGGCCCGCGACCTGCGCGGCGTAGAGGCCAAAGCCGATGGCGGCGGCCAGTACCGCGCCGCCCACCGCCGTCTCGAGCGCGCTGGAGGCCATGTTATTCGGGCGACCAGGCTTCGTAATCGGAGCGGTCCGCCGGGTCCGCGCGGCGGATGGAGCCCGCGGGCGCGTAGGCGGCGAGCGTGCCGGTCAGGTTCTCTTTGTGCGGCTTTTCCCACGCCTTCTTGCGCAGCGGCGCTTCGGTCGGGGGCTCGTCCCAGGTGCGGTGCAGCCAGCCGTGCCATTCGGGGCTCACGCGGCTGGCTTCCGCCTCGCCGTTGTAGATCACCCAGCGGCGGCTGTCGTCGGCGTTGCGGTAAAAGACGTTGCCCGCGGCGTCGTCACCCACCCGGATGCCCTTGCGGGCGGTCCAGATCTGCGTGCCGATGGTCGCACTGTCCCACCAGGTGAATATCCGCTTGATCGTCTGTCCGATGCCCATGTCGCGCCTCGTAGCTGGTTGCGCCAGATATGCCGGATCGCGCGGGCGCCGTCCAGTGGACAGCGCGTCACGGGGTGGGGGACGGCCCGCGGGGATAACGCCCTGAAATGGCCTTGCTTTCTGCGCAGCCATGCCGTGGATCGGCGGTAGCGTGCCGGCGTTCAGTGAAAGGTATTGGTATGGATAAGTCCATGATCCTGATCGTCGGCGCCTGCGTTGTGGGCGCGGGCACGTTGGCCTCCATGTTCGCCGGACCGCAACATCAGACCCGCGTGCTCAGCCACGCGCCGCAGGTCCAGGTCTCCCGCCTGGGCGACGGGGTCAACCTGACCCGCCACCTGCATGTGAGCCGCTCGCACGATCACCGCGGGTCCGTGACCCGCATCGGGCCGGGATCGTCGAAATTCATCACCGTGGGCGGGAACTAGGCCCCCTTCGCCTCTGGCAAGGCCGCCGTCAACTCGATCTCGATCCGGTATTGGGGATCGATCAGGCCGCATTCGATCATCGTCGCCGCCGGCGGGTGGGCGCCGAACGCCTCCGCCAGCAGCGGCCACGCTTCGAACTCGGCCCGGTCGGGCAGCATGTAGGTCACGCGCACGGCGTGGTCGAAGTCGGTGCCCGCCTCCCGCAAAGCCGCGCGGATGATGCGCAACGCGTCGGCGCATTGGCTTGCTGCATCCGGGCCCTGCCCCACCGTGCCCGCCACATGGACCAAGCCGCCCGCGACGACCGCCCGGCAATAGCCGACCTTCGCCTCGAACGGGCCGCCCGAGTGGATGCGTTTGATCGTCATGGCGTCCCCCGTTCCGTGCCCGCACTCAGGGAAGGCGCTCAGCTCCGCAAAGTCAATTCGGCGTTCGGGCCGAATGTTCGCCAGTCGAGGCGGAATTCAGCACCGCTGAGCGCCGCCATGCGGTGCATCAGCGACAGGCCCTGCGCGCCGTCCCGGAACGTGCCCTCGACCGGGTGTGCGGCCCGTTCGGTCCACGTGATCGACACGCCATCCGGGCTGCGGCGGGCGGTGAGCGTGACGGTGCCGGACTGGCCAAAGGCCCCGTGTTTCACCGAATTGACCGCCAATTCGGACAGGACGACACCGACCAGATCGACATCTTCCAGCGCCACGACAATGTCTCGGCCGCCCTCGACATACAGCGCGCAGTCCGGCCCAGCCATGGGCTGCACCAGCACATCCATCAACGAGAGCAGCGGATATCCCTCCGCGTCCGGCCCATCTTTCCGGCCGACAACCGCTTGCGCCCGACCCAACGCGGCCAGCCGTGCGCTCATGTCATCGGCAAATTGGCGCAGCGCGGGATCGCGCGCGGCATACACGACCATCAACATTGAGGCGACCGTCATCTGGTTGCCCTGCCGGTGCCGCATCTCTTGCAGGACGGTGTTGCGCGCCGCCTTCGCGGCCTCCCGGTGGGTCACGTCGCGCGAGGTCGCCAAATATCCGTAGTGATCGTCCAGCGGGTCGCGCAGCGGCATCACGGACACATCCCACCATTTGGGCGTCCCCACCGCCGTGGGGCAAAACGTTGTGAAATGCGCCGGCTCCGCCGGGCTGGCGGCAAGCGCGGCCTGAACCTTGAACTTTCCCTCATCCGGCCAACAGGACGCCCAATCGGCCCCTTCGACGAGCGCAAAATCGGAAATCTCCATCGCGCAGAGGCCGCCGGCATTCATCCAGCCAAGGCGGCCCTCCGTATCGATCATCTTCACACATTCGCGAGACGGGTCGAACAGAGACGCAATCGTCTCCATCGAGATGGGGCCTGAATCAAACATCGCACACTCCTCCGGCATGCCAAAAATATAGCAAGGCGGAATTGTGTTTTAAATTAAGCGTTTATTTCGGGTTTTTCGC
>JBCDFL010000129.1:0-9712 GCA_039178165.1 Pseudomonadota bacterium | reverse complement strand
GGTCCGAGTATCCTCGATCACAATGCCGTCGCGGGGCAGGTCTTCCACGATCTCGACCTTGGCGCTCATCTTCATGACGTCCTTCGCGGAGGCGGCGAGGACCTGCGCGCTGATGCCGGTGGCCTCGACGCGCAGGGTCATGGTGTCCATCTCTCCCTCGCGCCCCGCAATGACGCGGGCCTTGGTGACCTCGGGGTGTTTGGCGACAAAGTCGGCGACCTGCTCGGGGCGCACGAACATGCCTTTGATCTTGGTCGTCTGATCGGCGCGGCCCATCCAGCCCTTGATGCGCATATTGGTGCGTCCGCAGGGGGACGTGCCCTCCATCACCGCGCTCAGGTCGCCCGTGGCGAAGCGGACCAGCGGGTAGTCAGGGTTGAGGGTGGTCACGACGACTTCGCCGACCTCCCCCGCCGGGACGGGGTCGCCGGTGCCGGGGGTGACGATTTCGACGATGACGCTTTCGTCGACGATCAGACCTTCCATGGCCTCGGATTCGTAGGCGATGTTGCCCAGATCGGCGGTGGCGTAGCATTGCAGGCAGGTGATCCCCCGCTCTGTGTAGAAGTCGCGCAGGGACGGGAAGAGGGCGCCGCCGCCTACGGCCGCCTTGGTGAAGCACAGCGCCTCGCCCATCTCGTCCGCCTTGTCGAGGATCACCTTGAGGTAGTCCGGCGTGCCCGCATAGGCGGTGCAGCCGATATCAGCGGCGGCGCGGACTTGCAATTCGGTCTGGCCGACGCCCGCGGGCACGATGCCTGCGCCCAAAGCCGTTGCGCCATTTTCGAACATGATGCCGGCGGGGGTCAGGTGGTAGCCAAAGCAGTTCTGCACGACGTCGCCGGAATGAATGCCTGCGGCGTGCAGGAAGCGGGCGAAGCGCCACCAATCCTTGGCATCATGGGCGCCCGGTTCGTAGATCGGGCCGGGGCTTTGGAAGATGTGGCTGAATTGGCTGACCCCGCTGGTATAGCCGCCCAAGGGGGGCCGTGCCTTTTGCGCCGCGACAAGGTCCGACTTGCGCAGGACCGGCAGCGCGGCGAGGTCTTCGGCGCTTCGGATCTTCATCGCGTCGATGCCAGAGAGGCTGGCCTTGTACCCCTCGAGCACCTGCGCGCGCCCGATCTGATCGGGCAATTGGGTCGCCATATCCTTCGCACGCTGGTCGGCGTTGCGCGTCTCGAGGTCGTCGTAGTGGGTCATCGGTCCGCCTTCCCGGATTGAATGGGTCGGCGCCACTGTCGCATGCACAGGCCGGGGCGCAAGGGCCGCGGCTCACATTCAGGCGGCGTCTTTCACCGCGTCCGACGCGCCGTTCAACGCCACGCGGGTCAAGGCGGCCATCAGGCGGACGAACCGTTCGCGGCTGCCCGCAGCCTTGGCCAACTCTTCGGCGTCCGTGGGCAGGCCGAAGTCCTTTGCGGCGTCAAGCGCAGGGCCGTTGGCGCGGGGGTAGAACACATCCCAAACGAGCTGCACTTCGCGGGCGAAAATCTCTGCCCCCACATCGCCGAGGCCTTTGCAGGCCTTGAGGTTCTCCAGCACCGCGTTCGCCGTGTCCGCCCGCATGCCGCGGATGTCATCGCCATAGGTATCCCGCACCATCTGGGCGGTGTCCTTGATGTAGCCCGTGGTCACTGTGTCGTAGCGCTTGTAGCCATTCTCGCGCAGGACGGCGACCATGTCCCATTTGTCGATCGCGAGGATCTCGTCGATCTTATGCAGCTTGGCGTCGCGCAGGGCCTGACCCGCCTCAATTGCGAGGGACGTGTTGATCCGCGCAGACAACAGGATTGCCCCTTCGAGTCAGTGAAACAGCTCTTGCGGAGTGTCGCGCGCGATGTTAGCGCCCATCCCTTCGGAGAAGAGCGTGCCGTGGTCGTCGATCAATTGGTCGATCGGTTTGGTCATGGTTGCCTCCTATCTCCGGGAGGCAACGCATGAGGGGCTGGCTGGTTCAGCTCAGCCAGCGCTTGCGGCGGCGGTAACTGCGGACGTCGCGGAAACTCTTGCGGCCCTCTTCGGACATGCCGAGGTAGAATTCCTTCACGTCCGGGTTCTCGCGCAGCTCGGCGGCAGGGCCGTCCATCACGACGCGGCCCGATTCCAGGATGTAGCCGTAATGGGCGAAGCGCAGGGCGACGTTGGTGTTCTGCTCGGCCAGAAGGAAGGTCACGCCTTCGTTCTCGTTCACGGATTTCACGATCTCGAAAATCTGCTCGACCAGCTGCGGGGCCAAGCCCATGGACGGCTCGTCCAGAAGGATCGTCTCGGGCCGGGACATCAGCGCGCGGCCGATGGCCGTCATCTGCTGCTCACCGCCCGAGGTGTAGCCGGCTTGGCTTTTGCGGCGTTCGCGCAGGCGCGGGAAGTAGTCGTAGACCATCTCGAGGTCGCGCTGGATCGCAGCGGTGCCGTCAGTACGGGTATAGGCGCCGGTCAGAAGGTTTTCCTCGACCGTCAGATGCTCGAAGCAGTGGCGGCCTTCCATGACCTGCACAACGCCCATTTTGACCAGATCGGCGGGGTCCTTGCCCTTGGTCCCTTCGCCATTGTAGCGGACTGAGCCTTTCGTCACCTCCCCCCGTTCGGAGGCAAGCAGGCCCGAAATGGCCTTGAGCGTGGTGGTCTTGCCAGCGCCATTGCCGCCGAGCAATGCCGTGATACCGCCCTTGGGCACCTTCAGCGACACGCCTTTGAGGACGAGGATCACGTGGTTGTAGATCACCTCGATATTACTGACTTCGAGGACCGTTTGCTCGGTTTCGCCGGCATCCAGCATGATCTGCACCCTTCGTTGTTCGATAAGAATATCCGGCGGCAACCAAAGCCGCCGCCGGAGCGCATTGCGTTAGCCGCAATTGCCTTCGATGTTGTTCTCGGCTGCGTAGGCCGCGCTGTCTTCGTCGATCAGCGGCTGGATGATCTCACCATCCGTTGGCGCGAATTCGGAGATCAGCGACCACGTGCCGGCCGACGCGTCCCACTGGGTCACACCCACCAGAGCGTCACCGCCGTGGTTCCCGCAGGACACCGTGAACTCCGGGCCGAAGCCGGGCAGGCCCAGCTCGGTCATCTTGGCTTCGGTGATCTCCAGCGCTTCCATACCATCGCGCATCATCGCCGGCGTGATCTCGGCCTCGCCGTGGATCTCCTGGGCCTTTTTGGCCGCTTCAGCTGCCAGCATCGCCGCGTACATGCCGCGGTTGTAAAGAACCGTACCGATCTGATCGCCCGCACCCGCGGCCAGACCCTTGTCGACGACATGCGTCTGGATGTCGGCAAAGACCGGGAAGTCGCTGCCCACACCGTGGAACGTCAGCGCCTTGTAGCCGTTGGCCGCTGCGCCCGCGGGCAGCACGTCGTTTTCAGAGCCGGACCACCAGATGCCGATGAAGTTTTCCATCGGAAAGCGGATGTTTGCGGCTTCCTGGATGGCGACCTGGTTCATCACGCCCCAGCCCCACATCAGGACATTGTCCGGACGGTCACGGCGGATTTGCAGCCACTGGGACTTTTGCTCTTGGCCCGGGTGATCGACCGGCAGCAGGCTCAGCTCAAAGCCGTGTTTTTCGGCCAGGCCTTCCAGCGTGCGGATCGGCTCCTTGCCGTAGGCGGAGTTGTGGTAGACCAGCGCGATTTTCTTGCCGGAGATATCGCCGTTGTTGGCCTCCAGCAGGTAGTTGATCGCACCCGAGGCACCGTCCCAGTAGTTCGCCGGGTAGTTGAAGACGTGGCTGAAGACGTCGCCGTTCTTGGCGGAGGTCCGGCCATAGCCCATGGAGTGGATCGGGATACCGTCCGCGGTGGCTTTGGGGATCAGCTGGTAGGTGATGCCGGTGGAAAGCGGTTGATAGACCAGGGAGCCTTCGCCCTTGGTCGATTCGTAGCATTCCACGCCTTTCTCGGTGTTGTAGCCCGTCTCGCATTCCAGGACGCGCGCTTCGACCCCGCCGATGCCGCCGTCACGCTCGTTCAGCATGGTGAAGTAGTCGGCATAGCCATCCGCGAACGGGATCCCGCCGGCAGCGTAGGGGCCAGTCCGGTAGGACAGCGACGGGAACACGAGGTCCGCCAGCGCCGGGGATGCGGCCATCAGGGCCGCAATCGAGGTTGTTGCAAGTTTCTTCATCGGGGTGTTCCTCCCATTGGTTATCCGATGTGGTTCGGGCCGTTCGGCCTCATTCTGAATGGCCCACCCTAGTGCGGGAAGGGCCACAATCTCAATTTCTCCTTTGCGACGCGCCACAGCTGCGCCAGGCCGTGCGGCTCCAGGATCAGGAAGGCGACGATCAGCGCACCGATGATCACGAGCTGAAAATGCGCCACGATGTCCGTAGGAAAGCCCAGAAGGTCCACGCCCACCAGTTTCAGCACCACGGGCAGGATCACCAGGAAGGCCGCGCCAGCGAAGCTGCCAAAGATCGACCCGAGGCCGCCGATGATGATCATGAAGAGCACGATGAACGACTTGGTGATGCCGAACACCTCGCCCACTTCTACGGCGCCCAGATAGACGGCAAAGAACAGCGCCCCACTGAGCCCGACGAAGAAGCTCGAGACGGCGAAGGCCGTGAGTTTTGCTTTGAGGGGGTTCACGCCGATGATCTCGGCGGCGATGTCCATATCGCGGATCGCCATCCATTCGCGCCCGATGGACCCGCGGGTCAAGTTGCGCGCGACAATGCCGCTGAAGATCACGAAGAAGAGGCAGATGAGATACATCGCCCAAGGTTCCGTCTGCGGGCCGGTGACGGCGATGCCGAAGACCTCGCGCTCGGGCGCGGTGATCTGACCGGAGGCGGAGTAATTGTAGAACCACGACACTCGGTTGAAGAGCCAGACGAGGAAGAACTGCGCGGCCAGCGTGGCAACAGCGAGGTAGAACCCCTTGATCCGCAGCGACGGCAGGCCAAACAAAGTGCCGACGATAGCCGTGATCCCGCCCGCCGCGAAAATGTGGATCACGATGGAGACTTCAGGGAAGGCCGTCATCAGCTTGTAGCAGCCATAGGCCCCCACGGCCATAAAACCGCCCGTGCCCAGGCTCACCTGCCCGCAATAGCCTGTGAGGATGTTCAGGCCGATCGCCGCAATGGCGTAGATCAGGAAGGGCACCAGGATCGCGTTGGTCCAGTAGTCGTTGACCAAAAAGGGCAGGACCAGCACCGCGACAAACAGGACGAAGTAGTAGCGATACCGGTCAAACTTAATCGGGAAGGTCTGACTGTCTTGTTCGTAGGTGGTGCTGAAATCACCGGCTTCACGGTAGAACATATCTTATCTCCCTCACACGCGCTCGATGATCTTTTCGCCAAAGAGGCCCTGCGGCCGGAAGACGAGGAAGATCAGGGCCAGCACGTAGGCGAACCAGTTTTCGGTGGCCGAGATCGTGAAACCGAAGAGCTCCCCGGCGAGGCTTTGCGAGGACATGAAGAACTCAAACAGCTTCTCGCCCACACCGATGATCAGGCCCCCTACGATGGCGCCGGGGATCGAGGTGAAGCCGCCCAGCATCAGGACCGGCAGCGCTTTCAGCGCAATCAGGGACAGCGAGAACTGAACGCCCGATTTCGCGCCCCACATGATACCCGCGACCAGCGCGACAAAGCCCGCAACGGACCAGACCAACACCCAGATGAAGTTTAGCGACACACCGACCGACAGCGCCGCCTGATGGTCGTCCGCCACGGCCCGCATCGCGCGGCCCTGCTTGGTGTACTGGCTGAACATGATCAGCGCGGCGACCAGCATGACGGCCACAATCGTCGCCGTAATGTCGAGGTTGTCGATGAAGTAGCCGTAGCCGAACCAACCGAATGTCGTCTCATCGATGGCCAGGTTGATGCCCTGGGGCAGGCAAAGCTCACCGGCGACGCAAACGTCCAGCGTCTTGATCTCGGAGTTCCACATCAGGTCGGCAAAACCTTCCAGGAAGTAGGCAAGGCCAATCGTCGCCATGAAAAGGATGATCGGCTCTTGCCCAACGAGGTGTTTGAAGACGACCTTTTGGACGAGATAGGCCAGCAGGATCATCACCGCGACGGTGAACATGATCGCCACGATCGAATTGATCGACCAGCCGAAGTAATGCACGTCCGTGCCGAAAATCGCGTTGATCAGGTGGGCAAAGGGCACTTGCCCCTTCTGGATACCCACCAGCGTCATCGCCGCGAACAGGGCCATGACGCCCTGCGCGTAGTTAAAAATGCCCGACGCCTTGTAGATCAGCACGAAGCCCAGTGCGACGAGTGCATAAAGCACCCCCGCCATCAGCCCGTTCAGAAAGACTTCGCCCGCGAAAATCAGGTTGTCCATTGGTCCCTCCTAATCGTGGCTGACGCCGAGATAGGCGTCGATCACGTCCTGGTTGCTGCGCACCTCGTCGGGGGTGCCGTCGCCGATCTTCTTGCCGTAATCCATCACGACCACGCGGTCGCTCAGGTCCATTACCACGCCCATGTCGTGTTCGATCAGGCAGATCGTGGTGCCGAATTCGTCGTTCACGTCGAGGATGAAGCGGCTCATGTCCTCTTTCTCTTCGACGTTCATGCCCGCCATCGGCTCGTCCAACAGCAGGATCGAGGGCTGGGAGGCCAGCGCGCGGGCCAGTTCGACCCGCTTTTTCAGGCCGTAGGGCAGCCGGGCGACGGGGGTTTTGCGGATGTGTTGGATCTCAAGGAAGTCGATGATCCGTTCCGCAACCTCGCGGTTTTCCGTCTCTTCGGCCTCCGCCCCGCCTTTCCAGAGCGCTTGGGCAAAGAGGCCCTTTTTCATCTGGGTCAGCCGGCCCGTCATGACGTTGTCGAGAACGCTCATCCCCTCAAAAAGGGCGATGTTTTGAAACGTGCGCGCGATGCCCTGGCGGGCGACCTGGTAGGGCTTCATCGGCGGGCGAATGGCGCCTTTGTACCAAACCTCGCCCTCCTGCGGAACGTAGAAGCCCGAGATGACGTTCAGCATGGAGGATTTGCCGGCGCCGTTCGGGCCGATGATCGCGCGGATTTCCCCCTCGCGGATGTCGAAGGAGATATCCTTGATCGCCACCACCCCGCCGAAGCGCAAGGTGATGTTCTTCATCTCCATCACCACACCGCCGATCTTGCGGCCATCGGCGGTGGTGTAGCCTTCGGTTGCGTCAAGCATTTGTCGGCTCCTTGATCGGGTTCTGCAAATAATAGGGCTTAGAATTACCCCACTCAGAGGTTTGCCCGTCGGCACGACGGGCAGCGCCGGTCCGCCCCACCGGGGCGGCGCTTTGGCGCCACCCCGCGGACCCGCGCCGCCCTTGCTTTACGTTGGCCAAAATCACTCCGCGGCCTCCAGCGCGGGTGCGGCGGCCCGCTTCACGTCCGCATCCACGATCTTAAGCGTGGCGGAGATGGAGCCTTTGCGGCCGTCCTCGTAGGTCACTTCTGTCGTGGTGGAGACCTGCGCCGAGCCGTCGTAGAGCGCGGCGATGATGTCGGCGAACTTCTCTTCGATGATGCGGCGGCGGACTTTGCGGGTGCGCGTCAGCTCGCCGTCGTCGGCGTCCAGTTCCTTGTGCAGCACGACGAAGCGGTGAACCTGGCAGCCCGACAGCATCGTATCCTCGGCGACGGAGGCGTTCACGGCCTCCACATGTTCCTTGATCGCGGACAGGACCTGCGGGTGGCCGGCCAGTTCCTGGTATGAGGCGTAGGCGATGTTGTTCCGCTCGGCCCAGTTGCCGACCGCCGTCAGGTCAATGTTGATGAAGGCCGTGCATTCCTCGCGCGCATTGCCGAAGACGACCGCCTCGAGGATGTTGGGATAGAACTTGAGCTTGTTCTCCACGTATTTCGGCGCGAACATCGCACCGGAGGCCATTTTGCCCACATCCTTGGCGCGGTCGATGATCCGCAGGTGGCCCGAGCCTTCCTCGATAAAGCCGGCATCGCCCGTCGCGACCCAACCTTCGGGGTCCTTCGTGCCCGCGGTGCTTTCGGGGTTCTTGTAATATTCCACGAAGACGCCGGGGGAGCGGTAGAAGACCTCTCCGCTGTCGTCGATCTTCAGTTCCACGCCGGGGGAAGCCACACCGACCGTGTCGGACCGCACCTCGCCGTCGGGCTGAGCGGTGATGAAGACGGTCGCTTCGGTCTGGCCGTAGAGCTGTTTGAGGTTGATGCCCAAAGAGCGGTAGAAATCAAAGATTTCCGGGCCAATCGCCTCACCGGCGGTATAGCCGACGCGCACGCGGGTGAAGCCCAGCGTGTTCTTGAGCGGGCCATAGACCGTCAATTCGCCGAGGCTGTATTTCAGCCGATCCATGAGGCCCACAGGCTCACCGTCCAGCAGCTTGGGGCCTACAGTGCGCGCGTGGTTCATGAAGTGGTGGAACATGCGCTGCTTGAACGTGCCAGCATCCTCCATGCGGATCATGACTTGGGTCAACTGCGTCTCGAACACGCGCGGCGGGGCGAAATAGTAGGTCGGCCCGATCTCGCGCAGGTCGGTGTGCATCGTGTCCGCGCTTTCGGGGCAGTTGGTGCAGAAGCCCGTCCAGTACGCCTGGCCCACGGAGAAGATGAAATCGCCCACCCAGGCCATCGGCAGGTAGGCCAGGATTTCGTCATCGGCGCGCAAATCGTCGAATTTGGAGGAGTTCTTGGACGTCTCGATCACGTTGCGGTTGGACAGGACGACGCCCTTAGGTTTGCCCGTCGTGCCGGAGGTGTAGAGCATCACGCAGGTCGCATCGAGGTCGAGCGCCGCCTCGCGCTTGGCCATCTCCGCCTCGTGCTGGGCGCGGGTGTCGCGCCCGCGTTTTTGGATGCCTTCGAAACTGTGCAGCTTGCTGTGGTCGTATTTCCTAAGCCCGCGCGGGTCGAGGTAGATCATCTGGTCGAATTCGGGCAGCTGGTCCTGAATTTCGATGACTTTGTCGACCTGCTCTTGGTCCCCTGCGATCACGATCTGCGCGCCGCAATGCTCCAGAACGTAGGCCATCTCTTCCGCCACAGCGTCCTGGTACAGCGGGACGGGCACGCCGCCCGCCATTTCAACGGCGACCATGGACCAGTAAAGGTACGGGCGGTTGCGCCCGATGATGGCAACGTGGTTGCCGGGCTGGAGGCCCAGGTCGATCAGACCCAGTGCCAGCGCCTCGATTTCGGACAGCGTGTCGGCCCAGGTCCAGCTTTGCCAGATCCCGAATTCCTTCTCGCGGTAGGCGGCCTTGCCCCCCATCGTTTTCGCATTGCGGCGAAGAAGCGCCGGGATGGACGTCAACCCATCGGCGCCTGCTGGCGTCGTTCCCACGATGTTCCTCCCGGCGCGCTCTTTAGTTGAAGCGCCTTTTTTACGTTACGTCGGATCATGCGCGCAAATCGCGCGGCTCGCAAACTGTTTTTTTGAACGCCTGTTCATTAAATCCAGCCGATGCGTCGATCCTTGCGCAGCGCTTGACCTAACCTTTCGAGGTGATGCGCGCGGCGGCCCGTGCAAGCACGTTTGCACCACGGATCAAGTCCGCCTCCGCCGTGTCTTCGGCGAAATCGTGGCTGATCCCATCGATGGAGGGTACGAAGAGCATCCCCACCGGCAGGACGCGCGCGACGTTGCTGGCATCGTGCAGAGCACCCGACGGCATGGCCCGCCATTTCGTGCCCGCGGCGGCGGCCTCCAGATGCGCACGCAACGCAGGGTCCATGGCCGTGGGCGGCAGGGTCAGTCGGCGTCCGAAGGT
>JBCDFL010000128.1:0-9868 GCA_039178165.1 Pseudomonadota bacterium | reverse complement strand
CGACCAGCTTGGCCCACTGGCCGAAGCCATCGGCAGCCAGGATAGACCCGGCGACGTCGTCCTAATCGTGACGGACGCGGCCCGCGTGCAGGACGTCGCCGCCGCCATGGAAGCGCTGCAAAGCGCCAACGTCGCCGGCGTGCAAATCGCGCGCGAGGGTGGCTGACCCATGCCCGCCTCCCGCCTCCCCGCCCGCCGCAAGGGCGCCGTCTTCGACAGCTCGCTCGCGATCATCAACATCGTGCTGCTGCTGATCTTCTTCTTCCTGTCCACCGGCTCGCTCCTCAACGACCGCACGGTGGAGGTCGCCTTGCCCGAGACCACGCGCCTGCCGCTGGACCTGCTGCCCAAGCCGTTGCTCACCGTCGACGTGGACGGCGCGATGACCCTCGACGGCGAGCCGCTCGAGGCCGGCGCCCTCGCCGACGCCATGGGCGACGCCCCGCGGCTGCATGTCCTTACCGACCGCGACCTGCCCGCCGGCCAGTTGCTTGAGCTGCTGGACGCCGAAGCTCTCATCGCCGTCGAAGTGCGCCTGGTGACCCTGCACTTGGGCGGTGAGGACGAGGAGGCCAGCCCATGAGCTTCCTGCCCCACGCCGCGCCCCGCGGCCTGCCCTGGTACGGCGCGATGGTCACCTCGGCGGCCACCCATGTGGGCGCGCTCGTCTTCTTTCTGTCCGGCGCCGTCGCGCTGCTGCCGGAGCCGGAAGCGCAGGATCTAGATGAGGCCGAATTCAGCGTCAGCCTGGAAATCCTGTCCCTCGACACGTTGGAAGAAGACACCACCGTCGACGAGTCCCGCCAGATCCCCGAAGACGCTGTAGCGCTCGATCCCGAAGAGGACCTGGCCGCCCTCACCCCCGACGCAGACGCCCTGACCCCCGACGACAGCGCCCTCGCGCCGGAGGCGGAGGCGCTGACCCCCGACACCGATACCCTGCTGCCGGACGCCGCCGAAACGCTGCCCGACAGCGCCGAAGAGCTGCTGCCCGAACCGGACGTCGCCGAACCCCTCGCGCCCGAGCCCGAAACCCTGCCCGAACCCGAGGTCCTGCCAGAGCCCGACCTGGCGGAGGCCGATCCCGTCCAGCCCGACGCCCTGCTCGTCCCGGACGAGGACCCCGCCCCGGCGGTCGAAGAGACGCCGCAGGACGACAGCGCCCTCGTGGTCACCGAAGCGCCCCCCGCACCCGCGCCAAGCGCGCCGGCCATCGATTCGATCAGCCCCATCGACGACACCGTCCTGAACCCGCTGGCGGAGGCGACCGGCCCCGCGCCCGCGCCCGCACCGCTCGACCCGGTGGCGCCCGCCCCGGTGGGCGTCGCCCCCTCCGCCCCTGCCCCAGTCGTCGTGGATGTGCCGGACGCGGACGACACCCAGACCGCCGACATCGCGCCGGAGCCGGCGGGCGAAGAGCTCGCCGCCCTCCTCCCCGATCCCGAGCCCGCAGTGCCCCCAGCCCTCGCCCCCGCGCCGGAGGTCGACCCGGGCCCGGCCCCCGAGGTCAGCGAAGAGATTGACCCGAACGCCGCGCCCGCGCCGGCCCCGCTCGACAACCCAACGGCCTCCGATATCGCCATCGCCCAGCTTTTGCGCCTCATCCGCACCGGGCAGCAGCCCGCCTGCACCCTGGTCCTGCCGCGCCGCGCCACCGGCAATCCCGGCGTCGGCCTGTCCCTGATCGGCTCGGACGCGGACGTCCTGCGCACGCTGGCCACCGACATCACCGCGCAGCAGACCGTGAACGCCAGCCGCACCGCCGTGATCGACCCGCGGCAATGCCCCGCGCTCGACGCACTGCGCCAGACGGCCAGCTATCCGGCCAGCCGCCTCGGCATCGCACTGGACAGCGCGGACCTGACCAGCGGCGACACCCTGACCGGCCGCGTGGTCGGTGCAGGGGGCCGGTTCCTGACCCTTCTGGTGGTGGATGACAACGGCGTGGTGCAGGACCTCGCGCCCTTTACCCGCCTCGACGGCAACACCCCCGTCTTCGAAGTACCCATCGCCCGCGCCGGTCCCACCCGCGCCACGCGGCAGGTGATCGTCGCCATCGGCACCACGCAGCCCATCGACCTCGGCCCCCTGGCGGGGGAGCTGGCGCAGGACGCATTCGGCGCCCTGCCAACGGACACGTTGGAGACGATGGTGTTCGGCGTCACGACGTTCGACGTCCAGTAACGCCCTGATTTCCCAAGCCCTACCTCAGGGTAGGCTCAGCGCGTGACCTCCAGAAAGCCGATATCGACAGCCCCCTGCCCGTCCAGCGCCAGCTCCCGCGTGAGCAGCGGCATGATGTCGGACGCCGCGGTGCCGTCCTGCATCGCGCCCGCGCGCACCAGCGTCGCGTCCGACGCCGTCGCCAACACCAGATAAATGCCCGGCGCCGCGCCCGGCATACGGAAGCCCAGCCGCCGCTCCGACCCAATCGGGTCCGCCAGCTGCCGCACGAGGGAGAAGACCTGCCCATTCGGCGCCACCAGCGCGAGCCAGTTCTGCCGCCCGTCTGAGCCTGTGAGGACCCCATTGATCCCGTCCGCGCGGCTGACCACCGCGCTGTCCATCACCAGCTCGATCCCCGCGCCCGGCGTGCCCTGCAAGGCGCGCGCTGTGTCCAGCACCGCGCATTGCTCGGGCGAGATGCCGCGCGGCACCAGCGCCGGCGTGCTGCCGAAGGCCGCGCCAAAGCCGCCCGGCACGCTTTGCAGCGCGGACAGGTCTTGGCCAAACCCCTCGATCAGGCCGGCGCTTTCCCCCGCGCCGCGCAGGCTGGCATAGGCGCAGGCCTCCGGCACCGCTTCGGCCAGGAAAGTCGCGCGGCTGCCCGGCACGCGGGTCAGTCCCGCCTCGACCGGGTCCGTCACCGCGTCACCGCCCGCGGGCGCCGACGGGCCGCGCGGGATCAGATCGGTGAAGAAGTAGACGCCCGCCCCCGCGGCGATCAGCGCCGTCGCCATCAGCAGGCCCAGGACGCCGCCCCGACCGCCCTTCTGCTCCGGCGCGGTCGGTGCCGCGGCTGTCTTGGGCGCCGCGCCGCCCGAAAACGGCACAGCCTGAAGGCCGGGCACCGCGCGGTTCACCGGCGGGGGCCGTGTGCCGATCCCGGTCGCCGTCTCCCCATTGAGGATACGAAGCTCGCGAATAACCCGCTCCATCGTCGGGATCCGCTCCGCTGGGTCGGGCTGCAACATGTCCGCGATCAGCGGCTGGAAATCCGCCGGCAAGTGGCTCAGATCCGGCACGCTCTGCCGCTTCGTCACCGCCTCGACGAAATTGCCGCCCATATCCATGGGCTTGCCGTCCAGCATCGCGATCATCAGCAGACCCAGCGAGTAAATATCGCTCGGCCCTTCGGCATTACCGCCAAAGGCGCCCATCTGCTCGGGCGAGACGTATTTCAGCTTGCCCGCGAACTCGTTGCCGATGGTCACGTCCTTGTTGGTGGACGACCGGGAAATGCCGAAATCGATCAACACCGCCTTGGCGATATCGCCGTCCTGGAGCATCACATTGTCCGGGGACAAATCGCGGTGAACCACGCCGATCTTGTGCGCTCGGGCCAGTCCGTCGGCCAGGCGCAAGGTCAGCTTGATGACCTGATCCCGGCTCAGTGCGCCGTTCTCTTTCAGGGTATCGGACAGTTTCGTGCCCTTGATGAACCCCATCACCAGCGCGTGCAGGTTCAGCCGCTGGTCCGGCGGGATATAGGCAAAATACCTCACGATGGCGTCGTGGTGCAGCTCCCGCAGGACGCGCGCCTCGCGCCGGAACATGTCGGTGACTTTGGCGTCCTCGGCCATTTCCGGCAGGATCACTTTGATCGCGACGCTCTCACCCGTCCCGATCTCCGTCCCGCGAAAAACGCGGCCCATCCCGCCTTGGTCCAACCGCTCCTCGACCCGGTACATGTTGTTGATGACCGTGCCCGGCTCCAGCGAGTTGAGCGTGGCGGGCGGCTGATCGGGCCGCGGCGGCACGACCGATGCTGTCGCCGTATGCGTCACCGGCCCCGCGCCCCCGCCGTCGCTGGGATTGAGGGCCAAAACGGTCGCGTCCTCGTCCGGCGTTTGCAGCTCATCGCCATCGACCTGGCCGTTGGCGATGATGGGAGTCTCCGCGCCCGGAGGCGGCTGAACGCCCGCGATGACCGTCCGCTCATCATCGTCCGGTCCAGGCGGCGCGGTGCGCCCCGTGCGCGGCTGGAACAGGACCGTGCGGTCGTCGTCCTGCCCGTCTTCGGTGCCCGGCGGTGTCGTGTCGCCACTGTTTTTGTCCGCGCCGCTCATTGCGATCCTTCCAGTTCAGGCCATGCGCCGTCGATGGGCATAGCCGGATGTCCCAGGGCCTGGCAGCGGACGAGGACAACGCTCACGTTGTCTTTGCCTCCGCGCGCGAGGGCCGTATCCACAAGCTGGTTGCACGTCGCCTCGAGGCCCGCCGCCGCGCTGTCGTGCAGCACGCGCGCCAATTCGGCGTCGTCGTAATATTCGGTCAATCCGTCAGAGCATATCAGGAACAGGTCCCCGTCCGCCAGCGCCCCGTCGACCATGTCCGTCTCCGGCTGCGGGGTTACGCCGATGGCGCGGGTGATGACGTTCTTGCGCGGCCAGGTCTCCGCCTGTTCCGGCGTGATCGCGCCAGTGTCCAGCAGGGCCTGCACCTCGGTGTGATCGCGCGTCACCCGGGTCAGCCGGGCACCCCGCATCCGGTAGACGCGGCTGTCGCCGGACCACAGGCACGCAAAGTGGTCCTGGCTGATCATCAGCAGCGCGAGCGTCGCGCCAATCGTCCCGCTGCCCAGCTCGGCGGCCTGGGCCTGGATCGCCGCGTTCGCGACGTCCAGCCGCGCGGTGACCCGGGCGCGCAGATCCACGGCCCCAGACGGAATGCCAGAGGTCTTCATCACCCCCGCAATGGTCTGGCTGGCGAAATCGCCCGCCGTGTGCCCGCCCATCCCATCGGCCACGAGCCAAATGCCCGCGCGCGGCATCGCCAGCAGGCTGTCTTCGTTCAGTTTGCGCACGCAGCCCACGTCGGTCCGCGCGCACGTCTCGAACCCCATCATGGCGTCGGGCGGGATCACCCGGCTGTAGAGCATTTCTGGCCCCCCATCGTCTTGGGAGGAGACTAGCGGCTCCGGCGCGCCGCGCATACCGCAAACACCATCTTTCATCGGATCACCTCCGGACAGGCCGGCCTGCCCCAAAACGCGCTCTGGAACGGGGCGGGAGCGGAAGAATCCACCGCGCTCAGCCGCAGCGCCAGTCGGTGGGGGCCAAGGGTCAGGGCAAAGCGCAAATCGGGCCCCTTCGCCACCTGCGCCGTGCCCGCCTGCACCAGCGCGGGCAGCGCCCAGGGCCCGCCGCGCACCTCCGCCCGCACCCCGTCCGCGCCGTCCGGGTTCACCCGCAGCGCCAGCCCCGCCACGTCCAAAGGCCAGTCGAGGCGCAAGCCCCCCGGCCCCAGAACCTCGGGCCCCTGCCCCGCATCGACCTCCACCACCCGAACGCCGGACGAGGCACCGTCCAGCACCAGCTGCACCGCCACATCCCGCGCCAGCACGCCGTCCCGCATCTGCGCCACTTGGTCAAAGAACCCTGCCGCCTCCGCGCGCAGGGGCACACCGTCGAAGCGCGTGGTGAAACCATCCAAAATGCCGCCCGCGCCGTAGAAACCGCGGAAATCCCCCAGCGGCACGGGCGCGCCCGCCGCCGCGAAGGGGGCAAAGGGCGCGATCCGCGCCCGGCACAGGGGCAGCACATCGCGGGCCCAGGCCGCCTCCGCCGCCGCACCGCCCGCCGCCCGCACCATTCGCGCCGGCAGGTCCGGCAAACCCGCGGCCAAGCCCGCCGTCCACGCCGCCGGATCCGCCTTCACCGCCGCCAGCCGCTGCGCCAAGGCGCCGGCATCGAACTCGTCCCAAAGCGGCAAGGCCCCCTGCCCCTCCGCCCGGACAAGCTCTGCCAGGGCCGGCAGCACCTGCGCCGGCGTCTCCTCCGACACCTGGCCCAAGGCACCCGCCCAGGCCCGGCGCAACGCATCGGCATAGGCCGCCTCCACCGCGCCCGGCAGATCGCGCAAAGCCGCCGCCTCCGGGGTTTGGCCCAGCACCCACGCCTCACGCGCCGCAATCTCCGTCAGACCGTCCCAGCGCATCGCATCGGACCCCGCGGACGTGTAAAGCCCCGGTACTTGCAGCGCCTCCGCTGCCTGCCCGTCCCGCGCACGCAGGCCGGGCACCGCTTGGCCCAGCACCAGGGGCGGCAGCACCGCCCCCTGCCCTTCCAGCACGACCATGACCCGCGGCCCCAGCGGCATATCCGCCAGCGCCGACCTGGCCACAGCCACCAGCTCCGCATCGGGCGCCACCGCCGGATTGACGCGATCGTCCAGCGCCAACATTGCCCCCAGATGGGCGTTTATAGCGCGGTAGACGTCCGCTTCGCCGGCATATTCCGCCGCCCACGCCTCGGCAAAGAAAGCCTGTACCGCCAGATCGTCCGCCGGCCCCGCCTTGGCCACCTGAAGCACCACCCGCAGCGCACGGTAGGCCGTAGGATCGTCCCCCGCGGCGAGCGCTTCCGCCAGACGCCGCTCCGCCAGGATCATCATCCGCGGGCGCAGCAGCCGCTCCAGCGCATCCGAATAGGCCAGCGTCGCGCCCGCCCGGATCCCCTCCACACGCGACAGGCCAAAGGTCGGCAGGGCGGAGGCTTGGACCGGCGCGCCATAGCCGCCCGGCACCGCCCGCGCCGCCGCAAGCGCCGGCAACAGGGGCCGCGTCGCCGCACTTTCCACCACGCCCGGCGCCAGCAAGGGCGCCGCCACAGCCGCGTAGCGATCCGCCTGAAGCTGCGCGCCCCGCACCAGCGACGCGTTCTGCCAGAAGGTCCAGCCGAAAGCCCCCGCCGCCGCCAGGCAGGACAGCGCGACACCCGAAATCACGACGGTCCGCGCAATGCTGCGCCGCAGCATACGCGCCCGATCGGTGCCGGCCCAGTCCCGCTCGGCAAAGATCACCCGCGCCAGCAGATCGTGCAGGAAGTAACTTTTGCCTCGCCCCGACAGGAACGCCGATTGCAGGCCCGCCCGCGTCGTCGTCAGCGCGCCCAACACCTGGTCGAAGGGCGTGCCCTCCTGCGTGCCGGAGGTGAAGTAGAAGCCGCGCAGTACCGCGCGCCCCTCCGCCCCGCCGAAGACACCGCTCAGCACCTGCGCCACACGCGGGCGCAGCAACGCCATCTGCCGCGGAAAGCCCATCAGGGAAATGCGCGTGGCACTGTCGGCCTGCGCGACCATCCGGTCCGGCACCTCATCCGCCAGCCGGGTGATCAGATCGCCCATCGCCGCATCGACCGCCCCCGCCCGCGGCGCCGCCCGGCTGCGGGTCTGGAAGGTATGGCCCCACACGCCCCGGCGCTGGCCCGCATCCGCCGCCTCGAAAAACGCGCGGAAGCCGGCGATCCGGTCGGCCTTGGTGAAGACGGCGTAAACAGGCAGATCGATCTTCAGCGCGGCTGTCAACTCATCCAGCCGCGCCCGCAGGATCTCCGCGTGGCGCGCCAGCGCCGTGGCCCCCTGCCCCATCAGGTCCGCGCAGGACAGCGTCAGCAGCACACCGTTGATCGGCTGATCCGGCCGCGCCCGCTTGAGCTCTTCCAGGAACGCGGTCCAAGCCGCCCCGTCGCGGGCGGCGTCACTGTCCTGCGTGGTGTAGCGGCCCGCCGTGTCGATCAGCACCGCCTCCCGTGCAAACCACACATCGCAATTGCGCGTCCCGCCAAAACCTGTCGCCGCACTCGGCGCCGCGCCCGGAAAGTCCAGGCCCGAATGCACCAGCGCCGTGGTCTTGCCCGCGCCCGGCGGCCCGATCAGCACGTACCACGGCAGATCGTAAAGCGCCGCCGCCCCGCTTTCGCGCTTCAGGTGCGTGACGGCGTCCTTCATCCGCTCCGCTAGAATGTCGGCCTCATCCCCCTCGGCCTCCAGCAGCGTCTCCTCGATCTGCGCGGCCGCCGACCGGCGCGCCCGCCAAGTGATCCACGCGCCCAGGCCGATGATCCCGTAGGCCAGGGCAATCGCGCCGGCACGCTGGCCCACATCGTCGATGCCGAGGATGGGTAGACCGATCCAGATCAGGATCGCGATCCCGATCAGGCCAAGCGCTTGGACAAAGGACAGCGTGACCTCCCAGACCCGGCGCATCAGCGATCCTCCCGCCGCAGAAGGATATCGACGCGGCGGTTCCGGGCCCGCGCCTCCGCCGTGTCGGCGGGGTCAAGCGGTTTGGTCGCGCCCGCCCCCGCAACCCGCAGCCGGGACGGATCGCGCAATAGTGGGGCGAGGGCGGCAGCCACCTCCGCCGCGCGCGCCTCCGACAGGGCGGCGTTGGTTTTGTACCGCCCGCGCCCCGACAGCGGGATGTTGTCCGAATGCCCTTCGACCACGATCTGGCCCGGCTGCGCCTCCAGCACGCGGGCGACCTCTGCCAGGGCAGGGGGCGGGGACAGCAAACGCGCCGCGCCTGCGCCAAAGCTCAGACCGTCTTGCATGCGCAGGACCAGAAAATCGCCTTCCTCCGCGATGGTGACGGGCGTGTCCGCGAGGGCGGCGCGCAGCGTCTCCGCCTGCGACGGGGCAGGGGGCGCGGCCACCGGGATGGGTGCCGGCGGGACGGGCAGGGCAGGGGGCGCGCTGCGCACGATCTGCACCTTTGGTGCGGGGCGGTGCAGGCCGATCAGCGTGCGCTGCGCCGCGATGGATTCCTGCGTCAGGGTCCAGCCCAAAGCGGCGTAAAGCGCGACGATCATCGACCCGCCCACGCCGACAAAGACCCACAGTGGCGCACCGCGGCGCCGGCCCCGCCCGCGCGGGATCACCGGCATCCAATCGCGGCTCAGCGCCTCGGGCGGGCCGGGCCGCACCGCGCGAACGGAACCATGAAGGTGCGCGCGCCAACGGCTCAGCGCGATCGCGCCATCGCTCGCCGACCGATACTGCCCCTCGAACCCCAGCAGCAGGCAAACGAGGCCCAATTCGCGCAACAACCCATCGGGATCGCCGTTCTGGGCGAGGCGCTCGAGGCATTTGAAAAACCCTGCATCTGACCGCACATCGTCGAACTGGACCGCCGCGAGGCCTCGCTCCCGCCACCATTGCACCGCGTGGCCCGGCAGCGTTTGCGCGATGTCGTCCGCCGTCGCGGCCAGCAGGTAGAGCGCATCGTGAACAAACCGGTCGCCCAGGTCAGATTTCTTCGACAATTCGATCCGGATCGTCGCCAGGCTCTGCTCCAGCGCGTCCCGCAAATCCCCCGCCGCCAATGTGATCTGTCCCGTCCTCAGAAAGCCGAGGAGGAGCAGCAGGTCCGCGGAGGCGGCCAAAACCGGATTGCTCGCCGCCATCCGGTCGCTCTGCACCGCCGCAAGGGCCGCGGCCACATCGACGCCCGGCTGGGGTGGAGAGGATTGGTCGAGCCGCGGCGCCACGATGGTCCGATCCGTCCGCGCGGCAACGTTGGGCGTCGGCATAGGCGCGCCGACAATGGTCTTGCCATCGCCTGGATCGGTCACGCTCACTGCATCGACCTCCGCTGCACATGTGAGTGCGGATACGCCATCTCTGCCCTTCGCCTCGCCCGGCGGTTGCTCCGCCAGTTTGCGTGGTTAATTGCATTGTGCGGTCTGACCCGGATTCCGTCAAGAATTCCAGTCGCAGGCGGATAGTTGACAGCTGTCAACTCGCCCGCGCCGCCGGTTCACGATGGATCTGAGCCATGACCAGTCGCGTGACGGAGAACCGTCCTTCGATCGCCTCGCGTGTCAGATGCCGCAGGTAGCCGCCGGGGGAGCGGATTTCGGTGATG
>JBCDFL010000127.1:0-9919 GCA_039178165.1 Pseudomonadota bacterium | reverse complement strand
GGGGGCCCCCCCCCCCCCGGACCCCCCGGAGTTGTTTTTCGCCAAGTGAAGGGGGTCACGCCGCCATAGCGGTTGCCGCCTTGTCGAGGCGGGTGATGGCCTCGGTGATTTCCTCGTCCGTGATGGTGAGCGGGGGGAGGAGGCGGATCACGTTGTCCGCCGCGGGGACGGTGAGAACGTGTGCCTCGTAGCCCTTGGCGACGATGTCGGTGTTGGTGGCCTTGCACTTGATGCCGAGCATGAGGCCCGATCCGCGCACAGAGTCGAAGACGTCCGGGTGCGCGGCGATCAGCCCTTCGAGCTTTTGGCGCAGCAGCGCGGCCTTGCGGCTGACCTCGCCCAAAAACGCGGGATCGTCCACGATGTCGAGCACCGCGCAGCCCACCGCGCAGCCCAGCGGGTTGCCGCCATAGGTGGAGCCATGCGTGCCGGCCGTCATGCCGCTGGCCGCTTCTTCGGTGGCGAGGACGGCGCCCAGGGGGAAGCCGCCGCCGATGCCCTTAGCCACCAGCATGATGTCGGGGGTGATGCCGGCCCATTCGTGCGCAAAGAGCTTGCCGGTCCGGCCGACACCGCATTGCACCTCGTCCAGGATCAGCAGAATGCCCCGCTCATCACAGAGCGTGCGCAGGTCCTTCAGCACCGCGTCGGGGACGGGCACGATGCCGCCCTCGCCCTGCACGGGCTCGATCATGATGCCGGCGGTTGTCTCGGTGATGGCCTCCGCCACGCCGTCCCAATCGCCGAAGGGCAGGTGGACGAAACCCGGCAGCAGGGGGCCGAAACCTTTGGTCATCTTCTCCGAGCCTGCCGCCGCGATCCCGGCAGAGGAACGGCCGTGGAAGCTGCCCGAGAAGGTGATGAGGTCCGTCTTTTCCGGATGGCCGGCCTCGTACCAATATTTGCGGGCCATCTTCACCGCCAACTCGCAGGACTCGGTCCCCGAATTGGTGAAGAAGACCGTATCCGCGAAGGTCGCCGCCACCAGCTTGTCCGCGAGGGTTTTCTGCTGCGGGATGTGGTAGAGGTTGGAGGTGTGCCAGAGCGCGCCGGCCTGCTGGGTCAGCGCCTCGGTCAGCGCGGGATGGGCGTGGCCCAGCGCGTTGACCGCGATCCCTGCGCCCAGATCCAGGAAACGTCGCCCGTCCGCCTCGGTCAGCCAGGCGCCCGCGCCGGCCACGAAGGACAGCGGCGCGCGGTTATAGGTCGGCAGGACGGACGGGATCATCTGGATCTTCCTTTGAGAATGGGACCGCCCATGCATTAGCAATGGACGCGGAGGGGCGGTCAAGCGGGTTGGAGAATGGCAGGCAGGCGCGCGCGCTTAAGCGCGTCGTCGAAGGGTCGTATGGGTCGCCTGATATACCATGGGGTGGGCTTAACGGGGTTGCCGGCGGCTGTCCACTTGTAAGTTCGGGCCGGCCCGCGCAAGGAAGCACCATGTACGCCGCCAAGTCACAGAACAACGCGCTGGCCGCGCTGCTGGTCACAGCGGCGACGGCCTTCATCGCGGGCACCACGCTGCTGGCCAAGGCGCTCGGCTCGGACGACTTTGGCGCCGGGCTGCACCCGGCGCAGATCGTCTGGGGGCGCTTCACCTTCGCGCTGATGGGCTTTGGGCTGGCCTATGCGGTGCTGCGCCCTGCGCTCCAACGCCCGCATCTGGGGTTGCACGTTTTGCGCACCGGCTCTGGCGCCGCGGGGTTGGCGCTGACGGTCGCGGCGGTGCAGGTCATTCCGCTGGCCGATGCCACGGCCATCAGCTTTCTGAGCCCCGTCTTCGGCATGTTCTTCGCCATCCTCTTCCTGCGCGAACGGGTCGGTCCGTGGCGCTGGCTTGCGGCCGGGATCGCGCTGGCGGGGATGCTGGTCCTTTTGCGCCCGGCGCCCGGGCAATTCGAGGCTGGCGCGCTCTTTGCGCTGGGGGCGGCGGTGGTCTTCGGCTTCGAGCTCATTGTGATCAAGCAGTTGACCCGGCGGGAGAACCCGTTTTCGATCCTCATCGTGAACAACATCGTCGGCGTGTGCATGATGAGCGTACTGGTTCTGTGGGTCTGGCAGGCGCCCAGCGGGCCGCAATGGGCGATGATGGCCGCTTTGGGCCTGATGATGGCCGTGGCGCAGACCTGTTTCATCAACGGGATGGCGCGGGCGGATGCGAGTTTCGTCGCGCCGTTCAGCTACGGGACGCTCATCTTCGCGGCGCTCTACGATGCGCTGTTCTACGGTGTGATTCCGGACGCGGTGACGCTGATCGGCGCTACGATCATCATTGCCGGGGCGCTTCTGCTGGCCTGGCGCGAGGGGCGGGCGAGATGAAGGGCGTATGGATTGGGACGGCAACTTTTGCAGCAGCGGCGCTGGGGGCGCTGGCGCTGGTGACAGGGGGTGCCGGCGATGCGCCGCGGCAAGACCGCGCGGCGGCGCTGCCCGAGGCGCTGCAAGGCACCTGGGTGGAAGTGGACGAGGCCCAGTCGGTCATGACCATCGCGGGCGGCGAGATCACGGCCTTCGGCGCGGTGGTGGATTATGGCGGCAAGACGGCGTTCGAAGAGGACGGCGTTCTGATCGTGCAGCTCTATGCCCCGCCGGGCGTGGATGCGGATACGTTTGCGCAGGCGCACATGACCGATCTGGCGCTGCTGCCGGACGGGACGCTCCATGTCTTCAATGTCAGTTTTGCGGCGCCCTTCGTGCGGGCCGCGGACTGACCCCGGGGCGCGGCGGCGGGGCGCCGCACCTTGCGCCCGCGCGCTGCATCCCTAAAATAGAGAGATGGATTTTGACGGGCGGCTCGGGACGGGCCGCCCCGGTGTTTTTGAAGGGGATGCGATGTCCTGGACGGAAGAGCGGGTCGAAACGCTCAAGAAGATGTGGGGCGAGGGCCAATCGGCGAGCCAGATCGCCAAAGAGCTCGGCGGCGTCACCCGCAACGCGGTGATCGGCAAAGTGCACCGTTTGGGCCTGTCGAACCGCGCCGGCTCCGGCGCGGCGCCCAGCCCGGCGGCCAAGCCCGAGGCGAAGGCCAAGCCGGCGCCCAAGGCGGAAGCCAAGGCAAAGCCGGCGCCCAAGCCCGAACCCGAAGCCGCGCCAGCAGCGGAGGAGGCCAAGCCCGCCCCCCTGCCCGCGCGCAAGCAGATCATTCCCGCGGGCCAACCCCTGCCCCCGCAGCCCTCCGCGAACGAGATCAGCCCCGAGGCTTTGGCAAAGGTCAGCGAGGTCGAGAAGAAGGCCAAGCGGCTGAGCCTGATGGAGCTGACGGAGCGGACCTGCAAATGGCCGGTCGGTGATCCAGCGACGGATGATTTTTGGTTCTGCGGACTGCCCGTGCAGCAGGGCAAGCCCTATTGCGAGGCGCATGTGGGCGTGGCCTTCCAACCGATGAGCGCCCGCCGCGACCGGCGGCGCTGACTGGGCTTGCGGCGGGGCGGCGGCAGCGTACGCTCAGGTCAGGTTTGGTTCATCTGCGCGGGGGATAAGGCCCGCGTCGACACGGACTCCAAGGTCAAGGACGGCCCGCCGCACCAGGTGGGCCGGCGGGATCCCAGATGTCATCCAAGACCGCCAAAGGTGTGGCGCCACACGTTTCCAAAGAGAAAAGGCTCGCGCAATGCGCCCGCCCCGGCCCGCCCGGGATGCGGGGCGCGTGTGCTGGACTTGGGTTGGTCGTTGGCCCGGGAGGCAGTCGGCGGGGGTGCGATAGAACGATCCGTCGCCCCGGCGGAGATCGCAACCGCCAACGTTACAGGCGGCTCGTGGCGGCCAGACCCGCGCATTCGTGGGCGTGCGGCCGCCAGCTTCCATTGTTTCGTGGATAGGGTTGAAGTCCAGGGGCAGCAGTTTCGCTTAGCACCAAGCCAGCCGCGGGTGGCGTGGAACACGCCGCCCATGGGGGCGGCCGGCGTGTCGGCCTCCTCGCGGAGGCCGGTGGGCTAAGCGCCGAGGACTTGGGACCTATTTCTTGCCTGATCGATGCAAAGCACTAGACACCGCCGCCCCTAAGCCCGCCGCAGGCGCAGGGCATTGGTCACGACGGCGACGGAGCTGAGCGCCATCGCGCCGCCCGCGAGGGCCGGGGACAGCGTCGGGCCGCCAAAGGGCACCAAAGCCCCCGCCGCGACGGGGATAAGCAGCACGTTGTAGCCGAACGCCCAGACGAGGTTCTGGCGGATGTTGCGCATCGTCGCGCGGCTCAGCGCCACCGCACGCACAACCGGGGCCGGGCCGGGGGCCGTGAGGACAACGCCCGCCGCCTCACTCGCCACATCCGCGCCTCCCGCAATGGCGATACCGACCTCGGCCGCCGCCAGGACGGGCGCGTCGTTGATCCCGTCCCCGACAAAAGCCGCCGGACCGGGCAGGCCGCGCAAGGCCGCCACCTTGTCTTCGGGGCGCAGACCGCCGTGCACGGCGTCCATGCCCAAAGCAGCGCCGATGTGATCCGCCGCCGCCGGCACGTCGCCGGACATCAGCGCCAGGGACAGCCCCTGCCCCCGAAGACCCGCCATCGCCGCCGGCGCATCCGCGCGCAGCGGGTCGCGCAGGGCGAGGGCGGCCACCGCACGGCCCTCTTCGGTCACGAAGATCGGCGTCGCCCCTTCGGCGGCCCAGGACGCTGCACGGTCCGCGAGCGCACCGAAATCGGCCCCCTCCATAAAACCCGCATTGCCGACGCGCAGCGCGCGGCCCGCGACGCGCGCGGCGGCCCCCTGACCCGGTGTCGCGCGGAATTCGGCGACGTCGAGGTCCCCGGCCTCCCGCGCCAGCGCGCGCGCCAACGGGTGCTCGGACTGCGCCTCCAGCGCGCCGATGCGGGCCATCAGGGCCGTCCCGTCCACGCCATCCGCAAAGGCGCGATCGGTCAGGTGCGGCGCGCCTTGCGTGACTGTGCCGGTCTTGTCGAAGGCCACCCAGGCGACCTGCCCCAGCCGCTGCAGCGCCGCGCCGGTCCGGAAGAGCACGCCATGCTCCGCCGCGCGCCCGGTGCCGACCATGACGGACACCGGCGTCGCGAGGCCCATCGCGCAGGGACAGGCGATAATCAGGACAGAGATCGCCGCGACGACAGCAGGCCCCAGCCCGTCCAGTGCCAGCCAGATTCCGAAGGTCAGCGCGGCGATGGCCAAAACCGCCGGTACGAACCAGGCCGTGACCTGGTTGATGACCTCCTGCACCGGCAGGCGCGCGGCCTGGGCGCGGCGGGTCATGGCGACGATGCGCGCGAGGCTGGTCTCCGCCCCTACGCCGGTGGCGGTGATCTCTAACGTGCCGGCGCCGTTTATGCAGCCGGCGCTGACGCTATCGCCCTCGGCTTTGGAGACCGGCACCGGCTCCCCGGTCAGGAGCGCTTCGTCCACGGTGCTGATGCCGGCGGCGACGACGCCGTCGACCGGCACACGCGCGCCGGGGCGCAGCAGCAGGCGGTCCCCGACGGCCACATCACGGGCGGGCACGTCCTTCGGCGCGCCGCCCTGCAGCAGCACAGCCGTGTCCGGCGCCAGATCCATCAACGCGCGCACCGCGTCGCCGGTGCGGGCGCGGGCACGCGCTTCCAGCCAGCGGCCCAGCAGGATCAGCGTCACGATGATCGCCGCCGTCTCGAAATAGACCGCCGCGCTGCCGGGCGGCAGCAGGCCCGGCGCCAGGGCCGAGACTGCGGAAAAGCCGAACGCGGCGGAGGTGCCCAGCGCCACCAGCGCGTCCATATCGGGCCGCGCGCGCAAGATCCCTGGGACTCCGCGCGCGAAGAACCCGGCGCCCGGCCAGGCGAGGACGATGAGCGTGAGGATCATCTGGATGAGGTGCGAGGTCTCCATCCCGATGGTGCGCATGATCCAGTGGTGAAAGGCCGGGAAGATGTGGCCGCCCATTTCCAGCACCAGAACCGGCAGGCTGAGCGCCGCCGCCATCTCGAACCGGTGAAGGGCGGCGGGCGCCTCGTCCGGGACCTCCGGCGTGTCCGAGACGACCTCCGCCGCGAAGCCCGCCTGCGCCAGCGCGGCGCGCAGATCTGCCAGGCCCGCCGCGTCGCCGGCCAGCATCTCCACCCGCAGGGCGCGTTCGGCCAGATTGGCCTCTGCCGACAGGGCACCGGCGCCCCGCGCCGCGTCCTCCACCCGCGCGACGCAGCTGCCGCAATGCATCTCCGGCACCGACAGCTCCGCGGTGACGCGGCGGGCGGGATAGCCGGCGCGGGCCAGGGCCTCTTCGACCGCGGCGGCGGTGACGCCGGCGACCTGACCGCTGTGGCTGGCGAGGTTGACCTGCGCGCCGCCCGCACCGGGGATCGCGGCCAGGGCCGCTTCGGCCCGCCCAACGCAGCCCGCGCAGTTGAGGCCGGTGATCTGGAATTCACGCACCATGCCTTTGCATAGAGGGGCCCGGCGGGCCGGCGTCAAGCCCTGGCGCCGCCCTCGCAGCGCGGTTATTTGCGCCGCAGGGCCCCCTCTGTTAGGCCCGGCGGGACCAGACGAGGAGAGCCCCATGCGTGCTGCCGACGCCATCGCCCTGCGCCTTTACGAGGCCGGATGCCGCACCGCGTTCGGGATGCCGGGGGGCGAGGTGCTGACCCTTGTGGACGCGCTGGAGGCTGTCGGCATCCGCTTTGTCCTCTGCAAACACGAGAACGCGGCGGGCTTCATGGCCGAGGGGACGTGGCACCGCACCGGCGCGCCGGGCGTGCTGGTGGCGACGGTGGGGCCGGGCGCGCTGAACGCGGTGAATACGGTCGCCAACGCGCTGCAGGACCGGGTGCCGCTGATCGTGCTGGCGGGCTGCGTCGATGCGGCGGAGGCGCAGAGCTACACCCACCAGGTTCTGGACCAGCGGGCGGTGTTCGCGCCGGTGACGAAGGCGACGTTTACGCTTGATCCCGGTGCCGCGCATCTGGTCGCGGACAAGGCCGTGGGCATCGCGACGCAGGGCCAGCCCGGGCCGGTCTTCATCGACGTTCCGGTTGGGGTGGCCGATGCCGCGGTGCCGGATGCTGTGCCGCCCCGGCGCCCGGACGCGCTGCCGGTCGTACCCTCGGCGTCGGCCCTCGCGCCGGTGGCGGCAGCTTTGAGCGCCGCGCGACGCCCGGTGATGATCGCCGGGGTCGATGCGCTGAATGACGGCGCGGATGTGGCGGGATTTGCTGAAGCGTTCGGCATGCCGGTCATCACATCCTATAAGGCGAAGGGGATGCTGGACGAGGGCCATGCCCTGTCCCTGGGCGGGGCGGGCCTGTCGCCGTTGGCGGACCGGACGCTGGTGCCATTCGTGCAATCGGCGGACCTGATCCTCTGCGCGGGCTACGACCCGATCGAGATGCGGCCGGGCTGGCGGGACATCTGGGACCAGGCGCAGTGCCAGGTCATCGACATCTCTGCGGAGCCCAACACGCATTACATGCACCAGGCCAGCGTGAACATCGTCGGCTCCGTTGCGGCAACGCTGGAAGCGTTGCGCGACGCGGCCACGCCCGGCGCGGCGGCGTGGGGCGATGCGGTGGCGGAGGCGAAAGGCGCGCTGGCCGAGGCTTTCCCCGCGGATGGCGATTGGGGGCCCGCAGCGGTGATTGCTGAAGCGCGGGCCGCCTGCCCGGCGGGGACTTTGGCGACAGCCGATAGCGGGGCGCACCGTATCCTGCTGAGCCAGATGTGGCGCTGCGACGCCCCGCGCGGGCTGATGCAGTCGAGCGCGCTCTGCACGATGGGCTGCGCAGTGCCGCTGGCCATGGGCGCCAAGCTGGCGAGCCCCGACCGGCCCGTGGTCAGCTTTTCCGGGGACGCGGGGATGCTCATGGTCGCCGGGGAATTGTCGACCGCAGCCGAAGAGGGCCTCGCCTGCGTCTTCGTGGTGTTCGTCGATGCGTCCCTCGCGCTGATCGAGTTGAAGCAGCGGCAGCGGCAGATGGCGAACAACGGCGTGGATTTCGGCACTCACGACTTTGCCGCGCTGGGCCGCGCGATGGGCGGGCGCGGCGTGGATGTGCGCAGCCGGGCAGAGATGCGCGCGGCCATGGCGGACGCGCTGGAGGCGGAGACGTTCACGGTGATCGCGGCGCATATCGACCGGGGGGCCTACGATGGGCGGATTTAAGAATGATGTCTGCCCGGAGCGGTTAGGGCAGCCCCCGTCACGGCGGGGTGGGGGCAAAGCCCCCGACCCGCGGGGGGCGGGACGGGGGCTGCCCGGTGGTTCCCACCGGGCGAGCGCTCTGCCCAGATTTCCCACACTCGAATCGTCGCACATAGGGCAGCCCCGGAACCGCGCGGGGTGGAGGCGAAGCCCCCGCTTGTTCCGCCAAAGGCGGACCTTCAGACCGACGGGGGGGCGGTTCGGGGGCTGCCCGCTGTTCCAGCGGGCGGGACCTTACAGCGGAGGATTGTCATGACTCCCGGCGCCCTTGACGGACTCTTCATCCTCGATCTGTCGCGCATTCTGGCGGGGCCGACCTGTACGCAGCTGCTGGGAGACCTCGGCGCGACGGTCATCAAGGTCGAGAACCCCGCCACAGGCGGGGACGACACGCGCGGCTGGGGGCCGCATTACGCGACAGACAAGGACGGGACCAAGACAGACCTCAGCGCCTATTTCGTGGCCGCTAACCGCAACAAACACTCCATCGCCGTGGACCTGCGCACGGACGAAGGCCAGGCGACCATCCGCGCCCTGGCCGCCCGCGCGGATGTCGTGATCGAGAACTACAAACCCGGCGGGCTGGAGAAGTTCGGGCTGGACCACGCCACCCTGACCAAAGCGCATCCGAGCCTTGTCTACTGCTCCATCAGCGGGTTCGGGCAGACGGGGCCGAACCGGGATCAGCCGGGCTATGACCTGATGGCGCAAGGCTATGGCGGGATCATGTCCCTGACCGGGGACCCAGACGGCGTGCCCACCAAGGTCGGCGTCGGCATCGCGGACGTGATGTGCGGGATGTACGCAACCATCGGCATCCTCGCCGCCCTGCGCCACCGGGACGCGACCGGCGAAGGCCAGCATATCGACCTGAGCCTCGTCGATGCCTCCATGGCGTGGCTGATCAACGAAGGCACGAACTATCTGACCTCCGGCCAGGTGCCCGAGCGGCGCGGCAATGCGCACCCCAACATCGTCCCCTACGACGCTTTCGCCTGCAGCGATGGGCATATCCTGGTGGCAGTCGGCAACGACGCGCAATTCCAGCGCTTTTGCGACGTGATGGGGCTGGAGCAGACGGGCCAAGACCCCCGCTTTGCCACCAATGTCGGCCGGATCGAGCATCGCGGCGCCCTGATGGAGCGTCTGCGCCCGGCCCTCGCCCAAGTGCCGAAGGACGAGGTGCTGGCGCGCCTGCACAGCGTGAAGGTGCCCGTGGGGCCGATCCATGACGTGGCGGAGGCGCTGAACTCGGACCAGGCGCAGGCCCGCGGCGCGGTGGTCGAGATGACGAACGGCGACGCACCCATACGCCTGCTCGGCAACCCGCTGAAGCTGTCCAAAACGCCCGTCACCTACCGCCGCGCCCCGCCGCGCTGCGGCCAAGACACGGACGCGGTGCTGGAAATGTTGCAGCGCAGCGCGCGCGATATGTCATAGACTGTTCCCGCGGGCACCGCATGGGCGGTCCCGCCCGCAAAATCAGCACCTTGGGTCACGAAACCGCCGATGCCGTTCACACCTGCGTGTGAGGGCGCATACAAAACCGCGGCACACGGTATGTAGGAAACAACGATAACCGACGTTTCCGTGAAGGTGCCGCCGCCATGTTCCACGATCTGTGTGATTGCCCTGTCCATCTGCCCTCTGCCGCCGCGGTCGAGGATTGGAATGGTGTGATCCGCGGCTTTCTGAGCCACGGCACCCAGACCCCCCATCACCTGGGCCGCGTGCTGGACGCCGCGCCCGACTTTGCCCTGGGCCATGCCGCCAAGGGCCTCTTTAGCCTGATGATGGG
>JBCDFL010000126.1:0-10016 GCA_039178165.1 Pseudomonadota bacterium | reverse complement strand
GGGGGCATGCCCCGCCCTCATTTCGGCCCGCCCCAACCCGGCGGGCCACAGGGATATTGGAGCCCAAAGATGACACAACCGACCCTTCCATCCGCCAGCAGCCGCCGGAGCGAGGCGGAGGCCCGCCGCTTCGCCGCGGTGGCACGCGCCGTCAGCCTCCCGCAGCTCAGCGCGAAGGATAACGGCGACGAAGCGCTGTACCCCAAGGCGCAGCCCGCAAGCTTCACGAAGGGCTTGCCCCACGATCAATACGGTCTGGTCGATCCGCAGATGTACGAGGACTTCCGCACGGCTTTGGTGGAGGGCGATCCCTTGATGGGCGGGCTGTCCATCGCGGCGGGCGCAGACCAACGGAAATGGGAAAGCCCGCTGGCCGGTGTCTATTTCAATGACATCAGCGCCGACCCGGACGCGGTGGCCATGGCGCCGGCGCCCAAGCTCGGCCTGAGCGAGCTGTGCGCCGAGATGGCCACAGTCTACGCCATGGCCTTGACCCGCGACATCCCCTTCGAGGAGCTACAAAAGCCCGCCACGAAGATTCCGAACATCACGACCAACGGATCACCAGTGACCATTGGCGATCTGGTGAAGCAGCTGCGCAGCCTCAGCTGGTTCGACACCGACGGACGGCCCGTCGGGTGCCGCGGTCACGCCCTGACCCACCACGAGAAACGGCGCCGTGTCGCAATGTGGGAAAGCCCAGAGGCAGGTCTGACCGCACAGGTGCTTTTCCGCGGCTCCACGCCGGGGTCGAAGCAAGGGCCCTACATCTCGCAGTTCATGCTGCTGGGCACGACAAGCAAGCGATCGGGCTTCAACGTCGTCGACGGCAAGATCGAATACGGCTTGCAGACGACGACCCAAGCCCAGTTGGTGCCGCAGGAGCATGTCGATTACATGACGACCTGGGATGCGTGGCTCGAGGTTCAGCAGGGCACGAAGTACGACCAGCCGCTGCATCCCAAGACGCGGCGCATCCACACGCCCCGCGACCTGGCCGGCTACGTGCATTTCGATGCGCTTTACCAGGCCTATCTGAACGCTTGCCTGATAATGCTCGGGAACGACGTGCCTGTGGATGGCGGAAACCCCATCAACGAGAAACGCCCCGATAACAGCATGGGCTTCGCGACTTGGGGCGGGCCGCACATCCTCAGCCTCGTGACCGAAGTGGCCACCCGCGGATTGCGCGCCGCGCGGCGGACAAAATTCCAGGTGCATCGCCGAGCCCGGCCCGAGGTGATCGCCGCGCGCCTTGCCCAAGTCGCGAATGGTCATGTCGGAGCAATGGACCCCGGCGCAATCGTCAAGTTGAAGAGCATGCTTTCGGAGCTCGGCTTCGAGGATGGTGCTGCGGCGGCGCGGCCAGGCTCGATCCTGGACTGGATCGCCCAGCTCAACGCGCATGTGAACGGCGGGGTCGGCGTCGGGCCGCTCCATGTGGACAAGACTTTCCTGCTGCCGATGGCCTTTATCGAAGGCTCGCCGATGCACCCGGCCTACGGGGCGGGTCATGCGACCGTCGCGGGCGCCTGTGTGACGATCCTCAAGGCATTCTTCGATACGGAGATAAAGTTCAGCGACGCCATTGAGGGCGGCAACACGTTCCGTGCCGTGAACAAGCAGGACAAGCTGATCAAATCCCACCGCACGGACGGCAATGACGCCACGCTGATAGAGGAGTTGGACAAGCTGGCCGCCAACATCTCCATCGGGCGCAATATCGCGGGGGTCCACTACAACTCGGACTACTACGACAGCCTGCGCATGGGCGAACGTATCGCCGTGAGCCTTCTGGAAGAGCAGATGCTGACCTACCACGAGCCTGTGACCCTGACGCTGATGAGTTTCGATGGCGACACGATCACCATCAGCACGGACGGCGAGCGCACCTCTGCGGGCGTGAAAGTGATGGTGAACGGCACCGCAGGCTATGCCGACTGGTGGGTTCGGGATGTTGCGGACTATGGCATCGTGGCGCCGCCCGCCCAGCCTGGGCTCTGAGCCTGCGCAGGCGATACTGGGCCGGACGGGGCTTTGCCGCCGTCCGGCCTCCCCTTGCCGAAAGCCTCCCAAACTATGTGCGCGGGCTTCACGGCGGCGGTGCGGCACGGCATCGGAACATTCGCTTCCGTATGTCTTTACACAGTTCTCGCCATAGATGTGTTGACTGGTCGATCAGTCAGCAGCTAGCGTGCCAACATGCGCGATTCCGCACACCCCAGCAGCGCGCCCACCGACGGGCGCAGCCGGATCCTCGACGCCGCGGAGGCGGCCTTTGCCGCGGACGGCTTTTCGGGCGCGTCCATGAAGGCCATCGCGGATGCCGCCGGCGTGGCGAGCGGGTTGTTGCACTATCATTTCGACGGCAAGGAAGGCCTCTACGCCGCCGTGATCGACCGGCGCGCGGGCCTGATCAACGCCGAACGCCTCGCGCAGCTTGCGCCGATCGACCTCGGGGCGCCGGATGCCGTGCGCCGCATCCTGGCCGCGCTCCTCGGCCCGCCGCTGGGGCCGATGGGCGGGGGCCGCGCCTACGCCCGTATCCTGGCCGGGATGACGGCGGGCGATGCGCGCGACAAGGCGCTGGTGCGCGCCCATTACGATGAGGTCGCGGAGGCCTTCATCGCGGCCCTGTCGCAGGCGCGGCCCGACGCATCCCGCGCGGCCGTCGCCTGGGCCTACAACCTGGCCATCGGCACGCTGGTCACCGCGCTCGGCAGCAGCGACCGGGCCGAACAATTCGCGGGCCAGCCGGTGCAGGACCGGCTGGGCACGCTCATCACCTACGTCGAAGGGGGGCTGGACGCCTTGGCCGCCGCGCCGCCGGACTGACCCCATACATAACAACGTCTTTGGGAGGAGACTTTTCATGAAAAATCAACATCTGATCGCCGCCGCGCTGGCGCTGGTCGTGCCGGGCGCCGCCGCCTCGGACAGCTTCAACGTCACCATCGCGGCGGGCCACCCGCCGGTCTTCCGCTGGGTGCGCATGATCTCCGAACATTTCATCCCGACCGTGACGTCGGAGCTTGAAGCGGCCGGCCACACGGTCACCTTCTCCGAGCAATACGGCGGCGCCATCGCCAAGGTGGGCGAAGAACTTGAGGCTGTCGAGGCCGGCCTGGCAGAGATCGGGACCTGTTCGTCGCTGTTCGATCCGGCCAAGCTCGCCGTCCAAAACGTGACCTACTACACGCCCTTCGTCAGCGACGATCTGCGCACGATCAGCACCGTCATCGAAGACATGCACGCCGATGTGCCCGCGATGACCGAAGCCTACGGTGAGAACGGTGTCGTCTATCTGGGCGCGCCCATTGCCATCGACGATTACCTGCTGATGACCAATTTCCCGGTGGACAGCCTGGACGATCTGGACGGGCGGAAGATCGCGGCCCCAGGCGCGGCGATTAACTGGCTGTCGGGCACCGGCGCGGTGGGCGTGTCGGGCAACCTGACGACTTATTATAACGAGCTGAAGACGGGCGTGTACGACGGGGTGATCGTCTTCGCCTCCGCCGCGCTGCCGGGCAAGCTGTTCGAGGTGGCGCCGAACGTCACGCGCTTCGGGCTCGGGGCGCAATATTCAGGGTCGCTCTGCGCCAATGAGGCGTGGTGGGACAGTCTGCCGGACGAGGCTAAAGCCGCCTTCCGCGCCGGATCGGAAGCTGCGAAGAACTGGTATCTGACCGATCTGGAGAAGACGGTGGATGACGCCCTCACCGCGATGGAGGCTGCTGGCGCGACCGTCAGCTTGGCCCCGGACGCGATGCGCACCGCCTGGGCCGAAGGCATGGACAACGCGGCCAAAACCTGGGCCCAGACGCTGGACGCACAAGGCAAACCCGCCTCCGAAATCCTGAGCACCTATATGGATCGCATGCGCGCGGCGGGCGCGACGCCCCTGCGCAATTGGGACCAGGAGTGAGCGGCGAGGCAGCGCGGCGGGACCCTGTCCCGCTGCGCGTGCTCGATGCGGTGACGCAGGGGCTGAACGTTGTCGGCTCGGGGTTGATCCTGCTGCTCATGGTGCTGGTCGGTGTCGACGTCGCGGGCCGCAACTTGGCCGGTGCGCCGGTGGCCGGAGTGCCGGAGCTGGTGACCCTCTCCATCGTCGCGATTGTGTTTCTGCAGATCCCGGCGGCCCTGAGGGCGGGGCGGCTGACCCGCTCCGATGCGCTGCTGACGGCGCTGGGCCGGCGCCTCCCTGGCTTAGCCAAGGCACTGGAATCGCTGTTTGACCTCGCGGGCATCGCGGTGGTCGGCGTGATCGTCTACGCCTCTTGGCCGATGTTCCTGCGCGCCTGGACGCGCGGCGATTTCGTCGGTGCCGTCGGCAGCTTTACCGCGCCGACCTGGCCCGTGAAGCTGACCCTGATCGTCGGCGCTGGCGTCCTCATCCTGCAATTCGCCGCCCGCATCTGGAGGCGCCACGCGTGACACCCTTCGACATCGGCCTTGTCGCTTTGCTGGTGATGGGTCTGCTGGTCCTGGCGGGCCTGCACGTGCCCATTGCGCTGATGGTCTGCTCCTTCGTCGGCGTCTGGCTGATGCGCGACAACGCGGAGCTGGCCGCGCGCCTGTTAGGCCTGGCCGCGAACGATGCGATTGGCAGCTACTTCTTCGGCGTGGTGCCGCTGTTCGTTCTGATGGGGTTCATCGTGTCGGAGGCAGGATTTGGCCGAGATGCGTTCGATGTCGCCGCGGCGATGTTTCGCCGGCTGAAAGGGGGGCTGGGCGTCGGGACGGTGGGCGCGAACGCGATCTTTGCCGCGATCACCGGCATCTCCATCGCTTCGGCCGCCGTCTTCACCAAGATCGCCGTGCCGCAGATGCGCCGGCATGGCTACACCCCACGTTTCGCCGTTGGGGTCGTTGCGGGATCGAGCGTACTGGGCATGATGATCCCGCCCTCGCTGCTGCTGATCCTCTTCGGCATCTTGGCGGAGCAGAGCATCGGTGATCTGTTCATCGCTGGGATTGGGCCGGGGCTGCTTCTGGCCGTATTCTTCTCGTTCGGCATCGTCGCCATGGCGATCCTCGCGCCCGCCTCGATCGGCAACGTAGACACCCAAGGCGGCGCGGGGCTGAGCGGGCGGGATTACCTGGCCAAGGGCGGCCCTATCGCGGGGCTGATCCTGCTGGTGCTCGGCGGTATCTATACCGGCCTTTTCACCCCGGTGGAGGCGGGCGCGATGGGCGCCATCGGCGCGCTTGCCCTGGGGTTTGCGATGCGGCGCCTGTCCCTCGCTGCGCTGTGGCGCGTGCTGGTGGAGACGGGGCTGGTCACAGCCACGGTCTGCTTCCTGATCATCGCCGCGCAGATGTACTCGCGCATGCTCGCGCTCAGCGGCGTGCCCGCGGGCATGGGCAGCTTCGCCGCCGAAGCGCAGTTGGGCTTTTGGGGCCTGATGCTGATCTACTGCGCGGTGGTAATCGTGCTGGGCATGATCCTCGATAGCTCGTCCATCATGCTGATCCTCGTGCCGCTGATGCTGCCCGTCATCACGCCGATGGATATCGACCTGGTGTGGTTCGGCATCGTCACCGTTCTGGCGGTGGAGATTGGCCTGCTGACCCCCCCCTTCGGCATCTCGGTCTACGTCATCAAGGCCACGCTGGACGATCCAAGCATCACGCTCGGCGACATCTTCGCCGGCGCCGCGCCCTTCGCGCTGATGATGCTGGTCGTCCTGGGCCTTGTCCTCGCCTTCCCGTGGATCGCCACGGGCCTTATCCCCTGAAAGGAGCCCCCATGCCCCGCCGCTATATCGACCTGTCCGTCCCGCTGGAGACCGGCATCGCGTCCGACCCGCCGATGGCCTTGCCGGAGATCGAGTATATGGACCACCAGCAAACGGCCGAGCAGATCCTTATGTTCTTTCCCGGCCTTCAGAAAGAGGACCTGCCCGGCGGTGAGGGCTGGGGGATCGAACAGCTGAAGGTCACAACCCATAACGGCACCCATGTCGACGCGCCTTATCACTACCATTCGACGATGAACGGGGGGGAGCGGGCGATCACCATCGACGAGGTGCCGCTGGACTGGTGCTTTGGCCGCGGGGTGAAGTTCGACTTTCGCGAAGTTCCCGATGGCCACGTGGTCAGCGCTGGCGAGGTAGAGGCGGAGCTGGCGCGCATCGGTCACGATCTGCAGCCCCTCGATATCGTGGTGGTGAATACGGCCGCCGGCGTGGCCTATGGCCAGCCCGACTACCTCGCCAAGGGGTGCGGCTTTGGCCGGGAGGCGACGAATTTCCTGACATCGCGCGGCGTGCGGATGGTGGGGACCGATGCGTGGTCCTGGGATGCGCCGTTCATCCACACGGCGGCGCGCTATGCCGCGGAAGGCGATGCGTCGATCATCTGGGAAGGGCACCGCGCCGGGATGGATCAGGGCTATTGCCAGATCGAGAAGATGACGAACCTCGACCAACTGCCGGACACAGGTTTCATGGTCAGCGCCTTCCCGTTCAAGATCAAGGCGGCGTCGGCGGGGTTCACGCGGGCGGTGGCGATTATCGAGGATTGAAGCAGCGAGGGCAGCCGCCGCCCCGCGGGACGCGGGTCGGCGGCTGCCCGGTGGTGCCCACCGGGCGTGATCTCAGATCAAGAAGCAGGGAGACAGTATGAAATTCGGAACCATCTATCACCAAGGCGCCGACAAGCCTGTCGTCATGGTCGACGCGGCAACCGTCGCTGACCTCTCCGATCTCTACCCAGACATGGTCGCCGTGGTGCAAGGCGGGGATGAGGCTTTGGCGGCCGCCAAAGCTCGCTTGGACAGCGGGGACCATCGCATCGCCTTAAGCGACGCGCAGATGCGCTGCCCGATCATGCCGGTGCAGTACCGCGATTGCCTCGTCTTCGAAGAACATCTGCTGAACTCGTTCAAGGCCGCGGAGAAGATGACGGGCCGCAGCTTCGACATCCCGCCGGTTTGGTATGACCAACCCATCTACTATAAAGGCAATCGGTTGTCCTTCATCGGGGACGGGCAGGACATCCGCTGGCCGGGATACGCGCAGTTCCTGGATATCGAGCTGGAGCTGGCCATCGTCATCGGCCAGCAAGGCACCGACATCAAGGCTACGGACGCCGAGCCCTACATCTGGGGCTACACCATCCTGAACGACGTGAGCGCCCGCGACGCCCAGATGGTGGAGATGGCGGGCCAGCTCGGCCCCGCCAAGGGCAAGGACTTCGACACCGGCAACATCCTCGGTCCCTGGATCGTCACCGCCGACGAGGTCCCGCACCCCGCCGCGCTGGAGATGGAGGCGCATGTGAACGGGCAGCGTTGGGGTGGCGGCAATTCGCGCCAGATGCACCACAGCTTTGCCCGGATCATCGAGCATATCTCGGCCTCCGAAACGCTTTACCCCGGTGAGGTGATTGGGTCGGGTACCGTCGGCACGGGCTGCGGGCTTGAGATCGGCAAACAGCTCGCCCCGGGGGATGAGATCGCGCTGCGCATCGAAAAGATCGGCACCCTCACCAACAGGATCGTCAAACCATGAGCATGGATCAGGACCAGATGCCCGCCACCACAGAGGTGCAATTCAACTGCACCGGCACCGCGGTCGGCAAGATGCGCAACGAGCTGAGCGTCGACATGGTGCGGCCCTTCCACGAGCATTTCGATCTCGCCAGCGATGAGGGTGCGTTCCACGGCGGGGAGGCGAGCGCGCCGCCGCCCTTGGCGCTGTTCGTGGCTGGCCTGACCGGGTGCCTCATGACGCAGCTCCGCGCCTTCGCCAAGCGGCTGAAGGTGCCGCTCGATGATCTGAGCGTGGAAACCCGCGTGGTCTGGAACTGGGCCAAAGCCGGTCCGGTCTACGAGACGGCGCCGAAATCGTTCGAGATCGATCTGCTGATCGACAGCCCCGCCCCGCGGGCCGACGTCGAGCGGCTGATCGACACGGCCAAGAAGGGCTGCTTTCTGGAGCAGACGCTGGGCCAGGCGAACACGATCCGGCACCGGCTCAAGACACCGGATGGCTTCGTCGACGTCTAACGCAGCAGCGACACCTCCGCCATGGTGCGCGCGCCGCCCTGAAGGCGCAGCTTGACGCGCGTGATCTGCGGTGCGGCGAGGCCGTCCAGCGCAAGGCGCCACGTGGGGCTGCGCCGCTCCGCCGGGACGCGTTTGGATTTGACCATCCTATAGCGCTGGCGCGTCCCGTCTTCTGCGATCAGCTCGGCCCACAGCTTGCCCTCGGTCACGCCCGGCATCTCGATGCTCAGTGCGGTGAAGCTTGCCGCGTCGAAAGCGAGGGGCAGTTCGGCCCACGCGTCGCCGACCTCTGCCACTTCCGCTGGACCTGCCGGGGTTGCGGCATGCAAGGCGCCAAGCACCTGGCGTAGGCCGTCGACGCTGTTCAGGGGGGTCGTGTAGGGGCTTTCCCAGACCACGACTTCGTAGCCCCCCGCGCCGAGCGCCCCGCTTTCGATGAAGGCCAGCATGGCGCCGGTCGGCCCGCCGCCCGTGAGCGAATAATTGGCGACGGAGGCGTCCAACATGTGCGCAATGGCGTCGGCGACCTGGTAGGCATCCCGCTGGTAGCGGTCGGAAAAGCTGGTCCCGACAAGGGCCGCCCGCGGCCCGTCGGTCGTTCCCAAAAGCGCGCCAGCGCCCGCCGCCTGGGCGTAGACGGGCGCCGGCACAATCTCCGGCGCCGGCTGGGTGCCGCACACTTCGACCACCACGTCGGAGAGGGAGCCGCGTTCGGTGAAGCGCCCCTCGAACGGCGGCAGGTCAGGCGCCGCATCGGGGCGAAGCAGCTGGGCCAATTCGGCCACTGCGCGGGCCGCGCCTTCCGGTGTCCAGTGCGTGTCGCGCGTGAAGTAGAAGCCGTCCCGCGCGGGCCCTGTGGCAAAGCTGGACAGATCGACGGCAGGTATCCCCGTTGCGTTCAAGGCCGCAACGTAGCCAGAAAATGCAGAGCCGATCCCAGCGTCCAGCTCCGCCCGGGACAGGCCCATCTCAGCCAGCAGCGGGTCGGGCACGAAGAGCGGGCGGGGCGGCGCGGGCAAGACGACGAGCGTGCTGCCCTGCGCGCGGAAGGCAGCGCCGATGGCGCGCAGCAGAACGGACGCCTCATTCGTGACCTCGAACGCGTTTTTCAACTGGTCCTGTCCGATGATCCATTGCCCGGCATTGTCCGCAAGGAATGGCGCGCGTTTGGCGTGTTTCTTGGGCACCGTGTCCGCCGATTGCAGTGCCGCGCAGTAAGGAAAGGCCGCGGCGCCCAGAGGGGTCAGCAGAGCGAGCAGAGCGGCGTAGAGGGTCGATTTCACGGCATATTCTCCTGTGTTGTGTAGCGGAGGGGGATTTCCCAGATGACGAGTTTCGGCAGCGGCCCACCGGCATCGAGGCCGGCGAGGAACGCCTCCATCGGCGCGAAGGGCCCGCCGCCCACCGCCGCGTGATCGATAAGGTCGGCCTGAAGCGCGCCGCGCAGAAAGTCCGCGAAATGCCATTCGGCCCGCGCGCTGTAACTTGTGCCGACCAGCGCGACGTCGACGGGTGGCGCGTCGAACAGGCCGCCCCCCGTCTCCACCTGTGTGGTGAAGGTCGGACGCGTGTGCTGGGCAGGGCCGATCCAGGCGCGCGCCGCGCCGGTGGGGACGAAGGCCAGCAGGTCGCCATCGTGCGGAACGCGCTCCGTAAGGGTCGTGGTGACCTGCGCAGGGCTGAGCGAGGGGCCAGCCCGCCGCACCTCTTCGCCCACGGCAGTGGCGACGGCGCGCGCGCCGGCAGGCGACCAATGGGTGTCATCGGGCTGGAAACTTGGAAACAGCCGGCGGGTGGCCCGCAAAGCTGCGCTGGCGTCGAGGGTCCAGACCCCCCAGCGGGATAGGTCTGTGAGGACAGACGCGTGCCGCTGTGCCACTTGGGCGGGGCGGCGGCGCGGTAGCTTGTCGGCATAGATGTCCGCTTTGTCGGGCAAAGCCAGGACCAGCAGCGCGATGCCGCGGGCGCGCAGCGTCGCTTCAACTTGCGCGATACGATC
>JBCDFL010000125.1:0-10062 GCA_039178165.1 Pseudomonadota bacterium | reverse complement strand
CTGCCGGTCGGAGTTCACGCGGATGTGCGGCTGACCCTGGGCCCAGGACACGTCGTAGACGTTGCCGTCCTTGCGCGCCTGGCCTGCGATGATGGTCACATCGCCCAGGAAGTCGGCGACATAGACGCTGTTCGGCGCCTCGTAGATATCGGGCGGGGTCGCGACCTGGATCACCCGCCCCTCGTCCATCACCGCGATGCGCGAGGCGACGGTCATCGCCTCCTCCTGATCATGGGTGACGATCACGAAGGTGGTGCCCGTCTTTTCCTGAATATCCATCAGTTCGAACTGGGTGTCCTGGCGCAACTTGGCGTCGAGCGCGCCCAAAGGCTCGTCCAGCAGCAGCAGTTTGGGCGCCTTCGCCAGGGACCGCGCCAAGGCCACACGCTGACGCTGGCCGCCGCTGATCTGATGCGGCTTGCGCTTGGCGAACCGCTCCAGCTTGACGAGCGCGATCATCTCTTCGACGCGCGCGGCAATGTCGGCCTTGTCTATCCCGTCGCGGCGCAGGCCGAAGGCGATATTGTCCCAGACCGACAGATGCGGGAACAGCGCGTAGGACTGGAACATCATGTTCACCGCCCGCTGGTTGGGCGGCACGCCGGCGATGTCTTGCCCCGCCAGCAGAATGCGCCCCTCCGTCGGGTCCTCGAACCCGCCGAGCATGCGCATCAACGTGGTCTTGCCGCAGCCCGAGGGGCCGAGAAGCGCGAAAAACTCCCGCTCGAAGATGTCGAGCGTCAGTTTGTCGATGGCGACGAAGCTGCCGAAGCGCTTGGTCACGTTCTCGAACCGGATCAGCGGCGTGGCGGCGGGGTCAGCCCAGGGGGCGAAGTCGGAGTGGTTCACGCATCTCTCCACGTAAAAGGGGCGGCCACTGGGGCCGCCCCGATGCGCGTTAGGTGCCCGACTTGATGCGGGTCCAGGTGCGGGTCAGGTTGCGCTGATCGCGCGCCTCCCACGTGGTCACGGTGTAGAGGTTTTCGAGCGCCGCTTCGTCCGGGTAGATCGCGGTATCGCCGATCACGTCCTCTTCCAGGAACTCTTTGGACGCTTCATTGCCGTTGGCGTAGTAGACGTAGTTCGACGCCTGCGCCATGTTCTGCGCGTCCATGATAAAGTTCAGGAAGGCATGCGCGCCTTCGGGGTTCGGCGCGTCGGCGGGGATCGCCATTTGGTCGAACCACATCAGCGCCCCTTCGGACGGCGCGTTGTAGGCAATCTCCACCCCGTTGTCGGCCTCTGCCGCGCGGTCGCGCGCTTGCAGGATGTCACCGGACCAGCCGATGGCCACGCAAATCTCACCGTTGGCGAGCGCGTTGATGTATTCGGAGCTGTGGAATTTCTGAACGTAGGGGCGGACGGCGGCCAGCACCTCTTCGGCCTTGGCCAGCGCGTCGGCGTCCTTGCTGTCGGGCGCTTCGCCAAGATAAGCCAGCGCGGCGGGGATCAGCTCCGTCGGGGCGTCGAGGAAATGCACGCCGCACTCGGCCAGCTTTTCCATGTTCGCGGGGTCCATCACCAGCGCGAGGGAGCCGATGGGTGCGTCTTCGCCCAGGATTTCGGTGACTTTGCCGACATTGGCGCCGATCCCGGTTGTGCCCCACATGTAGTTGATCGAATAGGCGTTGCCGGGGTCATAGGCCACGGTCCGCTCTTCGATCACGTTCCACATGTTCTCCAGGTTCGGAAGCTTGGATTTGTCCAGTTCCTGGAACACACCCGCCTGGATTTGACGCGCTAGGAAGGTGCCGGTCGGCACCACGACGTCATAGCCAGACGAGCCGGCCAGCAAGCGCGTTTCCAGCACCTCGTTGCTGTCGAACACGTCGTAGACGAGCTCCAACCCGGTCTCTTCCTCGAACTTGGTCAGAAGGTCCTCATCGATATAATCGGACCAGTTGTAGACGCGCACTTCCTGCGCGCTGGCGGCAGCGGCCACAGCGATCAGCGCGGCGCTGAGCATCAGCTTTTTCATAACATACTCCCATGTCTGGCCGGTTTGCTCGGCTCGCCCGTCAGTTAGCCAAGTTTTGCGCGCGACTACAACTGAGTCGGTCACCCTGCTGCGCGCCGGCGGCCCGCGCTGCCGCGCCTTTGGGCAGCGGGCCGCATTGACGGCGGCGCGGCCCCGTGGCTACGTCCATCGGATTACGCCGGAGGGATCCATGCAAGCCATCACCAACCACATGCCGACCGCCGAGTTGCAGGCGCTGGACGCCGCGCACCACATGCACCCGTTCACCGCCGGCACCGCGCTGGACGCGAAGGGCGCGCGGGTCATTACGCGGGCCGAGGGCGTGTGGCTCTACGACAGTGACGGCAACCGTATCCTCGACGGGATGGCGGGCCTGTGGTGCGTAAATATCGGCTACGGACGGTGCGAGTTGGCCGATGTCGCCGCGCGCCAGATGCGCGAGCTGCCCTACTACAACACCTTCTTTCAGACGACCCATGTGCCGGCCATCGCGCTGGCCCAAAAGCTGGCGGAGCTGGCGCCGGAGGGGATGGACCACGTCTTCTTTGCCGGGTCGGGGTCGGAGGCGAACGATACCAACCTGCGGATGGTGCGGACGTATTGGGCCGCCAAAGGCAAGCCCGACAAGCAGATCGTGATCTCGCGCCGCAACGCCTATCACGGGTCTTCCGTCGGCTCCGGTAGCCTTGGCGGGATGGAGGCGATGCACGCACAGGGCGGCATGCCGATCCCGAACATCGTACATATCGGCCAACCGAATTGGTGGGCCGAAGGCAGTGACATGTCGCCCGAAGACTTTGGCCTCGCCCGCGCGCGGGAGCTCGAAGAGGCGATCTTGGCGCACGGCGCGGACAAGATCGCGGCCTTCATCGCGGAGCCCATCCAAGGCGCAGGCGGCGTGATCGTCCCGCCCAGCACCTACTGGCCCGAAATCCAGCGGATCTGCGACGCGTACGACATCCTATTCATCGCGGACGAGGTAATCTGCGGCTTTGGCCGGACCGGCAATTGGTTCGGCAGCCAGACGCTGAACATCCGTCCCGACATCATGACCATCGCGAAGGGGCTGTCGTCCGGCTACCAGCCGATCGGCGGGTCCATCGTGTCGAACGAGATTGCCGAGGTGATCGGAGGGGACGAGTTCAACCACGGCTACACCTATTCCGGCCACCCGGTCGCCGCCGCCGTCGCGCTCGAGAACCTGCGCATCCTCGAAGAGGAAAACGTGTTGGACCACGTCCGCAATGTCGCCGCGCCGGAGCTGGCGGAGATGTGGCATGGGCTGGCCGATCACCCCATGGTGGGGGAAACGAAGATCGTCGGCATGATGGGCAGCCTCGCGCTGACGCCGGACAAAGACAGCCGCGCGGCCTTTGCCGCCGATGCGGGCACGGCGGGCTTCATCACGCGCGAGCGCTGCTTTGCCAACAACCTGGTGATGCGGCACGTCTACGACCGGATGATCATCTCCCCGCCCCTGGTCATCACGCCGGAGGAGATTGCGGAGCTGGGACGCCGCGCGCGCACCGCGCTGGACCAGGCGTATGTTCAGTTGAAGGAGGATGGGCTGTTCAAGCCGGCGTCGTAAGCTGCCGCAAGACTTCGGCGCAGCGCTCCAGGTCCTCGGGGGCGCCATCGTCCGGGCCGAACAGCGCCACGTCGGCGCCAAGGCCCCGGTAAAAACCGGCAACGCTGGCGTCCCGCGCGGCGGACGCGGTGCCTGGCACGATGCGCAGAAGCGCATCACGGGCCGCATTCAGCCGCTGCGGCAAAAGGGGGGGCAGATCGGTCAACACCTCCTCCCGCGCGCCGCAGCCGGGCGCGACCGCCTGCAAAACGGCGTTCATCTCGACCACCAGGCCCTCTGTCGCTGCGGCAAGCTCGCTGGCGTCGGCCGCGTGCACCGCGCGCAGATCCCAGTCGACCCGCGCATGCGCCGCCACCTCGCCCAGCCCCTCCCCGCCGGAGACACGCGCGATGTTGAGAGTTGTCCAGGGCGGATCGAACGGCGTGTTGGGGTCTGCCGCAGCCATGAACGCGGCCTGCCGCGCCGTAAGCAGGGCCGTGTAGCGCAAGGCTTGGTCCAGGGCCGAAGGGCCGCTGCGCGGATCGGCGGACGAGCCCCCGCGCCCCGTGACATGGAGCTGTGTGGCCCGAAACCCCTTGTGCCGGTCCTGAACGCGCAGCCCCGTCGGCGCACCGACGACGCATATCCGCGGCGCGACAGCGTTGTCCCGCAGGTCCTGCACTATCTGCGCGGCGCGCGCGGGCGGCCCGTCCGTGACGGCGATCAGCGCGGCGCCACCCTGCCCAGCCGCCAACGCGGCGGCCAGAAAGCCCAAGGACGCAGACCCGCCGTCCAGATGAACCGCGAAAAGTGGGGGCGCGTCCGCCTCTCCAAACCGCAACACCAGGCCCGGCCCCACCGCCTGCACCGCACTGGCCGGCGCCACCCGCGCAACGGCGCGCAGGGCATCGGCGGGCGCCGCGCTGAGCACGTCAAATATCTCTCCGGCGCGGCGTCCATTCATGCGCTGCCGTCCCTGTTTTGCTCCACGCCCCCGTCCAGTCGTGCGGGCCTACCGGACAAACGGGGCGCAAATGGGACCAAACGATGATGCCCGCCGCACAGGCATCCGGGCCCGCGGCACGCCCCATCCGGGCTAATCGGTTGCAATGCGGCGGGCGGGTCTGTTTACTCCGCCTCGCGCGGCGCCGAATGATCGCGCAATGAAAACAACGGGGAGCCTTCATTGGCCGACGGAAATTCAAACGCAGCGTTCGTCGAATTCGAACGCGTGCAGAAAAGCTATGACGGGGTGAACCTGGTCGTCAAAGACCTGAACCTGTCGATGCCCAAGGGCGAGTTTCTGACGATGCTTGGCCCCTCCGGTTCGGGAAAGACAACCTGCCTGATGATGCTCGCGGGGTTCGAAACGGCGACTCACGGCGACATCCGCTTGGGTGGCACCTCGATCAACAATATCCCGCCGCACAAGCGCGGGATCGGCATGGTTTTTCAGAACTACGCCCTCTTCCCGCACATGACGGTGGCCGAAAACCTCGCCTTCCCGCTTGAGGTCCGCAAGATCGGCAAGTCCGAGCGCGAGGAGAAGATCACCCGCGCCCTAGGGATGGTGCAGATGAACGATTTTGCAGGCCGGCGCCCCGCGCAGCTGTCGGGCGGCCAGCAGCAGCGCATCGCCCTGGCGCGCGCGCTGGTCTTCGAGCCCGAACTCGTGCTGATGGACGAACCCTTGGGCGCGCTCGACAAGCAATTGCGTGAGACGCTGCAGTTCGAGATCACGCGCCTGGCGCACGACCTGGGCATTACAACCGTCTACGTGACCCACGACCAGACCGAAGCGCTGACGATGTCCGACCGCGTCGCCGTCTTCGACGATGGCCGGATCCAGCAGCTTGCGCCGCCGGATACGCTATACGAGGCGCCGGAAAACAGCTTCGTTGCGCAGTTCATCGGGGAGAACAACACCCTGCAGGGCGTCGTGGATAAGATCGACGGCACTCGCTGCGAGGTGAAGCTCGACGGCGGGGAGATCATCGACGCCAAGCCGGTCAATGTCACCGCCGTGGGCGAGCGCACGCAGGTATCGATCCGCCCCGAACGGGTGGAGATGAACCCCGAACGCCTGTCCGACGATGCCCACACGCTCGACGCCGAAGTGCTGGAGTTCATCTATATGGGCGACATCTTCCGCACCCGCCTCAAGGTCGCGGGCAAGGACGACTTCATCATCAAAACCCGGAACGCCCCCGATCAACGCCGCCTGACACCGGGCGAGCGGATCAAGATCGGCTGGCTTCCCGAAGATTGCCGCGCGCTGGACGCGTGACACACGGCTTCGCCCTTGAACGAGGGCGATGAACACGAGGGGTGCGGATGCCCGCACCGCCCCCTCATCACGACAAAAGCGGGCCTAACAAGGAGAGTATGATATGCAACTCACCAAGACCCTGATGGCGACGACCGCGCTGACCGCGATGGCCGGCACCGCCATCGCCGACGGCCACATGGCCGCTGACATGACGCTGGTCAGCTGGGGCGGCGCCTACCAGGCCTCGCAGCAGCAAGCCTATGTCGAACCCTACCTGGCGATGAACGATGGCGTCAGCGCGGTGTGGGACGAAAGCTCGGCCGAGGCCGTTGCCCGCCTGCGCGCGATGAACGAAGCGGGCAGCGTCACCTGGGACGTCGTCGACGTGGTGGCCGCTGACGCGATCCGCCTGTGCGACGAAGGCCTGGCGCTGGAGATCGACCCGGACGAAGACCTGGCCGCCGCGCCCGATGGCACCTCTGCCTCGGACGATTTCGGCGACCTGCTGGTATCGGACTGCTTCATCCCGCAGATTGTCTACTCCACGACGTTCGGCTACCGCACCGACCTGGTGGGCGACACCGCCCCGACCGAGGTTTGCGCCGTGTTCGACCTGGAAACCTATCCCGGCATGCGCGCGCTGGAGCGTCGCCCGATCAACAACATGGAATGGGCGCTTTACTGTGACGGCGTGGCCAAGGACGACATCTACGACGTCCTGGCGACCGATGAAGGCCAGCAACAGGCCCTCGACAAGCTCGACACCATCCGCGACAGCGTCGTGTGGTGGTCCGCGGGCGCCGACACGCCACAGCTTCTGGCCGACGGCGAAGTCGTGATGGGCTCCACCTATAACGGTCGCCTGTTCGCAGCGATCGAAGAGCAGGACCAGCCCATCGGGATGCTGTGGGACATGCAGGTCTTCGACCTGGACGGTTGGATCATCCCCACTGGCCTGAGCGAAGAGCGTGAGGCCCGTGCCCGCGACTTCGTGAAGTTCGCGACCGACACGCAGCGTCTGGCCGACCAAGCCAAATACATCAGCTACGGCCCGGCGCGTGCGTCGTCCGCCCCGCTGGTGGGTCAGCACGCGACGCTGGGCATCGACATGGCACCGCACATGCCGACCGACCCGGAAAACGCCGCGAACACGCTGCTCTATAACTACGAGTTCTGGGCCGACTACCGCGACGACATCGACGCGAAGTTCCAGGCGTGGCTGGCACAATAAGCCTCTGATCGGGATGGGCAGATTTGCCCATCCCACCCGTAGGATGGGCGGCGACGCCCATCCTCACCCCGGCAAGGATACCTGGACATGGCCGACCAAATGCTCGCCGCCGACGGCACGCCGCTGAAACGCAGCCTGGCCCGCGCCCTACGCAGGCAAAAGCTGCGCGCTCTGGCGTTGATCGCGCCTTTGCTGATCTTTGTTCTGGTGGCCTTTGTGGTGCCGATCGTGTCGATGCTGGGCCGGTCGGTTCAGAACGACATCGTCCAGAATACCATCCCCATGACCGTCCAAGAACTGCGCAGCTGGGACGCCACCGGGACCGAGCCGCCGCGCGAGGCGGTGTTTGAAGCGCTTTTCTTCGACATGTTCCTCGCCGCCGCTCATACCCTGCTACCCTCCAAATCTCCTCCTGTTCCCTACTCCCTATCCCCTACTCCCTACTCCCTATTCCCCAACGGCAAAACTCCGAACTCTAGAATTCCAAAGCTCGATTTCCTCCATAATGAAATTAGGACGGCTTTACATTTCTTTAATCATGGCAAAAGACCTACAAGCGTTTTTGAAGCTACTAGAAGAACGAGGGCAGCTACGGCGGATCAAGGCTGCCGTTAATCCTGATCTGGAGGTGGCGGAAATTGCCAATCGACTGTTGTTATCTGGTGGCCCAGCGCTCTTGTTTGAAAATGTGCAGGGGGCTGACATGCCGCTGGCGGTGAACGTACTGGGCACGCTAGAGCGCGTCTGCTGGAGTTTTGGGCTCGAATCACCTCAAGAGCTAGAGGCGATCGGTGAAAAGCTAGCGCTGCTCTATCAACCCCGCCCGCCCAAGAAATTTTCCCAAGCGATCGAAATGGGCAAGGCCCTGTTTGACGTTGTCAGGGCTAAGCCCGATCGCGACCTCTTTCCGCCTTGCCATCATGCGGTGCTCAAAGGTGACGATGTCGATTTGACCAAACTGCCCCTGCTGCGGGTCTACAGTGGCGATGCGGGCAAAGTCATCACCTTGGGATTGATGGTCACTAAAGATCCCGAAAGCAAGATTCCCAATGTGGGGGTCTATCGACTGCAGTTGCAATCCAAGAACACGGCGACGGTGCAGTGGCTCTCTGTCCGGGGTCCCAGCCGACATTTGCGCAAAGCAGCCGAACGGGGCGAAAAGTTGGAAGTCGCGGTCGCGATCGGGGTTGATCCGCTGTTGATTCTCGCTGCCGCGACTCCGTTGCCCATTGACCTCTCAGAATGGCTATTTGCCGGACTCTACGGTGGTCAGGGGGTAAACCTGGCGAAATGCAAAACCGTGGATTTGGAAGTGCCGGCCTTATCAGAAATTGTTCTAGAAGGCACCATCACCCCTGGAGAAACGGACTTGGATGGCCCCGCCGGTGACCATATTGGCTACTACGGTCCCCAACGAGACAATGCACCACTGTTGCGGTTTCAATGCTTGACCCATCGCAAAAATCCAATTTATATGACGGCCTTTAGCGGTCGTCCGCCGAAGGAAGACGCCATGATGGCCCTGGCGCTGAATCGTATTTACACGCCTATTTTGCGCATGCAGGTGCCGGAAATTATCGATTTCTTTTTGCCGATGGAGGGGTTGAGCTATAAGGCGGCAGTCCTGTCGATTGACAAGAGCTATCCGGGGCAAGCGCGACGGGCCGCATTCGCCTTTTGGACGGCGCTGCCCCAGTTCACTTATACGAAGTTTGTCATCGTAGTGGATAAATCGATCAACATTCGCGATCCACGGGAGGTCATGTGGGCCGTCACCTCTAAGGTTGACCCTGTCCGCGACGTTTTTATCCTGCCCGAAAATCCGTTTGACCGCCTCGACTTTGCCACCGAGAAACCAGGCTTGGGCAGCCGTATGGGCATTGATGCCACGACCAAGGTCTATCCGGAAACCGATCGCCCCTGGAGTGATGAGTTGGTGCCTGATCCAGATGCAGCAGCACTGGTCGATCGCCGCTGGGCGGAATATGGCTTAGGAGATTTGAATTTGCAGGATGTTGATCCCAATTTATTTGGCTATGACATCCGGTAGCGCTCAATCGATGCTCCGAAAGACGCTTCCAACTTCAAATCAGGAACCTTCAATCAATTGCCGGGTTGCTGAACCTGAAGTTTTATAATGCATTAGAGGGTATTTACCCGATGAAAATCAACATTCTCACGGTCGGTTCGCGGGGAGATATCCAGCCTTATTTGGCACTTGGGGTGGGGCTGAAAGCGGCCGGATATGACGTTCGGCTCACGACCCATGAAATTTTTGAGGCGTTAATCACCCGCTACGGTTTGGACTTCTTTCCGATTGGGGGCAATGTTCAAGCCATCATCCAGGGTGAAGCAGGACAAACCACCATCGAAGCGGGACGGAATCCGATCACGGTGCTGCGGGAATTAACGAAGGCCTTAGAACCGCTGATGGCAGAATGTTTAGAACAGTCTTGGCAATCTTGTCAGGATGCGGATGCGATCGTCAGTAGCGGCACTGCCTTTTGGGGCGACGATATTGCACAGCGGCTAGAGCTGCCCTCCTTTATCGGTCTTTTGCAACCAGTGACAGTTACCCGCCAATTTCCTCATCCCCTGGCCCCCACAGCGAACCTGGGTGGAACGTTTAACTGGCTCACCTATCAGTTTCTAAATCGGTTCTACTGGCAGCTCTTTAAACCCACGATCGCCCCCTGGCGACAAACCCGCCTCCATTTACCGCCCCATCCAGGCTGTCCATTTTTAGGCGATCGCTGGCGTCAATTGCCCAAGTTATATGGCTTCAGTCCTACGATTGTGCCGAAGCCAGTAGATTGGGATGCCGCTTGCCATGTAACGGGCTATTGGTTCTTAGATGCCCCCGATGATTTTACGCCTCCAGCCGATCTCCTTGATTTCCTACACGACGGGGAGCCTCCCGTGTCAATTGGTTTCGGTTCCATGTCTAGTCGCGATGCGGAAGCCCTGACGGCAATGGCCTTAGAGGCCCTGCAGCAAACGGGGCAGAGAGGTCTCCT
>JBCDFL010000124.1:0-10171 GCA_039178165.1 Pseudomonadota bacterium | reverse complement strand
GTGCGGCTTCGTGCGTTCAAACTTTTCCTTTGCCATCTTTTGGCTCCTTTGTGTGTCGTGATGGGCAAATTGCCCATCCTACGGGGGGTCGGCGGGGCCGGTGGCCCCCCGGGTTATGCGTATTTCGCCTGGATCTCTTCGGAGATGTTGCTCGGCACCGGCTCGTAATGGTCGAACTGCATCGTGAACTGCGCGCGGCCCGAGGACATGGAGCGCAGCGTGTTGATGTAGCCGAACATGTTGGCCAGCGGGACCATCGCGTCGATGGCGATGGCGTTGCCGCGGGTGTCTTGGCCCGACACCTGGCCCCGGCGGGAAGTCAGGTCACCGATGATGCCGCCGGTATATTCGTCCGGGGTGATCACTTCGACCTTCATGATCGGCTCCAGCAGCTTTGCGCCAGCCTTCTTCATGCCTTCGCGCATGCCCATGCGGGCCGCGATCTCAAAGGCCAGGACGCTGGAGTCCACGTCGTGGAACTTGCCGTCGATCAGCGCGACCTTGAAGTCGATGACCGGGAAGCCCGCCAGCGGACCGGAGTCCATGACCGACTGGATGCCCTTTTCGACGCCCGGAATGTACTCCTTGGGCACCGCACCGCCGACGATGCGGCTCTCGAAGGAGTAGCCTTCGCCCGGCTCTGTCGGGGAGATGATCATCTTCACTTCGGCGAACTGACCCGAGCCACCCGACTGTTTCTTGTGGGTGTAGGTGTGTTCGACCTCGTGACCGATGGTCTCGCGATAGGCCACCTGCGGCGCGCCGATGTTGGCCTCGACCTTGAACTCCCGCTTGAGGCGGTCGACCAGGATGTCGAGGTGAAGCTCGCCCATGCCCTTCATGATGGTCTGGCCGGATTCCAGATCCGTCTCCACGCGGAAGGACGGGTCTTCGGCGGCCAGACGCGCCAGGCCCTGGCTCATCTTCTCTTGGTCGCCCTTGGTCTTGGGCTCGACCGCGATCTCGATCACCGGGTCAGGGAAGGTCATCGTTTCCAGAACGACCGGATCGTTCTTGTCACACAGGGTGTCACCGGTCGTGGTGTTCTTCAGACCCCCCAGCGCGATGATGTCGCCCGCGAAGGCCTCTTCGATTTCCTCGCGGTTGTTCGAGTGCATCATCATCATCCGGCCAACGCGTTCGTTGTTGCCCTTGGTGGAGTTCAGCATCTGGCTGCCCTTGGACAGGGTGCCCGAGTAGATGCGCACGAAGGTCAACGAGCCGACGAAGGGGTCGTTCATGATTTTGAACGCCAGGCCGGAGAAGGCCATGTCATCGTCCGCGCGGCGCGCGATGTTCCGCTCTTCGGCCTCGTCGCCCGGCTTGAAGCCCATGTAGTCGACCACGTCCAGCGGGCTGGGCAGGTAGTCGATCACAGCGTTCAGCAGTGGCTGCACACCTTTGTTTTTGAACGCGGAGCCGCCCAGGATCGGAACGAAGTCCATCGCCAGCGTGCCCTTGCGCAGCAATTTGCGCAGGGTCGGCACGTCGGGCTCGTTGCCCTCGAGGTAGGCTTCCATGGCGTCGTCGTCTTGCTCGACCGCGGCCTCGATCATCTTCTCGCGCCACTCGTTCGCCATGTCCTGCAGGTCGGCGCGGATCGGCGCCTTGACCCAGGACGCGCCCAGGTCTTCGCCCTGCCACAGCCACTCTTCCATGGTGACGAGGTCGATCAGACCTTCGAGGTCCGACTCGGCGCCGATCGGAATACCGACGGGCACGGCGCGGGCGCCGGTGCGGTCTTCGATCATGTTGACACAGTTGAAGAAGTCCGCGCCGATCTTGTCCATCTTGTTGACAAAAACGATCCGCGGGACCTTGTAACGGTCGGCCTGGCGCCAGACGGTTTCGGTCTGCGGCTCAACGCCGGCGTTGGCGTCCAGCACGGCAACCGCACCGTCGAGGACGGCCAGCGAACGCTCGACTTCGATGGTGAAGTCCACGTGGCCGGGCGTGTCGATGATGTTCAGGCGGTGCTTGGGCGTCTCGGCGGTTTGGCCGTCCTCGGTGCGCTCCCAGAAGGTGGTTGTCGCCGCCGAGGTGATGGTGATCCCGCGTTCTTGCTCTTGCTCCATCCAGTCCATGGTGGCTGCGCCGTCGTGCACCTCACCGATGTTGTGGGATTTGCCGGTGTAGAATAGGATGCGCTCGGAGCAGGTGGTTTTGCCTGCATCGATGTGCGCCATGATCCCGAAGTTTCGGTAATATTCGAGCGGATAATCGCGTGCCATGATGGGTTCCTTTAAGGAGCTTAGCTTGGGCGCGCGGATAGCGGCGCCCTGCGAAATTTACAAGCGGAATGGCCCGCCGCATGCGGGCCAATCCAGGCTTACCAGCGGTAGTGGCTGAAAGCCTTGTTGGCGTCGGCCATCTTATGCGTGTCTTCCCGCTTTTTGACGGCGGTGCCGCGGGACTGGACGGCGTCCAGAAGCTCGCCGGCCAGACGCTCTTCCATGGTGTTCTCGTTGCGGCCACGGCTGGCGGTGATCAGCCAGCGGATCGCCAGCGCCTCGCGTCGCTCGGGGCGGACTTCGACGGGCACTTGGTAGGTGGCACCACCGACGCGGCGTGAGCGCACTTCGACGGACGGTTTGATGTTGTCGAGGGCCTCGTGAAAGACCTCCACCGGGGCGCGCTTAATCTTGGTCTCAACGCGGTCGAGGGCGTTGTAGACGATGCGCTCGGCGGTCGATTTCTTCCCGTCCAGCATGAGGTTGTTCATGAATTTGGTCAGGACCTTGTCGCCATATTTGGCGTCGGGCAGGACCTCACGTTTTTCAGCAGCGTGACGACGCGACATGTTGTTTTTCCTATCCTAACTGGAGGCGCAGAATTCAAAGCTGCGGCATATGTTGCCGGTTTCGCTTTGACATTGCGCCGTTGCGGCTTTGGAGGCCGCGGATTTAGATCGTGCCTCGGCGACGAAAAAGGGCCCCTTTGCGCGGGACAGGCCAACGCATTTTTGCGTGGCGAGTATCAGGACGCATCCGGCAGACCCTTTCGAGCTTTGATTGCACTGGGCGAGGGCGCGGCGCTCTGCGTCGCCGCGTGTAGCGTAGCTGTTGGAATACCCGTATGCGCCGATGGCGTTGTTGACCGCCACGGCGCCCCACTCCGCCGAAGCGGGGGCAGCGGCCAGGCAGAACGCCAGGGCCGCGAGGTATTGCAACGCTCGGCTCACTTGGGACGCTTCGCGCCGTATTTGGAGCGGCGCTGTTTGCGGTCCTTGACGCCTTGCGTGTCCAGCACGCCGCGCAGGATGTGGTAGCGGACGCCCGGAAGGTCCTTCACCCGGCCGCCGCGGATCAGCACGACGGAGTGCTCTTGAAGGTTGTGGCTCTCACCCGGGATGTAGGAAATGACTTCGAATCCGTTGGTCAGACGCACCTTGGCGACCTTCCGCATGGCCGAGTTCGGCTTTTTCGGGGTCGTCGTGTAGACCCGCGTGCACACGCCGCGCTTTTGCGGGCACTCCTGCAGGTGCATGGATTTGGAGCGTTTGACTTTGGGCTGACGCGGCTTGCGGATCAGCTGCTGGATCGTTGGCATTGACGGGGTTTCCCTTGTCGTTGTCGAGTATCAGGCGTGCGCCTAAAGTGTCCTTTGGGCCGGCGCCCGATTTAGCGTGCAGCGCCTCACGTGCGTCCACGTAAAGCGAAAAAGCCGCGACCGTTCCCGTACCGAGGTGAACGACGCGGTGGGTTCCCAGAGGATCGGGTCAGCATTAGACCGGATCGTGACCACTGAAATGTCTATTTTCCGCGGACCTCCCCACGGATTGCGCGGCATATACGGGGAGTCGGATAGGCTGTCAACAGCGCCCCGCCGTTGCGCCGTGACCGCTTATATGGGCATGTTGGCGGCCAAGACAAAGGGGGCGCGGCCCGTATGCAAGTGATCGGCCTGTGCCGTTTTTCCTACCCCGCCATCGGCGGCTTTCAGGTCGAACACGAGACCCTGGAAGAGCGGATGGCGTATCTGTGGGACGACACCCGCCTGGAGGAGCGGTTTCGCCTGTTAGAGACGGTCGCCCTGCCCTGCCTGCGGGCGCAGACGGACCAGAATTTCGACCTGATCCTGCTGGTCGGGGACGCGATGCCGAAGCGGCATGTGGACCGGCTGCACGACCTGACGGCGGACATCCGGCAGGTGAAGATCGTCAAGCGCCCGCCCCTGCCCAGCCGCGAATGCTCCAAGGCGCTGCTGAACGAGGCGCGGCGCGATCCCAGCAAGGAGTGCATCCAGTTCCGCCACGACGACGACGATGCCTGCGCCGTCGATTTCGTCGAAAGGATGCGCCAGGCCGCCCGTGATGTGCGGCCCCTGCTGAAGAAACACCGAACCGTCGGCCTCGATTGGAACAGAGGGTATGTGGCCGAGATTGGCGCGGGGGGGATCGCGGCGACGCCGATCTACCGGCCCTTCTATGTCTCGGCTCTGGGGGTGCATATCCAAGGCGACTGCCCGCAAACGATCCACAACTACATGCACGAACGCATCCCGCAATTCATGCCCTGCGTGACCTTTGCGGACGAGGATATGTTCCTGCGCAGCCACAATGGCTTCAACGACAGCCGTCAGAAGAAGGTGAAACCCGTCGAAGTTACGCCCTTGACCGCCGAACAAGAGGCGCTCTTTCGGGACCGCTTTGCCGTTGACGTGAATGAGGTGCGGCGCGTCTTCTCAGCCCCGTAAGAGCTGCCGCTCGCGCCATAGGGTAAAGAGGCCCGTCGCCACGACCAGCGCCGCGCCCAGCAGGGTCAGCGCGTCGGGCCAATCGCCGAAGACCAGCAGCCCGAGCACCAGCGCCCAGATGAGGCCGGTGTAGCGGAACGGCGCGGTGAACGACACGTCCCCCGTCCGCATCACCTGGACGGAGAAGTAGTAGCCCCCCAGGATGAACACCGCCGAGCCCGCGATCAGTCCCCACAGGCGCGGCGTGACCGGCGCCCAAACCTCGCCCGTGCTAAGGACCGCGAAAAAGCCTAGCACCGCCGCCGCAGCGAGGACCGTCACCGTCAGCCCCGGCACAGCGGCCGAGATGGAGCGCGTCGCCAGATCGCGCACCGTCACCGACACGACCGCCCCCAGCGCGTAGAGGGCGTAGATCGAAAAGCCGTCCGGGCCGGGCCGGACGATCAGCAGCATCCCGCAAAAGCCGATGCCGATGGCTACCGCCCGGCGCCAGCCAACCGCCTCGCGAAAGAACAGGGCCGAGCCGAGCGTTACGGTCAGCGGCAGCACCTGTAGGATCGCGGTCACGTTCGCCAGCGGCAGGTTCAAAAGCGCGGTGATGAAGAAGAAGGCGGCCCCAATCTCCCCGGCGGAGCGCAGCGCGATGAACCCCCAGTCGCGCGCGGTGATGCGCAAGGTCAGCGCCCGCAGCCACGTCGCCAGCACCAGGATCAGCCCGAGCGAAAGCACGCCGCGCAGCACCAGCAGCTGGCCCAGCGGCAGCACGCCGCCCGTGAGCTTCACGAAGGTGTCGTTCAAGGTGAAGGACGCCATCGACGCCATCATCAGCAGCGCACCGGCGGTGTTCGGGGACATTGCGGCTCCTTTAGAGGGGGACGCTACGCCCGCGGGCGGCCGGTGGCCAGCCCGTTGACGCGGATACCGACGTCAGAAAGACTATGCCCATGGCGGAGCTGCATTACCTCAAGACCGAACTCTACGAGCGGATGCGCCGCGAGCCGGAAATTTTCGACTTTCTTCAGACCGTTGCCTTGGATGGGCTGTGGTATTGGGACCTCGAGGCGCCGGACCACGAATGGATGAACGGCGCGTTCTGGCGGCTGTTCGGCATCGACCCCGAAACCAAATCGCATCACCCGTCCGAATGGCAGGATCTGATCCATCCCGACGACCTGCAGACCGCGCTGCACAATTTCAACAAGCACCTCGCCGACCCCAACCACCCCTACGACCAGATCGTGCGGTATCGCCACGCGAATGGCAGCGTCGTGACGGTCCGGTGCCGCGGTCTTGCGATCCGGGACGAGACGGGCAAACCGGTGCGGATGCTTGGCGCGCACACCGATCTGACCGCGCAGCGCCGGGCGGAAGAGGGGCTGGATACCGCTCGGCTCGATTTCGACAACCAGATCGAACTGGCCAAGGCCACCAGTATGGCCAAAGATGCCTTCCTGTCGACGATGAGCCACGAGATAAAGACGCCCCTGAACGCGATTTCGGGCTTTTTCCAGTTGCTGGAACGGTCCGAGCTGACCGACCGCCAACGGCTTTGGGCAACGAAGGGGCAAGAGGCCGTAGACAATTTGGTCCGTACACTGGGCCTGATCCTCGACGCGGCGCGGCTGGAGAACGAAGACATCCCCTCCCGCATCGAGGCGGTGACCATTGCGGACCTAGCCAGCCATGCGGAGGCCTGCTTGGAAGGCGGGATCGCCAAGGCGGACAAGGCGTTGAGTTACACGGTCGAGGTTGCGCCCGATCTTCCGGCCGAGGTGCAGACCGATGAGCTTCAGGTGCAGCAAATCCTGAACAACCTGATTGATAACGCGATCAAGTTCACGCAATCGGGCGGGATCGACGTCCGCTTTCGCCCAAGCGAGGGCGACACGCCCGGCCTGGATGTGATCGTCCGCGACACCGGGATCGGCCTCGCCCCGCAAGATCAGGCGATGGTCTTCAAGAGCTTTCAGCAGGCCCAAGACGGCATTGCGCGTCCCTATGGCGGGTCGGGTCTGGGCTTGACCATCGCGCGCCACTTGGCGCGGCTGCTGGGCGGGGATGTGACGGTGACCAGCGATGGCACGAGCGGCTCCACCTTCACGTTGCGGCTGCCGGACTAGCTCCGGGCCACCTGGCGCCCCAGGGGGAACCCTACACACCATTCGGGGTATCACTGGTCGCAGTGTGATCGCCGGTCTTTATAGTTTTGGGGACTGTCACATCCTTATTGGTGCTGTCCAAAAAAAGGCTCTCTTTCAAGGACCTATGCCAAATAGACTGCGCCGTTAAACGAGTTTGCCCGCTCAGATACCATAGTGACCGGTTGCATTTTGGCGCTCGACGACCGCAGCGCGACTCCGCGTCGGCGGTTGCAGTCACAGTCTCGACACGCCATGCCACCGAACTGATGAGCCCACATCAAACGAAAAAGCCCCGCCGGTGAGGGCGGGGCTTTCGGTTTTCTGGGACAAGGTCCTAGTCGCGGCTGTCTTCGCTCGGGTCGATGACCGTGTCGAAGATGCCGGCGCCCACGATATCGTCCGCCGCAGGGGCGGCTAGCGCTGCGGCGGCTTCCGCCTCCTCGCGCCGGGCCTCGATGACGACATTGTCGCGGTCGGTGGCGATCTTGCGCACGGCTTGCGTCGCGCCGCCGGTGCCCGCCGGGATCAGGCGGCCCACGATAACGTTCTCTTTCAGACCGACCAGCTTGTCCTTCTTGCCCTGAACCGAGGCCTCGGTCAGCACGCGGGTCGTTTCCTGGAAGGACGCCGCAGAGATGAAGCTGCGGGTCTGCAAGGACGCCTTGGTGATGCCCAGCAGGATCGGCTCGCCCACGGCGGGACGCGCACCTTTCGCCAGGGCCTTTTCGTTGGCCGCGTCGAATTCCTGCTTGTCGACGTGTTCGCCCTTCAAAAGCGTGGTGTCCCCGCTTTCGAAGATCTCCCACTTCTGCAGCATCTGGCGCACGATGACTTCGATGTGCTTGTCGTTGATCTTCACGCCTTGCAGACGGTAGACCTCTTGCACCTCGTTGATCATGTAGTCGGCCAGCGCCTCGACGCCCATGATCGACAGGATGTCATGCGGCGCCGGGTTGCCGTCCATGATGTAGTCCCCCTTCTGGACGAAATCGCCTTCGACCACCGGGATGTGCTTGCCCTTGGGCACCATGTACTCAACCTTGTGATCCGGGTCGTCCGAGCTTTCGATCGCGATGCGGCGCTTGTTCTTGTAGTCCTTTCCGAACCGAACGTAGCCGTCGATCTCCGCGATGATCGCGTGGTCCTTGGGACGGCGCGCCTCGAAAAGTTCGGCCACACGCGGCAGACCGCCGGTGATGTCCTTCGTCTTCGCGCCTTCCCGCGGGATCCGCGCCACGACGTCGCCCGCCGCAATCTCTTGGCCGTCTTCGATCGACAGGATCGCGTCCACGGACATTGGGTAGGTCACCGGGTTGCCCGCATCGTTGCGGACCGGCTCGCCGTCTTCCCCGACCAGGATGATCTCCGGCTTGAGGTCGCCGCCTTTGGCGGTGGAGCGCCAGTCGATCACGATCTTCTGGGTCATGCCGGTGGCGTCGTCGGTTTCCTCGCGCACGGCCACACCGGCGGTCAGGTCGGCGTATTTCGCCGTCCCGGCCTTCTCCGCGATGATCGGCAGGGTGTAAGGGTCCCATTCGAACATCTTGTCGCCGCGGGTGATGGGCTGGCCATCGGTCACAAACAGTTTGGAGCCGTAGCCGACCTTGTGGCTGGCCCGCTCTTCGCCGTTTTCGCCCTGGATCAGCAGCTTCATGTTGCGGCCCATGACCATCGTCTCACCCGCCGCGTTTTGCAGCAGGTTTGCGTTTTCGAAGACGACCGTACCGGCCTGAGAGGCCTCGAGGAACGATTGCTGACCACCCTGCGCAACGCCGCCGATGTGGAAGGTCCGCATCGTCAGCTGCGTGCCGGGCTCACCGATGGATTGGGCGGCGATGATGCCGACCGCCTCGCCGGTGTTGACCATGGTGCCACGCGCGAGGTCACGGCCGTAGCACATGGCGCAGACGCCTTCCTCGCTTTCGCAGGTCAGCGGGGAGCGGACGCGCGCCGATTGCACGCCGGCCTCTTCGACCATGTCGGACATACGCTCGTCGACCAGCGTGCCGCGGGCCACCAGAACCTCGTCGGTCCCGGGCTTGAGCACATCGTCGGCGACCACACGGCCCAGCATCCGCTCGGACAGGGACGCGACGACTTCACCGTCGTTCACCGCCGCTTCGACCGTGATGCCGTTCTCCGTCCCGCAATCGTATTCGCGCACGATGCAGTCCTGCGCCACGTCCACCAGACGGCGGGTCAGGTAGCCCGAGTTCGCCGTCTTCAGCGCCGTATCCGACAGGCCCTTCCGCGCGCCGTGGGTGGAGTTGAAGTACTCCAGAACGGTCAGACCTTCTTTGAAGTTCGAGATGATGGGCGTTTCGATGATGTCGCCGTTCGGCTTGGCCATCAGGCCGCGCATCCCGCCGAGCTGTTTCATCTGCGTGACCGAACCACGAGCGCCGGAATGCGCCATCATGTAGACGCTGTTCGGCTCCTGCTCGGCCCCATCGATCACCTGCGCGGAGGAGATGGTGGACATCATCGCCTCGGTCACCTTGTCGTTACATTTCGACCAGGCATCGACGACCTTGTTGTACTTCTCGCCCTGGGTGATCAGGCCGTCCATATATTGCTGTTCGAAGTCTTTGACCTGATCGCGCGTCTCGTCGACGATCCCCCACTTGTCGCCAGGGATGACCATGTCGTTCTTGCCGAACGAGATGCCCGCCTTGAACGCTTCCTTGAAGCCCATGGACATGATCTGGTCGCAGAAGATGACCGATTCCTTCTGACCGCAATAGCGGTAGACGGTGTCGATGACGGTCTGCACGTCGCGTTTGCGCAGCAGGTTGTTGACCAGGTCGAACGGCGCTTTCGCGTTCAGCGGCAGCAGCGCGCCGAGGCGCACGCGGCCCGGCGTCGTCTCGTAACGGCGCAGAACCTCCTGGCCTTCTTCGTCGATCTGCGGGATGCGCGCGGTGATCTTGGCGTGCAGGTGCACTTCGCCCGCGTCCAGCGCGTGCTGCACTTCGTCGATGGAGCCGAAGACCATGCCTTCGCCCTTCATCCCCTCGCGCATCAGCGTAGTGTAGTAGAGGCCGAGGATCATGTCCTGCGACGGCACGATGATCGGCGCGCCGTTCGCAGGCGACAGCACGTTGTTCGTGGACATCATCAGCACGCGCGCTTCCAGTTGGGCCTCGAGGCTCAGTGGGACGTGCACGGCCATCTGGTCGCCGTCGAAGTCGGCGTTGAAGGCCGAACAGACCAGCGGGTGAAGCTGGATCGCTTTGCCTTCGATCAGAACCGGCTCAAACGCCTGGATGCCGAGGCGGTGCAGCGTGGGCGCACGGTTCAGCATGACCGGGTGTTCGCGGATCACCTCGTCGAGG
>JBCDFL010000123.1:0-10249 GCA_039178165.1 Pseudomonadota bacterium | reverse complement strand
GTCGCCCATGCCGGGCCCGATATTGGCCAAAGCGGCCGACGCGCCGGAGACGGACGTGATGAAGTCGAGGCCGGTCATCCCTAGCGCCACCGCCACGACGCCCAGCGTCACGATGAAGAAGACGAAGAAGGACATGACGGAGTTCAGCACCTCCTCGCTCACCGGGCGGCCATCGTAGCGGGGGGTGAACATGCCGTGCGGCTGGCGCGTCTTTTGCAGCTGCGCGCGGATGGAGGCGAGCAGCAGCTGGTAGCGGAAGACCTTGATGGAGCATGCCGTGGAGCCGGCGCAGCCGCCGATGAGGCCGGTGAAGAACAAGACAGCGACGGCGAAACTGCCCCAGATCATGTAATTCGCGCTCGCATATCCCGTCCCGGTCAGCAGCGACACGGCATTGAAGAGCGCCAGGCGGAAGCCGTCTTCTGTGCCGAGGCCGGTGCGCGCCCAGACCCAGAGGGTGATGATCAGGACGATGATTGCGGCGGTGCCGAGGAAGGCGTGGATCTGCGTGTCACGGATCAAAGGCCGCGCGGTGCCGGCGCTGAGCTGTACGAAGCGGACGAAGGGCAAGGCGGCGAGGATCATGAACCCGGCGGCGGCGTATTGCGCGGCGGGGGGGAAGGCGCCGAAAGACGCGTCGTAATTGGCGAAGCCCCCCGTCGCGATCGTCGTCATGGCGTGGACCGTGGCGTCGAACAGATCCATGCCGCAGAGCGTGTAAACGATGGCGCAGACGAGGGTCAGCGCGATGTAGATGGTGGAGATGCGCGACGAAATCTCCGTCGCGCGGGGCAGGATCTTACCGAAGGTATCGAAGGCTTCGGTGCGGAAGATCTGCATGCCGCCCACGCGCAACTCGGGCAGGAAGACCATGGCGACCACGATGATCCCGATGCCGCCAAGCCATTGCAAAAGGCCCCGCCAGAGGAGGAGGCCTTTGGGCAGGGTTTCGAGCCCGCTGAGGACGGTAGAGCCAGTTGTCGTCAGGCCCGACATCGCCTCGAAAAACCCGTCAACATAGCGCGTCTCCGTCGCGCCGAAGACGAAGGGGAGAGCGCCGAAGACTGGCAGGGCAAGCCAAACACCCGTGGTCAAAAGGAATGTCTGCTGAATGGTCAGGCCGGCATGGCTGCCGTTTTGGCAACTGAGCGCGAGACAGCCGCCCGTCAGCATGGTGAGCAGCGCCGACTGCGCGAAAGCGGGCCAATGGCCTCGACCCTCGGCCACATCCACAAGCAAGGGCAGCAGCATCGCGGCGCCCAGCACGGTCACAAGCAGGCCGATGACGTATCCGACGGGGCGCAGGTCCATGCGCCATGGGTGACGGCGCGGGGCATGGCTGTCAAGCGGCGCTCAGAAGCCGTGAAAGACGATGTCGAGGGCGCGGGTGATCTGGTCGTGATGGCCGGAAAGGTCGGCGATGGGTTGCTTAAGAACTCGGGTCGGCACGGCTGCAAGCTCTGCCGCATGCAGGACGCATCTGGTGCCGTCCACATCCAGGATCGGCTCGAACCGGGCCGGCATCGGCGGTGAATTATCGACCGGCAACAGGGGCGCGACCACGCGTGGTGGGGTTTCCGTCCAGTCGCTTTGCACGTCCATGACCCGGTAGCCGGGCGCAAGTTCGTAGACGTAGTACTGCATTACTCGGGGATTTGGAGGACCTGCCAGCGTGCAAGTGGCATGCCATTTTCTTCGATCCAGCGCTTGCGCGCTTCAAGCGCCTCTTTGTTCTCTTCCTTCCACGCGGCCGCGGCGGCAGCTTTGACAGCGTGGCGCAGGGCGGCGTCAGAGACCTCGGAGACGTTCACGCCCAGTTCCCGGGCGCGGTCGAGAGTCTCAGCGTCCAGGGTGACGTTGGTGCCTTTTTTGGGGCGGTTGTGCGCGTTCACGTGCGGCAGACTACACACGTTTGGTGTGTGGGGGAAGGTGCGCCCGGAGGGCACACCCTACGCTTTTGCGCCTTAGCCGACGTGGAACAGCGTCTGGAACAGCCGCGGGTCCAGGCTGTCTTGGGCGAAGGTGTCGCCTTCGGTCAGGACCGACACGGCATCGTGGCTGTGCAGGCTTTCCTGGTGGCTGGCGATCACGCGGAAATCACCGATGCGCACATCCGCCAAAAGCTGCTCGCAGAACAGGCGCGCGGCATCCTCGACAAAGATCGGGTTGGCGGCGTTCAACTCTGCAAAGGCCTGCTCATCCTCGCGCTTGACCATCACCTGCGTCTCCGTCGGGACGGCCCGGCGGCAGGCGTCGATCAGGTCCTCGAACCACAACTCAGCACCTGGCTCGAGCACCACTGACACCCGCGCGACGGAGCGTTGGGAATGCGGCGTGGCGAGCTGGCCGCGGGTCGCGCGGGCATGTTCGCTGAGCTCCAGCGAGCAAGGGCAGGTGGATGAGTAGACGAAGTCGAGATGCACGATTTTCTTGCGCACGCCTGCCGTCTCCACCAGCTCCAGCGCGATGTCGTAGTACTGGTAGCCGCTGAGGCCCGAGCGCAGGCTGTCGACACACACGGGGAAGGACAAGCGCATCTGAATGCGCGCATCGAAACTGTCGAGATCGCTTTTGTAGTCGTCGAGCGCCGCTTCGATCACTTCGAAACTGAACGTCTCTTCGGCGTGTCTGTAGAAGGACCGCATGATCCGGGACATGTTAATGCCCTTCTTGTCGGCCTCCAGGCTGACGGAGCCGGTCACAGACGTCTCCAGCGTCAGATCGCCGTTGTCCCGCGTGCGGTAGCGGATCGGTAGCCGAAAGTTGGAGATGCCGACATGCTGAATCTGCTGGCGCGCGCCGCAAATCAGGCTGCTGGGGCCGTTTTGCAGGTCCGGCAGCGTGTCTTTGTAGCTCTCATCCACCGCGAACCCGTCGGGATAGTCGCGGGAGAAGGCCGGGTAGTCGCCGCCGCCCGGGATGAGGCGGGCGACCGACGGGTCGAGTTCCAGGATTTCGGTTGTGCTCGCAGCCTCGGCCCATTTTCGCAGAACCGCCAATGCGGCCTCGGCGTCGGTGCGTTCGGGTATTGCAGAAATATCGGGCGCATGAACGTTCATGGTAGTGGCCCCCCTTTTGTCTGGTGCATCGCAAGACATAGGTCTGCGGCACTGCGTTTTCCATTTTAACCTAGGTGTTACGGAAGGCAGCGCGCACCGGATCAGTCGGGAGCCCTTGTTTTTGAAAAATTATTTTGCGCCGGCTTTACCAAGCGCTTGTTTCATGTCGGCGATCAGATCCTCCGTTCCTTCCAGCCCGACAGAGATGCGAACCAGGCCCGGCGTGATGCCAAGGCTGTCGCGGTGCTGCTGGTGCAGACGCTGGTGGGTGGTGGTTGCGGGGTGCGTGAGGATGGTTTTGGCGTCGCCCAGATTGTTCGAGATCACCCCGACTTCGATCGCATTGAGAAAGCGAAACGCCGCATTTTGCCCGCCCACGTCGATCGCCAGGACAGTGCCGCCGGCGCCCATCTGCCGCATCGCGATCTCGTGCTGCGGATGGCCCGGCAGACCGGGATAAAGGACACTGGCGTGGGCTGCGAGCGCCTCCGCAATGGCGCTCGCGCTTGCGGTCTGGGCGCGCACGCGTAGGTCCAGCGTCTCCAGCCCCTTGAGCATCACCCACGCCGTGAAGGGCGACATGGAGCCGCCCGTATGCTTCATGTAGGGCTCGACCCGTTTGCGAATGATGTCCCGTGTGGACAGGATCACGCCGCCCAGCGCCCGGCCCTGGCCGTCGATATGCTTGGTGGCTGAGTAGATCACCACGTCCGCGCCCTGAGCGATGGCATCCGACCAAACCGGCGTGGCGAAGACGTTGTCGACCACGACCAACGCCCCAGCCGCGTGCGCAAGGCCGGAGACGAAAGCGATGTCGATCACCTCCAGGCAGGGGTTGGAGACGGATTCGAAGAACACAACGTCCGTCTCGGGCGTAATCGCCGCCCGCCACGCCTCCGCATCCGTGCCGTCGACCAGCACAACCTCCACCCCGTAGCGGCGTAGCACATCCTCCAGCACGTAAAGGCAGGAACCGAACAGCGCGCGGGCCGCGACAACGCGGTCCCCGGCTTTGCAGAGCGCCATGAGCGCGCCGCTGACCGCGGCCATGCCAGAGGCTGTGGCAAAGGCGTCTTCGGCCCCTTCCAGCGCCGCGATCCGTTCTTCGAAAATGCGCACGGTGGGGTTGCCGTAGCGGGCGTAGATAAATTCGTCCTCGCCGGCGGCCTCGAACCGCTGCGCGGCGGCTTCGGCGCTGTCGTAGACGAAGCCCTGCGTCAGGAAGATCGCCTCCGATACTTCCCCGTACTGGCTGCGGCGGGTGCCGCCGTGGACGGCCTTGGTCCGCTTGTCCATCCTATATCCTCCTGCGGCGTAACGCGCTGGTCCGCCACGAAAAAAGCCCCCGAACGCAGGTCGTGCGCAGGGAGCCTTTGCAAGACCTTTTAGCGGTGTGTTTAACGTGGCCCGCAATCCGGTAACAAATCGCCACGGGACGTGAATACGCAGCGGGTGCGGCGCCGTCAACACCGGCGCGGCGGGGTAACGAAACCTTCATCACCGCGTCATAGGCCTCTGGCAGAGGGGCGGCGGAACGGTCGGGTGAAAGGCGCGCGGCGATGCCTGTGCTCAGAGTGAACGCGGCGGCGACTGGTTTGTCGGTGCACAACTCACCGGCTTGCGCCGACGCGGCGCTGCGCCGGGCGGCGGCGGGCACGGGGCCAATGATGGTCCTGGTGCATGGCTACAAGTACCAGCCAGGACATCCGCAGCATTGCCCGCATCGCAGGCTTTTGGCGACGGGGGCCGGCTGGCCCGCGGGCCTCGGCTTCGGGCGCGGCGATCCGGTCGAGGGGCTGGCGTTGGCTTTCGGCTGGCCCGCGCGGGGCCGGCTCGCGGAGGCGCTGCGGCAGACACAGGAAGCAGGGGCTTTGCTGTCCCGCGCCATTCGGCAGCTGAAGCACGCCGCACCGGACCGGACGCTGCACCTGATGACGCATTCCATGGGCTCCGAAGTCGCCTTCGCGGCACTGCACCATCTGCGGCCTGGCGACGTGCAGCGCGTCCTAACGATCACCGGGGCGAGTTATGCCAGCCGGGCGCACGCCGCGCTGGACAGCCCTGCGGGGCGGCGGGCGGAGCTTTTGAACATCATCAGCGGTGAGAACGATGTGTTCGATGCGCTCTACACCTGCCTGGTCCCGCCGCCGGCCGCACGCGACCGGGTCCTAGGCGCCGGGATCGACGCGCCCAACACGGTGAATATCCAGATCGATTGCCCCAAAACGCTCGCCGTGCTCGCCGGCTTCGCTGGCCCGATCCGTCCGCCGGGCCGGCGCGTCTGTCATTGGTCGGGCTATACGCGCCCGGGCCTACTGGCCTTCTACGCGGCGGCGATGCGGCGCCCGGACGGCGTGCCGCTGCCTGCGCTGCGCGCCGCCCTGCCCGCCGCGCGGACCGCACGGTTCTCACGGCTTTTTGCCCCGCCCTCTGCGCCCCGGCCCTTGCGCGCGGCGCTGCGCCAGGCATCCTGACCGCCAAAGCCGCACCGGAGGGCCCCATGATCGATCTTTATTTCTGGCCCACGCCCAATGGCTGGAAAGTCTCCATCGCGCTGGAAGAGATGGGCCTGCCCTACAAGACCCACCTCGTCGACATCACCAAAGGCGCGCAATTTGCGCCGGCGTTCCTCGCGATCTCTCCCAACAACCGGATGCCAGCCATCGTCGATCCGGACGGGCCGGATGGGGCGCCCCTGGCGCTGTTCGAGTCGGGCGCGATCCTGCAATACCTCGCCGAAAAGACCGGCCGGTTCGGCGGCAACACGGCGCGCGAGCGGTGGGCGGTGACGCAATGGCTCATGTGGCAGATGGGCGGCCTGGGCCCGATGGCCGGGCAAACGCACCACTTCTGGAAATACGCGCCCGCCATGGATCCGCCGAACGACCTGCCCTACCCCAAGGAACGCTACGCAAGGGAAACCGCCCGCCTCTACGGCGTGCTGGATCGGCAATTGGCGGAGAACACGTTTGTGGCGGGTGACTTCTACTCCATCGCGGATATGGCGACCTGGGGCTGGGCATCGCTTTGGAAGGGCCAGCAACACGATCTGGAGACGACCCCCCACCTTGCGCGCTGGCTGGACGAGGTCGGCGCCCGGCCCGCCGTGCAAGCCGGCCGCGCCCTCGCGGCGGAGCGGCGCGCCTCCCTCGGTGAGGCGACCAAGGGCGATCTGTTCAAACGCTAAAGCGCGCGCCAGCCAATATCGGTGCGGTAGAACCCGTCAGGCCAGTCCACGGCTTCGGCCAGCTCATAGGCCGCGTCGCGCGCGTCCTGCAGGCTTGGGCCACGGGCCGTCGCGTTCAGGACCCGCCCGCCGGTCGCGACCACAGCGCCGTCTTGGATGTCGGTGCCCGCGTGGAACATCATCCGAAAGCTGTCCGCCGCCAGCCCGTCGAGACCACCTATTGCAGTGCCCTTCTGGTAGCTGCCCGGATAGCCTTGCGCAGCCAAGACCACGGTCATCGCGTGATCGTCGGCCCAGTGCACTTGCGCATCTGGCAAGCGCCCCTCCGCCGCCGCGTGCATCAGGTCCAGTGCCTGCCCGCCCAGCCGCATCATCAAGACCTGGCATTCGGGATCGCCGAAGCGCACGTTGTACTCCACCAGCCGCGGCGCGCCGCCCTCGATCATCAGCCCGACGTAGAGCACCCCCTGATAGGGCGTGCCGCGCCGCGCCATCTCCGCCACGGTGGGGCGGATGATCTCCTCCATCGCGCGGGCCGCCACCGCATCCGTCAGCACCGGCGCGGGCGAATAGGCGCCCATGCCGCCTGTGTTCGGGCCGGTGTCCCCCTCGCCCACGCGCTTGTGGTCTTGCGCGGTCCCGATGGGCAGGACGTCGGTGCCGTCGCACAGCACGAAGAAGGACGCTTCTTCGCCCTGCATGAACTCCTCGATCACCACCTCGGCGCCGGCGCCGCCGAACGCGCCGCCGAACATGTCGTCAATCGCGGCCTCCGCCTGCGCGATATCCTCGGCAATGATGACGCCCTTACCGGCAGCCAGGCCGTCGGCCTTGACCACGATGGGCGCGCCTTGCGCCCGCACGTATGCCTTCGCAGCAGAGGCATCGGTAAAATGCGCGTAGGCCGCGGTCGGCGCGCCCGCCGCATCGCACACGCCCTTGGTGAATGCCTTCGACGCCTCCAACTGCGCCGCCGCCGCCGAGGGGCCGAAGACCAAGATCCCCGCATCGCGCAAACGGTCCGCCACGCCCGCGGCCAGGGGCGCTTCGGGCCCGACGATGACGAAGTCGATGCTTTCCTCTTCGGCGAAGGCGACGACCGCACCGGGATCGAGGATATCGAGCGTTGCGCATTCCGCGATCCGCGCGATCCCCGCATTGCCCGGCGCGACGATCAGCCGGTCGCATTTGGGGTTCTGCAGCACCGCCCAAGCCAGGCTGTGTTCGCGCCCGCCGCCGCCCAAGATCAGAATGTTCATCGCGTCCCCCATGTCTCGGGGCGCTTTGACCGCAAAGCGTCCCCGATTGGAACCCCCGAACGGCGCGGCGCATTGGTCCGGCACATAGGAGGCGGCGATGAAATACTACGTAAACCTCGAGGCGCGGGACGGCGGCACGCACATTATGCACAGCGAAGAATGCCAGTTCTTGCCCAACCAAGACGGACGCAAAGCGCTTGGCGATTTTGCCAAGCCCGAGACGGCGCTTGGCCATGCGAAGGACGAAGGGGGCAAGGCCAAAGGCTGCCAGACCTGCTGCAGCGATCTGAACGGCTAGCGCATCCCGGTGCAGCGGGGTAGCGTCGCGCCATGGACCTGATCGACGACCCCGCCCCCGGCTCGAACACGCCCGAATTCTCCGTCTCGGAGATTTCCGGCACCGTCAAACGCCTGATCGAGGGCGAACTGGGCTGGGTTAGGGTGCGCGGCGAGGTGGGGCGCGTGATGCACGCCCGCTCCGGCCATCTCTACTTCGATCTGAAGGACGACCGAAATACGCTGGCCTGCATGACCTGGAAGGGCCAGCTGAGCGGTCTGGGCGTCGTCCCCGAAGAGGGGATGGAGGTCGTCGCCGAAGGGCGGATGACCGCCGGCTTCCAATCGAAATATTCCCTGAACGCGCAGCGCATTACCATCGCAGGCGCGGGCGCGCTGATGGTTCTGCTGGAGCAGCGGAAGAAAGCGCTTGCGGCCGAGGGGCTGTTCGACGCTGCGCGCAAGCGGAAGCTGCCCTACCTGCCGGAGGTGATCGGAGTCGTCACCTCGCCCCAGGGCGCCGTGATCCGGGACATTCTGCACCGCCTGCGCGATCGGTTTCCGCGCAAGGTGCTGGTCTGGCCCGCCGCTGTGCAAGGCGCGGGCTGCGCGCCCGAGGTTGCGCGAGGGATCGCCGGCCTGAACGCGCTTTCGCCCGGCGGTGCCCTGCCCCGGCCCGATCTGATCATCGTGGCGCGGGGCGGCGGGTCGGTCGAAGATTTGTGGGGTTTTAACGAAGAAATCGTCGCGCGGGCCGCTGCCGCGTCTGAGATCCCGCTTATCTCCGCCGTGGGGCACGAGACGGATACGACCTTGATTGATTTCGTGTCCGACCTGCGCGCGCCCACCCCCACCGCAGCAGCGGAGGCAGCGGTTCCGGTCCGGCACGAGATCGCAGCCTGGCTTGAGGCGCAGGGCGCGCGGATGGCGCGCGCGTCCTCGGACGGGCTCGGGCGGCGCTCGCAACGCTTGTCGGACCTTAGCCGCGCGTTGCCGCGGGCCGAGTCGCTTTTGGACATCCCGCGCCAACGGCTCGACCGGCAGGCGGACCGGCTGGGTCCAGCGCTGACGGGGGCTGTGCAGCGCCGCAAGGTGCAATTGGCCGATGCCAGCGGTGCGCTGCGTCCCGCCGCCCTGCGCCGCCGCATCGCCGAAGATCGCCGGCGGCTGGACAGCCTCGCCGCGCGCCTTCCGGTGGCCCTGGACCGCGCCGTCACGGCCAAGGCGGAGCGTTTCGACGGCAGCGCGCGCCGGTTCGACCCCGCCCGCCTCGCCGCGCAGACCGCCAGCGCGCGGACGGCGCTGGAGCGGACCGGGGGCGCGTTGGCGCGCACCGGTGCGGCGCAATTGGACGCGCTGCGTCGAAAGTTGGAGGCGATGGACCGGCTGCGCGAGACGCTCAGCTACAAGGCAACCCTCGCGCGCGGCTACGCGGTTGTGCGGGGCGATAGCGCCGTCGTGACGACCAAGTCCGCCGCACAGACTGCCACAGGGCTGGAGATCGAATTCGCCGATGGACGGCTCAAGATCGGTGGCAAGGGCCCCGCGAGATCGAAGGCCAAACCGCCCGAACAAGGCTCACTGTTCTAGGGGGTCACACGCCCACCTTGGGGCCGAGGCAAACCATCTCCTCGCCCAAATCTTGCGCTTCGTAGATCGCGTCGCCGCGCCCCTCGAACCGGGCGATCAGGCCGGCCGCACCGCGCGTGAACGTCCAGCATTGGGGGTCCGTTTCATCCTCGTAGACGAAGCAGATCATCGGCCCGTTTTCGTACCAGGTGCCGTCCTTGCATTCACCGTCGAGGAAGGACCAGCGCACCCGCCGGTTCTCAAAGTACTCCTCGGCCCCGTAAGCCTGCCCGCCGCTGCCGTAGAACATTGTGCGGCCAGTCGTGTAGGCCTCGAACGCGGCGCCATCCATCGGCTCGGCTGCCGCCGGCGCGGCGCAGATCAGGAGCGGGGCGAGGAGACGGCGCATGGGCTCAGCCTGCCATGGCGGCCGCCGCCGGGCCAGCCTGCGCCGCCATAACGGCGTCGACCCGCCGGTCCATCACGCGCCGCCAGACCGGAGGAAACAACGCTAGGACGGCCATCACCGGAAGCGAATGGGGCAGCATCGGCATGCCCGACCTCAGCTCGAGCGCGGGAAAGGCGCGTCCGGGCCGCATGTGGTGATCCGAGTGGCGCGGCGCGTTCAGCATCATCGCCGCGGAGGCCCAATGGGGCGCGTTCCACGAATGGGCGGGGCCGATTGGCTCCGCCTTTCCTGTGGATAGAATCCGCCGTCGCAGGCCGTAGTGCTGTACATAATCGGACAATAGAAGCTGCGCCTGTGCATAAGCCGCGATTAGCACAAGGGCTATTACACCCGTGCTTCCCGCCAAGGCAGCCGCCGCGGCAATGGTCGCCGCGGCTCCAGCCGCATAGCCGATATAGGGATGCCTCCAGCCGGCCCGGCGCGCGGCCTC
>JBCDFL010000122.1:0-10266 GCA_039178165.1 Pseudomonadota bacterium | reverse complement strand
GCCGGCGCGATCTCTCGCACCGGCTGCCTACGACGCCAAGGCTCCGCTACCCGATCAAATCCGGGATCAGCGTCACGATCCCGGGGAAGAAGCCGAGGATCAGCAACCCCGCCACCTGGATCAGAACGAAGGGGATAATCCCGCGGTAGATGTGCCCCGTCGTGACCTCCTTCGGCGCCACCCCGCGCAAGTAGAACAGCGCAAAGCCGAAGGGCGGGGTCAGGAACGAGGTCTGCAGGTTCACCGCGATCATGATCGTCACCCATTTGGGATCGAACGTGCCGCCGTAGATCACTGGACCCACGATCGGGATGACGATGTAGATGATCTCCAGGAAGTCCAGAACGAAGCCCAGCACGAACAGCACCACCATCACGATCAGGAAGACCGTCACCTCATTGTCGAAGCTGCGCAGGAACTGCTGGATATAGTGCTCACCCCCGAAGGAGATCACGACCAAGTTCAGGATCTGGCTACCGATCAGGATGGTGAAGACCATCGACGTGACCTTCGCCGTCTCCCGCACCACCGGGGTCAGCACGCCCGACGTGTAAAGGATCCAGCAGCTGAACAGCAGCCCGAACAGCGCGTATAGGTAGGCCGCGTAGGCAAAGAAGAACGCGATCCAGGATTGCGCCGTCACCTCGCCCACATTGATCCGCAGATCGAAGTTCACGCCGATCAGGATGCAGATGATGATCGCGAGCGTGGACCAGATGATCACCTTGGGCGAGCGGTCCATGTCGGTCAGCTTGCGATAGGCGGCGAGCATGATCGCCCCCCCGGCCCCAAGCGCCGCGGCGGGCGTCGGGTTCGTGATGCCGCCCAGGATGGAGCCCAATACCGCGATGATCAGGACCAGCGGCGGGAAGACGACGCGGATTAGCTCGTTCTTGGCGCAGCGGCGGGTCGCCTCGACCGCGCCGAAGAGGACCAGCATGAACGGGATCGCCATCAGCACGACATAGGCCCCGGCAGAGGTCGTCGGCCCGATGATCAGCAAATCAACGATCAGCGCCAGTACGATACCGATCCCCCCAACGGCCAGCGGACGCATGTCGGAGGTGGGCGAGATACCGCGCGCCACCGACAGCATCAGCGCGAACAGAACCAGAAGGATCGCCGTGCCGGTGCCGATGGGCGCGGCCGCGTCGATCTTGGCCTGCACGGCGGCGGCGAAGGCCTCGTCCGACAGACGCTCGGACTGGGCCACACCGCCCGCGGCGTCGATCTCCGCCTGCTGCGCGACGGCATCGTCCCAGGCCGCCTGGCCGTGCAGCTCGATCATCGCCTCCTGACATTGGGGCGAGACGTTGGTGCGCAGCGTCGCAGCCTCCCCGATGTCGGAGAAGGCGGAGACGGTCGTGCTCTGGCTGCCGACGACGTTGAGGTTGCCCAGAATAATGGTGCCCACGATCACCAGCGCCGGGATGCCAAGGAAGTAGGTGAAGGCCTCATTGCGGGTGATCGGCTCGGCATTGGTGGAGCCCATGGGCACCGCCGGCGCCTTGTCGGGGTTCAGAAGCGCGTAGCCAAAGGCGTAGAGCGCATAAAGCAGCGCGAGCATGATCCCGGGCAGCAGCGCCGCCTGGAAGAGCGTGCCGACCGACACGACCGCAGGCTCACCCAAATAGGTCAGCGCGTCGGTGCAGCCGACGCTTTGCGCCCGCGCTTCCTGCGCGCCGGAATACAGGTCCCCGGCCAGCGTGCCCAGCAAGACGATCACAATGGAGGGCGGAATGATCTGCCCCAATGTGCCGGAGGCCGCGATGACACCTGTCGCGATCTCGGGCGAGTAATTGTTCCGCAGCATGGTCGGCAGGGCCAGAAGGCCCATCGTCACCACGGTCGCGCCCACGATGCCGGTCGAGGCTGCCAGGAACGCGCCGACGACGACGATGGACACCGCCAGACCACCCGGCAGCGGGCCGAAGACGCGCGCCATGGTGGTCAGCAGGTCGTTCGCGATCTTGGAGCGTTCCAGCGTGATGCCCATCAGAACGAACATCAGAACGGCCAGCAGCGTCTCGATGCTTTGGCCCGCCAGGACCCGCTCGTTGATGCGATTGACGATGAAGGACACGTTGCGGTCCAGCGCCGTCTCCCAACCGGAGGGGAAGACGGGTTCCTGGATCCGCGGCAAGTCCGGGAAGCGGAAGACCGAGATGTCGTTGGCATTGACCCCGCTGTTCACAAGGTCGCGGTAGGCCTGGCTGCCGGTGTCGATCGCCTGGTGGATCAGCAGCCCGGCGCTGTCCATCGCGGCGATGATGCCAAAGCTGATGATGCCCGCGCCGCCGATGGCGAAGGCCACCGGAAAGCCCGACAGGATGCCCCCGAACAGGCAGATGAATACGATGATGAGGCCGACCTCAACGCCATCAAGTCCGAACATCAGTGAGTCCCTTCGTAGGCTTCTTCACCCTCACCCAGGGTGTCACGGTCGAGGTATCGGTCGGCGCTCGTCTCCCCCTCTTTCCATTCGAGGTAGGAGCGCCAGAAGAACGCGCAGGCATGCAGGAAGACGAGCCCGGCAAAGGCCACCAGCAGGATCTTGAACAGGAAGTAGCCGTTGAAGCCCGAGGGAGAGAAGCCGATCGTCTCCACGTTCCAGCGCATCGCGCGGGCCTTCAGCTGCATCCGGTCGAACGTGTCGGACGCACTGACCGGCGGATTGATGAGGTGCCGCCACATGAAATACCAGCCGTACATCCACACCAGCACCGCGCCCGGCGCCATGAAGAAGACGGCCCCGAACATGTCGATGGCTTTCTTGGTGCGGTGCCGCACGGCGGAGTAGATCAGATCGACCCGCACATGCCCGCCCTGCACGAAGGTGTAGGTCACGCAGAGCGCCACGACTAGCGCGTTGTAAAGCTTCAGCTGCTCGGCGAACCAAGAAATGTCGTATTCCAGCGGGATGCCGAACCCGAACGAGATGTCCGGCCGGGTAAAGATCCGCTGCATGAAGACGATCACGATCTGCTGCAGCACCATCGCCAGGCCAGCCCAGGCGGCGATCCGGCCGATACCGTTCGCCATGCCCTCCAGCCCGCGCACCACGGCCCACAGGAAACGATTGTTCAGGATCATCCCGTAGAGCGAGACGAGGATGAAGATGTTGAAGACGATAAAGAAGAACTCGACCGACCCGCCGTAATAGACGAATTGCATCAAGCTTTGTTTGGCCTCCGTCGAGCCGTCCCAGGCCAGCCAGGCAAATGGGTTCGGCAATGCGCCGTCGTCACCGCCGCGCCACGCCCGGCGCGACAGGAGGGAAAAGACCTGGAGCAGGTTCCAAAAGCCGATCACCATCTGCTCGCCCACCCAGTATAGGCCGGAGCCGACGGCGCTGAACGCTTCGCCGAATGTCACGGTCGGATTGGCTGCCATGAAAGGTCCCCCCGGAGATGTCTGCAGGCGATGTGCGGGCCAGCGTCGCGACCCGCGCGGCGGCCTGCTTTGATCGGTGTCAAAAAGGGCCCCGGGAAACCGGGACCCTTCGGTATCGTATGGAATTCGGCCTTAGCCGCCCAGCACGCGCACGCGCTGGCTGACGTAGTAGCCGTCGGACTTGTTGATCCAGGACGCCGAGTTCGCCAGCGATTCCTCGAAGGAGCCGCGGATTTTCGCGAAGAGCTCGTCGCCCATGTTCTCGTCCATGACCTCTGCGGAGGCCCGGCCGAACGCATCCCAGACATCGTCGGAGAATTGCAGCGTCTTGACGCCTTGGGCCTGCAGGCGCGCCAGGGCGGCACCGTTGTTGGCCAGCGTTTCGGACAGCTGGAAGTACGTCGTCGCACGGCTGGCGCCTTGCAGGATCGCCTGGTGCTGCGGCGTCAGGTCGTTCCAAACGTCCAGGTTGACGGACGCCGCCAGGGCTGAGCCCGGCTCGTGGAAGCCCGCGGTGTAGTAGACCTTCGCCACCTCTTGGAAGCCGGCGCGTTCGTCCGCCATCGGGCCGACCCACTCCAGGCCGTCCAGGGCGCCCGAGGACAGCGCTTGGTACAGCTCGCCGCCGGGGATGTTCTGCACCGATGCGCCCAGGCGCGACAGCACCTGACCGCCGAGGCCCGGCATGCGGAACTTCAGGCCGTTGAAGTCGTCTGCCGAGTTGATCTCGTTGCGGAACCAGCCGCCGGACTGCGAGCCGGAGTTGCCCGCCAGCAGGCCCTTCAGGTTGAAGATCTGGCCCAGCTCGTCGTGCAGCTCTTGGCCGCCGCCATGCTCGTACCAGTTGGTGACTTCCTGCGCGGTGCCGCCGAAGGGCACGGCCGTGAAGTAGGCGTAGCCCGGGTGCTGACCGATGAAGTAGTAGTCCGCGGAGTGGTACATGTCCGCCTGGCCCGAGGCCACGGCGTCAAACACTTCCAGCGCGCCCACCAGCTCGCCTGGGGCTTTCTTGTCGATGGTCAGTTGACCGTCGGACATCGCCGAGACGAAGTTTTCGAGGTAGGTGGCCGCGTCATCCAGAACGGCAAAGCCGCGGGGCCACGAGGTGACCATGGTCAGGGTGCGCTTGCCTTGGGCATAGGCCGGTGCCGCCAGAGTGGCTGCCGCAGCCGCGGTGCCGCCCATAGCCGACGTTTTCAGAAAAGAACGACGATCCATTAAAGAGATCCTCCCAGATATGTTGCTCGCCCGCGTCATTGCGCCGCGCGAGCGTTTGAAGTGGCGCCACACTACCGATGCGTATGGGGAATTCTATACCCACGACTGCGTAGGAATGGGGCGGATTGCCGGGATATCGGGCGGTGTCCGGGCGCTCTGGGCGGTGAACGGGCCGTGCGGTGCGGTTTTCGCTTGGCCCGCGGGCCACGGGCCGCCGTCACGATTCGCGCTGTTTGAGGCGCTGCAGAGCACCTGAAGCCCGCGCGCCGCCGGGCGCGCGGGCCGTGCGATCAGCTGGGTTTGATCGGCTGGACCGGCGCCGCTTGGGCCTGCATCAGCGCCTCGACCTCGTCGATGCCCAGCGCGCCCGCGACCTGGCCGTCCGGGCCCAGGAATTCGTAGATCGCGCCGTCCGTCACCTTGTTGCTGAACCACGCGATGCAGTCGACGTCCCCGCCCCCTTCGGAATGGGGCGCGCCGCCCGCCTTGCCCTGCACGAAGCTGGCTGTGGGCCGGATTTCCCGCAGCGTCCCGTCCAGATCGTAGATGCGCAATTCGCCCTGGATGATGAACGTGCTGTAATCGGCCAGGTGCCGGTGCGGCACGATGCGCTGGCCCGCGCCGAATTTGAACAACACGTCCACGACGCCCAGGTCCCGGTCCACGTTCAGGATGTGGAACCACAGGTGGTCGAACCCGGGCAGCGCGCCCCATTGCACGTTGCTTTCGTCAAAGCCGATGGCGGCTTGGGGCGCGGCCTGGCTGGCGCTGGCGCCCAAAGTTGCGGCCGCGACGGCCGTTCCGATCTGGCTCAGGCCCTGCCGGCGATTAATCTGTGCCATGGTGTCCTCCTTTGGCTCGTGCCGCGTTCCCGCGCGGCGTGCCCAAGGGCACCACGTCCTGCCCCGCCCTGTGCGAAACCGGCGCAAGACTCGCGCAAATTCGGTGCAAAAACCTAGGCTTCGACCAGTCGGTAGCCGACGCCGCGCACGGTTTCGATCAAGGTCGGCAGCGCCTTGTCGGGGTCGAGCTTGCGGCGCAGGTTGATCACGTGCTGATCGAGCGCGCGGGAATTGGGCATAAAATCCCGGCCCCAGGCCGCATCGTAGAGCTCGTCCTTGGTCACGACGAGGCCCGTGCGCGCCTCCAGGGCGGTCAGCAGCTTAAGATCGCGCTGCGTCAGCGCAACTTCGGTCTTGCCGTAGACCGCGACGTAGCGATCTGGGTAGAGGGCGAAAGCCGGCTCGCCCCCGGCGTCCTCTGCCCGGCGCCGCAGCCCCGCAAAGGCCAACCCAAGCGCCGCCAGCAGGCCCAAAGCCGCCCCGCCCCAGCGCAAAAGCTGTAGCCGCGCGGGCGAGGCGCCCAGCGCCGCCGCCAGTTCCGCCCGGTCGTAGATCAGGCACATGGGCGGCCCGGCCCCGCAGCTTATCACCTGCACGCCCGCCCCGTCCCGCCGGGTAAAGGTGCCGTCCCGGCGCAGGGCGGCCAGCCCGCGCACGGCCTCCGGCGACAATTGCACCCGCATGGGCACAAGGCCCTCGGGCGGCGGATAGGCCAATGTCCCGTCCGGCGCCCAGACCACCACATGGTCGAGCGTGTCGTCCTTCACCAGCATCCAATTGATCCGCTCGGGCGTCTCCAGCGCCGCCGCCACCCGCGCGGCGTCCGCCTCGGCCTTGGCCCGTGCACCCGCCCAGGGATCGACCAACAGCGCCGCGAGCCCACCGGCGGCGAGGCAGATCAAAACAAGGGCCATCACAGGCATGCGCATGGTGTCAGCCTAACCCCAGGCGCCCGCCGCGCGCACCAAGCCTTTGGTCTTAGCCGCGCCGCGCCCCGCACGCCATTTGACAGCCCGCATCGCAGCGGCCAGCCTGACGGCATTGACCCACAAGGAATAGCCCCATGCCCCACCTTCGTGCCGCTTTGGCCGCCCTGTTGCTGCTCACGCCCCTGCCCGCCGCAGACCAAGAGCGGCTCCTGACCAGCTATGTCGCCGATATCGGCCCCTAGGATCACTACAATTCCAGCGGCACACGCCTGACCACTTTCGGCACGCTGCTCGCCCAGGACCGCGCCAATTTCCACCGCTTCGGCATCCGCCATCAATACGACCAGTTCGATCCGATCTTCGCAGACCGGGCGATGCGCGCACAGATCGCGAACGCCGTCCGCCTGCCGGATGTCTACCGCCAATACGCCGCCAATGTGGTGAACGCGGTCGGTATGTCTGGCACCTACATGGTCGTCTACGTCTACGGGTTAGGCCGCACCATCACCCGCGTGACTATCGACGTGCCGGGATAGGGCGGGTTGGCGACGGCGGGCGCGTCGCCTACCATCGGAGGACGCAAACCGGATCGGATCATCGTGACCAAGAACCTCCTCCTCACCGGCGCCAGCCGCGGCATCGGGCACGGCACGGTCAAGAAGTTCTCGCGCGAGGGCTGGCGCGTCCTCACCTGCTCGCGCCAGGCCTTCGATCCCTCCTGCCCCTGGCCGGGCGGAGAGGAGAACCACATCCAGATCGACCTGTCGGACCCCGCCGACATCATCAACGCGGTGGAGGTGATCCGCGAACGGCTCGACGGTCCCCTGCACGGGCTGGTCAACAATGCAGGCATCTCGCCCAAGGGGCCGGACGGCGCGCGGCTCAGCACGCTCGACACCGATCTGATGGATTGGGGCAAGGTGTTCCACGTCAACTTCTTCGCCCCCGTGGTCCTCTCCCGCGGACTGCGGGACGAGCTGGTGGAGGCGCAGGGCTCCATCGTGAACGTCACCTCCATCGCCGGCGCGCGCGTGCACCCCTTCGCGGGCGCGGCCTACGCCACGTCCAAGGCGGCGCTCGCGGCTCTGACGCGCGAAATGGCGCACGATTTCGGCCCCCTCGGTGTGCGCGTGAACGCCATCGCGCCGGGGGAGATCGAAACCTCCATCCTCTCTCCCGGCACGGACGCCATCGTCAAAACCCTGCCCATGCGCCGCCTCGGCAGCGTCGATGAGGTCGCCGACGTCATCTACTTCCTCTGCTCGGACCAATCCAAATACGTCACCGGCACGGAGATCGAGATTAACGGCGGCCAACACGTCTAACCCGCCCCTTGGCGCACGGGCGTGGCTGGCGTAAAGACGCAAACCATGTCTCGCCGCGCCCTCATGCCTCGCCTGCCTTACGCGCAAAAACTTGCGCTGGTGGCCGCCGTGCCGCTGGTGCTGGCGGTCGCGGCCATTGCCATGCTGGTCGCCGCGCAATCCCGCGCCTCCGCCGAGCGGGAGATTGCCGCGCTCGAAGCACAGTTGATCGAGGCCAAGAAGCGCGAGCTGCGCAATTACGTCACCCAAGCGCGCAACGGCTTCTACTTCATCTACGGCTCCGCCGCGCCAGATGACGAGGCCGCCAAGGACCAGGTCGCGCAAATCCTGTCGGCCATGATCTACGGGGAGGAAGGGTTCTTCTTCGTCTACGATTACGACGGCACGAACCTCGTCTCCCCCCGCCAAACGGACCGGATTGGGCGCAACTTCGCAGGGGAGACAGACAGCGCCGGCACGCCTGTGGTGGACGAGCTGATCCGCATTGCCCGGCAAGGCGACGGCTATCTGACACACCTCTGGCCCAAACCGTCCAGCGGAGAAGAGGCCAAGATGATCACCTATGTCACCTCCTTCCCCTCCTGGCGTTGGGCCGTGGGCACGGGGGTCTTCATCGACGACGTGCTGGCGTCGGTCGCCGCCGCCCGGGCGGAGGTGGAGGCGCGGGTCCAGCGCACCTCCCGCTACATCCTCGCCATCACGCTCGCGGCTTTGCTGGTCGTCTTCGGCTCCGGCATGCTGATCAACCTGCGCGAACGGCGGCTTGCCGATGCAAAGCTGAAGAAGCTGACCCAGCGCGTCTTCGACGCTCAGGAGGAGGAGCGCGGCCGCGTCGCGCGCGAGCTGCATGACGGCATCAGCCAGATCCTCGTCGGCGTGCGCTACGCCCTCGACACCGCCCGCCGCAGGGTGGAGCGCGGCGATGCCGAGGTCGCCCCGCCGCTCGAACAGGGGATCGACAGCCTCGGCACCGCCATTTCCGAGGTGCGCCGCATCAGCCGCGACCTGCGCCCCGGCGCGCTGGACGATCTGGGCCTCGGCCCCGCGCTCAAGGCGCTCTGCGACGACTTCGCGGTGCGCACGGGGATCGAGATGGACTTCTCCACCGTCGTGTTCCGCAACCGCCTGGACCAGGACGCGAAGATCGCGCTCTACCGCATCGCCCAAGAGGCGCTGACCAATATCGAGCGCCACGCCGGCGCCACCCAAGTACGCGTCGACCTGCGCGGTCACGCCCGCGGCGCCACGCTCAAGATCGTCGACAACGGGATCGGCATCGACAGCGCCCGCCGACAGGGCCTCGGCCTGCGCAACATGCAGGAGCGGGCCGAACAGCTGGACGGCACCCTCACCGTGCGCCCCGCCAAAGGCCGCGGCCAGACGGGCACGTCCATAGCCGTGACGGTTCCCCTCACCCACCTTCTGCCGCCCGAAAGCGGCCCCCGAAAGGCCGCCGCATGAGCACCCGTGTCCTAATCGTCGACGACCACCCGATGGTCGCCGCGGGCATCCGGTCGATCCTTGAAAGCTACGACGATCTCGACGTCGTCGGCACCCTCGGCAACGGGCAAGAGGTCATCGACCGGCTGGCCACCCTCGCCCCCGACGTGATCCTCATGGATCTCAACATGCCCCGCATGGGCGGGCTGACGGCGACCGAACTGGTGCTGGAGCGCCGGCCGGAGACGAAAGTGCTGATCCTATCGATGCATGACAGCCCCGAATATATCTCCTCCGCGCTGGGCCACGGGGCGATGGGCTATATCCTTAAGGACGTGCCCACGGACGAGATCAAGCGCGCTATCGACGCCGTCATGGCCGGCGAGCGCTACCTGTGCACCGGCGCCACCGGCTCCATCAGCCCGCGCGGCGAAAGCGCCCTCACAGGGCGCGAGCAGACCATCCTGCTGCAACTTGCGCAGGGCAAGTCGAACAAGGAAGTCGCCATCGCGCTCGACATCTCCGTCCGCACGGTGGAGACGCACCGCAAGAACATCAAACGCAAGCTGGGCATTTCCTCCACCGCGGGGCTGACCCGCTACGCGCTGGAGCATGGCGTGCTGCAAGGCACCGGCTCACCGTTCTAAGCGGCGCTGCCCCGCGGCCTTTCGCACGCGCGGCAACGATATGTTCACCCATTGCGGCTTAGGCTGCCGGCATGGACCATTCGACCAGCCCTGATACAGCCGGCGGGCACCGCCGCGGCGACAGCTCTGCGGTCAAAGCGATGCGCCATGTGGGCACGCCCAATGCCGAGGCGCCCGAGGCGACAGAGGCGCCGGTCTTTCCGGGCATCACAGGCGACATGCTCCCCGTGGCCCCACGCGCGGCGTCGAGCAAAGAGCACCAGATGTTCGACCCGCGCGGTCCATCCCTGAAGGAGGCCAAGCCCCCCGCGCACCGCGGCGCCATCGACAACGTCGCCACATTGCGCTCCCGCGCGATCCGCATCGCGCTCTTCGCCCGGCTCATCCTGCACCCGCCCGCGGGCACCGATACCGTTTTGCTGGACCAATATCGCGAGGTCTTGAACGCCCAAGTCGCCGAAATGCAGGAGGT
>JBCDFL010000121.1:0-10272 GCA_039178165.1 Pseudomonadota bacterium | reverse complement strand
GCTTGGGTCGCTTGTTGGCCATGGTCTTCCTCCGTTTTCCTAAACATAGCGGAGGACCACTTCAGTGGGGGAAGACCAAGGCTACAAAGGTTCTGGATTCTGGTCAGGTCAGGAGCGATTCCCAAGATCTACAGAATTCTTAGCCGCCTACCTAAATGCCGTCGAAGACTGCAAGCCAAAGGTCGTTCTTCAGTCCAATGCTGACATCGTGGTAGAGTACCTCGCTAGTGCGAATTTTCGAAAAAAGAAGCCTCGCACACAAGCAGACTACCGTCGATGGCTGACCCGTTTTTCAGATGAGTTTGGCCCAGACGACATCTCAATGTGGGAGATGGCCGCTTCCAAGCGCGAATTAAACAAGTGGCGGCAGAAGTGGATTCATAGCGCTAAACAATATGATTACTGCGGTACCGTCGTTACCTTGTTTCTAAACTGGGCCGAAGCCGAAGGTTATATTGCAACAAACGCAGTTCAGGGGCTCGAGAAGCTCTACGAGGTAGACCGATCAGAGATTGTCTGGTCACCAAGTGAAATAACTAATGTCATTGCGATTTGCCCCGAGTGGGTTAGTCGAATTCTGATTGCAGCCACTGAAACTGGCTTGCGACCCGGTGATTTGATCCGCCTTAGCCGCAACCAGATCGAGCAAACACCGGCAGGAAGTCGTATTCGCATCCGCACCAACAAGCGAGGTGTACCAGCCTACATTCCGGTAACCCAAGCTATGGCCAACATAATCGATGAGACGCCAGAAGATCGTCTGTTGATCCTGACAAACGCGTCCGGCGGTGCCCTTACCGAGCACAGAGCCTCGGAGGGCCTCAGACAATGGCGTGACAAGGCTGGTTTGTTGCCTGATGCGATTGGATACGATTTGCGCCTCAATGATGCGAGAGGGACCGCTGCAACGCGCCTACTTCGCGCTGGGCTGTCACTCGCTCAAATTGCCGCCTGTATGGGATGGTCGATCCGCACAGCAGCGCTGATGATCGAGCGTTATGCGAAGGTCTCACCGGAAGAAACTGACGATGTTCTGGCTGCCTTGGCCGCGGCGAAGTGAACGCAAAAAGAACATCATTTGTAAAATGACATGTAAAATGCACTGCCCGCGTAGCGGGGAAATCTGCCTAAGTCGTTGATTTTAAATGGAGGCGAGTACCGGAATCGAACCGGTGTACACGGATTTGCAATCCGCTGCGTCACCACTCCGCCAACTCGCCGCCACGAGCGGAGTAGAACATGCGGCGCTGCGCTTCAAGAGCGCTTTGATCGATTAGCCCTCCGGCAGCTGCAAAACCTGATCTTAAGGGCAGGCGGCGCGTGGCAGGGATGTGTCCGGCCCGCGCAAATCTTAGCGCGCGCTTGCTACAGCGCGGCGCGGCGTGCGGCGCGTCCGCCCCGGCGGGCCCGCTTGGGCATCCGCAAAGGCAACAGCACATCGGGCCCGTCCAGTGACGCCTCCAGCAAGCGGCAGAACACCGCCACCGCCGGGGAATGCGCCGCAAACGGGCGCGCGCGGCGCAGCGCCCGCCAGGCTTGCGCCGGGTAGCTCGAGGCCGCCGGCAAAGCGCCCAGCCATTGCATATAGCCCAGCTGGCCCATCGCCTCCGCCCGCGCGGGCGGCACGGCCCCTATGTCGAGCTGGTTTATCGTTCGGTCCAAAAGCATCGCGCCCTCCGCGCAAAGGGGCGGTGCGGGGCGCGAACGGATATGGGGCCTGATCGGTCCATCGTGCGTCTCCGGCCCAAGGCACCCCGCCCGGGTTAAGGTGATCACGGCGCGGCTGCGCCGAAGATGGCAGGTCTCCTGACTTACGGGTCGACGCGGCCCCGGCCCTTCCCAGACCCGGCGGGTCCAGTGGGTATGCCAGTGACGCTCTCCGCCTACAGTTGCGGGGGCAGTTGCGGATTTGCGCCGGGTCCCGGCGCGCACCGCATTCCCTTTTCAGCTGGCCCAAACGTGCCAGCCACCATCACAAGCTGTATGGCAGCCGCCCAGCGCCCTGTCCACATCTACCGCGCCGAGGCGAGCAGACCGTCCACATCCAAATGCGCTTCCAGATGATCGGCCAGCGCGTCCAAAGCCTCCTCCACGCCCGCATCGTAGCGGAGGGCGGAGGCCGTACCAAAGCCCGCCAACCAGGCCGCGCGAAACGCGTCGTCCGAGAACATGCCGTGGAGGTAGCTGCCCTGTACACGGCCATCCGGGGATTGCGCGCCCTCCCCCCGCCCGCCGACATGGGCGAAGGGGCGGGCGCGGTCGGGTCCATCCGTCGCGCCGATATGGATCTCATAGCCCCGCACGGCGCAGCCCGTCCCCGCATGGCGCGCGGCGACCTGGGTCAGGCGCTTGTCGGGCGTCATCACCGTCTCCACATCCAGAAGGCCGAGGCCCGGATCGGTGCCTGCCGGCCCCTCGATCCCGTGCGGGTCGGCAACGCTGCGGCCCAGCATTTGGTAGCCGCCGCAGATGCCCAACACGTGCCCGCCCCGGCGCACATGGGCGGCCACATCGACGTCCCAGCGCTGCGCGCGCAGATAGGCCAGATCCCCGCGCGTCGATTTCGAGCCGGGCAGGATCACCACGTCTGCGTCGCCAGGGATCGCCTGACCCGCGCCGAGCATGGTCAGACGGACGGCGGGTTCCTGCGCCAGCGGGTCCATGTCGTCGAAATTGGCGATGCGCGACAGACGCAAGCAGACAACGTGGAGCCCCCCCGCACGCGGGGCGGAGCGGATGTCTTCGGCGTCCTCCGCCGGTAGGCGCCAGCCGTCCGCGAACCAGGGCACCACGCCGAAGCCGCACCAGCCGGTCTGCGCCGCGATACGGGCGTAGCCGTCGTCGAACAGCGACGGGTCCCCGCGAAACTTATTGATCAGGAAGCCTACGATCCGGCCCGCATCCGCAGGCTCAAGCACCGCCTGGGTGCCGACGATCTGTGCGATCACGCCGCCCCGCTCGATATCGCCGACGAGGATCACGGGCACATCGGCGGCTTCGGCAAAGCCCATATTGGCGATGTCGCCGGCGCGCAGGTTCACCTCCGCCGGGCTGCCGGCGCCTTCGACCAGCACCAGATCGTGGGCCGCGCGCAGCCGGGCGAAGCTGTCCAGCACCGCGGCCAGCAGTTTGGGCTTGAGCCGGTAGTAATCGCGCGCCTCCGCCCGCGTCAGGCGCTTGCCCTGCAAGATGACCTGGCTGCCGGACTCGGTTTCGGGCTTGAGGAGGACTGGGTTCATATCCGTATGCAGCGGCACCCCCGCCGCCAGCGCCTGCAGGGCTTGGGCGCGCCCGATCTCGCCCCCATCGGCGGTGACGGCGGCATTGTTCGACATGTTCTGCGGCTTGAAGGGCGCCACACGCAGCCCCCGCCGCCGCGCCGCGCGGCACAGGCCCGCCACCAGGACCGACTTGCCGACATTGGAGCCGGTGCCCTGGATCATCAGCGCCCGGCTCATGCTCGCGCCCCCCACCAGACCCGTGCGGCCCAGACCCACAGCGCCAGCTCGAGCGCAAAGGTCCAATGCAGCAGGAAATTCAGCGGCCACGGCTCGAACCGGGCGGGCACCTCGACCAGAGGTCCGGTGAAGCTGACCCGGCCGTAACCCCAAGCGATGACCCCAGTGATCGTGTCCAGCGCCATGTGCGACACTGCGCCCAGCCCCACGCCGATCAGCGCGCGGGAGGAGGCGATGAGCCCCAGCACAAGCACCCCCAGCCAGAGCGACGGATCGTGCGTGATGTAGGTGTGATGGTGCACCGCAACGCCATCCACAGCGTAGAACCAGATCATGTCGAGATCGGGCAGCACCGCACCGACCACGATGGCCCACCAGACCAGCGGATCGCGGTCGAAGCCATGATCCAGCGCCGTGACGGCCAAATAGCCGGCGGGCAGATGCGCCGTCATCATGCGCGGCTAGACCGCATAGGGCGCCAGCCAGTCTTGCGCCCAGCGCGGCAGACGCGGCCAGGACCGAATGCCCTTGTCCCGCCACAGACCCGCCGCCGGATCCATAGAGCCGCGCGCGATTACGTGCGCCAGGAAGAGATCGTGCGGATAGACGTAGGCGTCCGCCCCGTCGAAGAAGCCGATATGGATGTCCTTGCCCTCGTATTTCCGGTCTACGGCCGCCCGCCCCTTCAGCTGAACGCGCAAGATCTGCTGCCCGTCCACGTGGCAGGCCAACAAATCCGCACCCTGCCAATCGTCGCTGAGCCGCAGGCAGGTGTAGCCGAAATCGGCCAGCCGGGCGGCGAGCTTTGCGAAATTGAAATTCTCCTGCCGCGCGTTCAGGTCCGCGTAGGACACGCGCAGGAAGGCGGGCGCCGTCATCAGAACTCCACGCCCCGCTGCGCCTTCACCCCGTCCTTGAACGGATGTTTGACCAGGCTCATCTCCGTCACCAGATCGGCGATCTCGATCAGTTCGGGCTTCGCGTTGCGCCCCGTAAGGCACACATGCGTCATGGCCGGTTTGCGCTGCAGCAGGAATTCCGTGACCTCGTCGATGTCGAGATAGTCGTACCGCAGCGCGATGTTGATCTCATCCAACAGGACGAACTGAATCTCCGGGTCCAGGATCTGCTCCTGCGCGATGCGCCAGCCGTTCTGGGCGGCGGCGACGTCCCGCTCGCGGTCCTGCGTCTCCCACGTAAAGCCCTCGCCGGAGACGAAGAACCGGACCTCGTCCGCGAAGCGTTCGCGCAGCAGCGTCTTTTCCCCAGTCGCCCAATTGCCCTTGATGAATTGCACCACCGCCGCCGGCATCCCGTGCGCGATACAGCGCATCACCATGCCGAAGCCGGAGGACGACTTGCCCTTCCCAGACCCGGTATGGACCATGATCAGGCCCTTCTCCTCCGTCTTGGTCGCCATCAGCTTGTCCCGCGCGACCTTGAGTTTGCGCATCTTGGCGTTGTGGGCTTCGGTGATGTCGTCGGTCATGGGCGCCTCCTTGCCTGCCCCCTGACGTGGCACCGCCCCGCACCTGCGTCAATCCGGCAATGACGGCAATTGACAAGGCCCGGGCGCGCAGGCCATCTGACCTGTGATGGTTGCGCGTGCGGATTCCGGTCCGGCGCGCATGAAAAGGGAACGCGGTGCAATCCCGCGGCTGCCCCCGCAACTGTAAGCGGCCGAACCTGCCACGACGCCACTGGGACATCCTGGGAAGGCGGCAGGCGCAGCGCCGCGAGCCAGGAGACCTGCCATCCAGACGGCAACATTCAGCCCGGGCGGGGTGCCCCGGAGGAGGACGAAGATGGACGAACCCGCTCCGGTGGAGCTTTTGGTCTGCACCAAATGCAAACGCGGCACCGACGTGCCCGAGGACGGCGAACGGCCCGGGGAGGCGCTGTACGCCCGGCTGGCCGCCGCGGACATGCCCGACGGCGTGACGCTGACACCGGTCGCCTGCCTGCAAAATTGCGGTCAGGGCTGCACGGTGGCGCTGCGCGGCGGCGACGCGCGCTGGACCTATGTGTACGGAAATCTGCACGAAGTGTCGGATACCGACCTGCTGCGCGAGGGCGCGGCGCTGTACCGTGGCGCCCAGGACGGGCTGATCCCCTGGCGCAGCCGGCCCGAACACTTCAAGCGGAACTGCATCGCCCGCATCCCGCCCCTGCGCCCCGCAGCGCCCCAACTGAAAGACTGACATGTCCGATCTTGCCAAACTTCCCGTCACGATCATCACCGGCTTTCTGGGCGCGGGCAAAACCACGCTGATCCGCGGCCTGATGCAGAACCCGGGCGGCAAGCGCCTGGCCGTCGTCGTCAACGAATTCGGCGATGTGGGCGTCGACGGCGATATCCTCAAAAGCTGCGCGATCCCCGATTGCCCGGCGGAGAACATCATGGAACTCGCCAATGGCTGCATTTGCTGCACCGTGGCCGACGACTTCATCCCCACGATCGAAGCGCTCATGGCGCTCGAGCCCCGGCCCGATCACATCCTGATCGAGACGAGCGGCCTCGCCCTGCCCAAACCGCTGCTGAAGGCCTTCGACTGGCCCGACATCCGCTCCAAGATCACCGTCGACGGGGTCATCGCGCTGGCCGATGCCGAAGCCGTGGCGGCAGGCCGCTTTGCCGCCGATGTGGCCGCCGTGGACGCCCAGCGCGCCGCCGATGACAGCCTGGACCACGAAACGCCCCTGGGCGAAGTGTTCGAGGATCAGATCAACTGCGCCGACATTATCCTGCTGACCAAACCCGATCTGGCCGGCCCGGACGGCGTCGCGCGCGCCAAGGCGGCCATCGCCACCGCCGCCCCGCGCCCTCTGCCCGTCATCGAAGTGGCCGAAGGCGCGGTCGACCCGCGCGTGATCCTGGGGCTCGAAGCGGCGGCCGAAGACGACATGGACGCCCGGCCCAGCCATCACGAGGACCACCACCATGACCACGATCATGATCATGACCACCACCATGACCACGATCACGACGCCTTCGACAGCATCGTTGTGGACATCCCCGAAATGGACAGCCCCGCCCAACTGGTCCAAGCCATCGAAGGGCTGGCGCGTGAGCATAACATCCTGCGCATCAAGGGCTACGCGGCGGTGACCGGCAAACCGATGCGCCTGCTGGTCCAGGCCGTTGGCGCACGGGTGCGGCACCAATTCGACCGCCCCTGGTCGCCGGACGAGGCACGCCGGGGCCGCTTGGTCGTCATCGCGGAGCATGACGACATCCGCCGCGACGTGATCGAAGCCGCCCTTGCCCCCGCCCGCGAAGCGGCGGAATAGGCCCACGATGCCGGCGCGCCTCCCCCTGTCCAGCCCCCGGCGGGCGGCCTGATGCACGTCGTCTTTCGCGAAAGCCACGGGCTGGACGAGGCGGAGACGCCCTTCGATCTGGGGCAAAGCCCGGCCGATCTGGTGGTCCTCTCCTTCTCCGATTCCGACCTAGGCGCCTTCGCGCGCGGCTGGCACCGGGGCGGCGGGCCGGAGGGCGGGCTGCCCTCCCTGCGGCTGGCCAACCTCGTGGCGCTCAAACACCCGCTGTCGGTCGACACCTATATCGACCAGACGCTGTCGGAGGCCAGAGGGATCCTGATCCGCCTGATCGGCGGCGTGCCCTACTGGTCCTACGGGCTGAGCCAGGTGCAGGCGTTGGCGCAGGAACGGGGCATCGCGCTCGCGGTATTGCCCGCGGACGGCCGCCCTGATCCGCGCCTCGACGCGGTCTCCACCCTGCCCGCCTCGACGCTCCAGCGCCTGGCGCATCTGTGCGACACCGGCGGGGAGGTCGCGGCGCAGGCCGCGCTGGCCCAGATGGCCCTCGCCACGGGGCTCTACGCCGGGCCCGTCCCCGGCTCCAAGGCCCTGCCGGAGGTCGGCGCCTGGACCCCCGCGCGCGGCGCGCACCTGCCGCAGATCGCGGCCAAGACGCGCCCGCGCATCGCGCTGACCTTCTACCGCTCCTACTTGGTGGCTGCCGACACCGCGCCTATCGAGGCGCTGATCGACGCGTTCGAGGGCTGCGGCTACGAGGTGCTCGCCCTCTACGCGCCCTCGCTCAAAGCGCCCAAGGCCGCCGCGTGGCTGCGCGACACGATCCGTGCCTTCGCCCCCGACGCCATCGTCAACGCGACCTCCTTCTCCGGTAAAGGGGCGGACGGCGCCTCCCCCCTCGACGCGGGCGGCGTGCCGGTCTTTCAGGTCGCTCTGTCCACCGCACGGCGCAAGGATTGGTCCACCTCCGAACGGGGCCTGTCGCCCGCCGATCTGGCCATGCACGTTGTCCTGCCGGAGGTCGATGGCCGCCTGATGGGCGGCACGGTGTCGTTCAAAGAGCCGACCAAGCGCGATCCGCACCTGGAATTCTCTCGCTTCGGCCACGTGGCGGAGGCCGAGCGCATCGCCGCCGTCACCCGCCGCGTGGATGGTTGGCTGCGCCTGGCGCGAACCCCGGCGGCGCAGCGGCGCCCGGCCCTGGTCCTGTCGACCTATCCCGGCAAAGACTGGAACATGGGCCACGCGGTCGGCCTCGACGCGCCGGCCTCTGCCGCCGCAATCCTCGGCGATCTGGCGCAGGCGGGCTACGACGTGACCGCCGCCGATCCGCTTGCGCTGACGCGCAGCACGATGTCCTGGCCGCTGGAGGCCTACCGCGCCGCGCTCGCGCAACTGCCGCAAGACCTGCGGGACAACCTGCACGCGGCCTGGGGTGCGCCGGAGGCGGACGCCCCGGACGGCGCGTTCCACTTCAAGGCCCTGCGCGCCGGTAAGGCCCTTCTGGCCCTACAACCCGAACGCGGGACGCCCGCGCTGCGCGGCGACGAGTATCACGACCTCGCCCGTGTGCCCCGCCACAGCTACGTCGCCTTCTATCTCTGGCTGCAAAGCCAGGCCGACGCGCTGGTCCACATCGGCGCGCACGGAACGCTCGAATGGCTGCCCGGCAAATCCGTCGCCCTGTCGGCGTCCTGCTGGCCCGAGGCGCTGACCGGCGCGCTGCCGGTCGTCTATCCCTTCATCGTTAACGACCCGGGCGAGGCCGCGCAGGCCAAGCGCCGCATTGGCGCGCTGACCTTGGGCCATATCCCGCCGCCGCTGGCGCAGGCCGGCACGCCGAACCGCCTGGTCCGGCTGGAGGCGCTGCTCGACGAGTTTTCCAACGCCGACGGGCTGGACCCCAAACGCCGCGACCGGCTGCAGGGCGACATCCGTGGCGAAGCGCAAGCGCTGGGGCTGGAGGACGATCTGGGCCTCGATCGCGCGTCCTGCAGCGCGGAGGCGATAACGCGCATCGACCGCTTCGTCTGCGACATCAAGGAAAGCCAGTTCGGCGAAGGCTTGCACATCTGGGGCCGCCCCGCCCGCCCCGGCGCGCCGTTCGACACGGGCGCCTCGACCGAGGCGGAGCGCCGCGCGCTCCTCGACGCGCTGGACGGCAAGCGGATCACGGCCGGCCCCTCCGGCAGCCCCTATCGCGGACGCGGCGACGTCCTGCCCACCGGGCGCAACATGTTCGGCACCGACCCGCGCGCGGTGCCCACGCGCGCCGCCTACGCCCAGGGCGTGCGGCTGGGCGAAGAGCTGGTGCGCCGCCACCTACAGGACGAGGGCGACTGGCCCCGCGCTCTGATCGTGGACCTTTGGGGCTCCGCCACGATGCGCACCGCGGGCGAGGAATTCGCGATGGCCCTCTATCTTCTGGGCGTGCGGCCCGTCTGGGATGAGGGGTCTGAGCGGGTCAGCGGGATCGAGGTGCTCCCTATCACCGAGCTGGAGCGCCCACGGATCGACGTGACGCTGCGCGTCTCCGGCCTCTTCCGCGACGTCTTTCCGACCCTCTCGGCGCTCTACAACCAAGCGGTCCGCGCCCTGGCCGCACGGGACGAGGCGCCCGATTGGAACCCCTTCGTCGGCGCGGGCGCACCCCGCGTCTTCGGCCCCAAACCTGGCAGTTTCGGCGTAGGCATGGGCTCCATGCTCGAAGACTACACCGACGAAGCCCGCCAGGCGGCGGGCGAGGCCTGGCTGGCCGCCTCCGCCTGGGCGCTCGACGGCGATGCCGCGCAGCTTGACCCTGAAGGCATTCGCGACCGCGTCGCCGCCGCGGACAGTTTCGTGCACCTACAAGACCTGCCCGAGACGGACCTCCTGCTCGCCTCAGACTACGCCGCGCACGAGGCTGGCTTTGCCGCCGCGCAGGCGGTGACGGGCGGCCAGGCCGCGCTTTATCATGTCGACAATACGGACCCGAATGCCCCGTGCGCCCGCGCCCTGCCCGAAGAGATCGCGCGCGTCGTGCAGGCCCGCGCCGCCAATCCAGCCTGGCTGGCCGGTATGCGGGCCCACGGCTTTCGCGGCGCGGCGGAGATCGCGGCGACGCTCGAGCATATGGCCAGCTTTGCCCACCTGGCGGGCGTGGTCGGCCCGCACCTCTTCGATCTGTACCACGACGCGACGCTGGGCGACCCGGACATCGCCGCTTTCCTGGAGGCAGAAAACCCGGACGCCTACCGCGCCATGCAAGACCGGTTTGCCGCGCTGGACGCCGCGGGGCTGTGGCAGACGCGGCGCAACTCCATCCGCGCGGCGCTGGACGCATGAGCGCGGCGGCCCGCCCATCACAAGCCGCTGACGCCCGCCCGAACGTGAAGGGCTGGTGCCCCGGCGCGCACCGCCCCATGCTGTCGGGCGACGGGCTGGTCGTGCGCGTGCGCCCCTTCGCGGGCAGCCTCAGCCAGGCGCAGGCACTGGGCCTGTGCGATCTGGCGGAGCGGTTCGGCAGCGGTGCGCTCGACCTGACCTCGCGCGC
>JBCDFL010000120.1:0-10356 GCA_039178165.1 Pseudomonadota bacterium | reverse complement strand
GGCCGCGCCCAATCCGAAGCGGACGAGGTGCGCGTCTACCTCGACAATTCGGCCATCGCCGTGCTGGAGGTCGACGACCAGGGCCGGTGGCGCGGCGACCTGCCGGACGTCGATACCGGCATCTACACCCTCCGCATCGACGAGGTGGACGAGGCCGGCGATGTGTCGAGCCGCGTGGAAACCCCTTTCCAGCGCGAGGACCCGAACACCCTCGCCGCCGCGCGGACCGAAGGCGGCCCGGTGGAGGCGATCACCGTCCAATCGGGCGCCACACTCTGGGCCATCGCACGCGACCGCTACGGCGAAGGCGTGCTGTATGTCCGCGTGTTCGAGGCGAACCGGAGCGCGATCAAGAACCCCGATCTGATCTATCCAGGCCAGGTCTTCGCCCTGCCAAACGAGTAGCTCAGGCGGTCCTATACTGGCCGCGGCGCGGCGCGGGGGCTATGTACCGCTGGCAAGCGACGAGAGACGACATGCCAGCCGATACGACCGCCCAGGGCCCCACCGCAGCCGAAATCAAGACTGAAGAGCGCCGCTCGGGCCTGCGCACGATCCGCAAAGTCGTCCCCTATCTGTGGCCCGAAGGCGAGATCGGCATCAAGGTGCGCGTCGTCTTCGTCGTGATCATGCTGATCATGGCCAAGCTGGTCACAGTCGGCACGCCGTTCCTCTACGCCGCCGCCGTCGACGCGCTGGCGGGGGAGGAGGGGACCGCCTCACCCGGCTGGCTTCTGGCCTTCGGCGCCGTGGGCCTGACAGTGGCCTATGGCGGCGCCCGGCTGGGCCGGACCCTGTTCGAACAGCTGCGCGATGCCGCCTTTTCCCAGGTGGGCCTGCAGGCGCTGCGCCGCGTCGCGATTGAGACCTTCGAGCATATCCATGCCCTGTCAATGCGCTACCACCTGGCGCGTCGCACGGGTGGTCTGTCCCGCATCATCGAACGGGGTGTGCGCGGCGTCGACTTCCTTCTGCGCTTCACGCTTTTCCAGATTGGCCCGCTGACGCTGGAGCTGGTCCTCACGGGCATCATTCTCGCCCTCGTCTTTTCGATCAATTACATGCTGGTCCTCGCGGCGATGATCGTCGTGTTCTTCTGGTTCACCTTCTCCGTCACCGAATGGCGGGTGCGCATCCGGCGGCGAATGAACACCAAGGACAACGAAGCGAACCAGAAGGCCATCGACAGCCTGCTGAACTACGAAACCGTAAAGTATTTCGGGGCCGAGGCGCGCGAGGCGCAGCGCTACGACACCGCGATGCGCGGCTATCAGGATGCCGCGCATAAGACGAATATTTCGCTCTCGCTGCTCAATGTCGGGCAAGCGGCGATCATCTCTACCGGGATCGTGGCGGTGATGGTCATGGCCGCCATCGGGGTGGAGCGGGGCGAGCTGACGGTGGGCGAGTTCGTCATGGTCAACGCCTACATGATCCAGATCTCCATGCCGCTTAACCTGCTGGGCTGGGTCTACCGCGAAATTCGCCAATCGCTGGTCGATATGGGGGAGATGTTCAATCTGCTGGAATTGCCCGCCGAGGTGACGGATGCGCCGGGGGCCCGTGCGCTCGACGTCTCCGCCGGGCGGGTGGAGCTGGACGATGTGCGCTTCGGCTACGAGCCCAGCCGCGAGATTCTCAAGGGCATCAGCTTTACCGCAGAGCCGGGCCAAAGCGTGGCCATCGTCGGATCGACTGGGTCGGGTAAGTCGACCATCGGGCGGTTGCTCTTTCGGTTCTACGACGTGCAGGCCGGTGCGCTGCGCATCGACGGGCAGGACGTGCGCGGCGTGACGCAGGATAGCCTGCACGCCGCCATCGGTGTGGTGCCGCAGGACACGGTGCTGTTCAACGACACCATCCGTTACAATATTGCATACGGGCGCGACGGCGCGACCCAGGCCGATGTCGAAGCGGCGGCCCGCGCCGCGCAGATCCACGACTTCATCGAGGGCCTGCCCAAAGGCTACGACACTCAAGTGGGCGAGCGGGGGCTAAAGCTGTCGGGGGGCGAAAAGCAGCGCGTCGGCATCGCCCGCACGCTGCTGAAGGACCCGCCAATCCTGCTGCTGGACGAGGCGACAAGCGCCCTCGACACCGACACTGAGCAGGAGATCAAAGAGGCGCTGCGCGCGGCGGGGCAGGGCCGGACGGTGCTGACAATCGCGCACCGCCTGTCGACCGTGGCCGAAGCGGACCGCATCGTCGTGCTGGAGCATGGCGAGATCGTGGAGACGGGCACGCACGACGACCTTCTGCGCCGCGGCGGCCGCTACGCCCAGCTGTGGCACCGCCAGCAGGCCGACGACGCGGCCTGATGGCCCGCAAAGACTACCCCGAAACGCCCGATGGCCGGTATTTTGTGGCCAAAGGGCGGCTCTGGCGCAAAACGGACCCATCCCTGCCGGAGGCGGAGCGCCGGGCCGCCGTCAAAGCCCTGATGCAAGCGCGCCGCGCGGTCGGCCAGGCGAAGGGCGAGGCCGCAACCCGCGCCGCGCGAGCGGACGTGGACGCCGCAAAACGGCGTTTGGGAGAGCGGGGGCCGGTCTGGTGGTCGGGTGGCGCACCGGATGAGGGCGGCAAGCACCCCAAGAACACCAGCTAGGCGGAGTGGTGGTCGAATCTGACGGGGACCGCGCGGCGGGCGAACCGCCACGCGACTAAGCGCGTTATTCCGCCGCGCGGAGGGGCGTGGTGGAGCTAAGGTCCATCTCCCGCTGGCGACCATCTGCGGGGCTCTCAGCGGGGGCAGCGCCGTCGTCCCAGATCAGCTCGCCCGCGCCCAGCCGGGCAGTGTCGCGGTTCAGCGCAAAGTCGCGCGCGGCGCGGCTCGCCCTGCCCATCGATAGGCGCGCCAGCAAAGCGGCCAGCCAGGCGGCGTAGGTGCCGACCCAAACCCGCAGCGCCAGCATGGAGGGCGTGACCATCAGCGTCAGCACCGTCGCGATGCCTAGGCCGAAGACAACCGCCGTCGCCAGCTGCTTCCACCACAGCGCCGTCGGGCTGTCGACGGTATAGCCCCCGCCACCGAAATCGATGCTCAGGCCGAACATCATCGGCGCCAGGCCCGCCATCGTGGTGATAGTGGTCAGCAGCACGGGGCGGATGCGGTCCTGCGCGGTGCGAATGATCGCCTCGATCCGCGGCATGTAGCGTTCGTATTCCTGGTAGGTGTCGATCAGAACGATGTTGTTGTTCACCACGATCCCCGCCAGAGCAACGATCCCGGTGCCGGTCATGATGATGGAGAACGTCTGATCCATCACGACCATGCCGATCAGCACCCCCGTCGTGCTGAGGATCACAGCGAGCAGCACCAGCACCGCGTTGTAGAAGCTGTTGAACTGCGCCAGCAGGATAATGAACATCAGCCCCAACGCTGCGGCGAAGGCGTTCTGTAGGAACGCGCCACTTTCGGCTTGCTCCTCTTGGTCGCCGGTCCATTCGTAGGTGACGCCGTCGGGGAACGGATCGGTCTCCAGCCACTTGGTCAGCTCGGCGATGCGCTCGTTCGCGTTCACGGGGACGGAGCGCAGATCGCCGTCCGCCAGTGCGGCGGCAAGGTCCAGGCCCTCACCGGCGGCGGAGCGTTGCACCACGCGATAAGCCGCCTCGTCGATGGTGATGGTGCCGGCATTGGCGGTCCGCAGCGTGGCGACGGTTTGTTCGACGCTCGCGCCGTTCTCGTCCACGTTGCGCACCAGCTTGACGAAACCGGGCAGCTCGTCCGCCTTCACGTCGTAGTAGCGCTCTTGGTCCACACGGCTGATCAGGGCGAGGGAGGGGACCGGTTGGCGCGTGATAAAGTTGGCCAGCGGCACGAGGCCGTCATTGGTGCGGACCTTCAGGCTGTCGAGTGTGTTCAGCACGCGGAACTCCTCGGGCAAGCGCACGCGGATCTCGATCTCTTCATCGCCGCCATCGGGCGTGTAGGTGTCCAGAAGGATGCCGCGGGTCACGAGTTGCACCATCGCGCCCACCGTCGCCACATCGGCGCCGTAGCGGCCTGCTTTCTCGACATCCACGTCGATCTGCCAGTCGATGCCGGGCAGGGGCCGCGTGTCTTCGATCAGGGTCAGGCCCGGCGTGCGCTCGAACTCCGCTCGCGCGATGCCCGCAGCCTCCGCGATGACGCCCAGATCGTCGCCCTTGAGGCGCAGATGCACCGGCTTGCCGGAGGCGGGGCCCTGGGCGAGGTTCAGGATCTCGGTCTTGATGCCCGGCAGCTCGCCCAGCTGGGCAGTCAGCTCCTCCAGCACCCGGTCCCCGTCGAGGGCGGGGTCCTTCACCTCGCGGTTCACCGTCACGCCGAAGAGGGTGAACCACGGCTCGGATACGTTGGGCCGGGTCTCCCACGGGATGGTTTCGATCTGCATCTGGCCAATCGTGTCACCCGGGCTGGTCGCGCCGCCCGTGTTGGCGTTCAGGCCGCCATCGCCCGCAAAGGCAAAGACCGTGGCGACGCCCGGATGGGCGCGCACGACGTCTTCCGCCTGCTCCAGGAGGTCGTCCTTTTCGGTCAGAGACAGGTTCCCGCGTGCCAGGACGTAGACGATGGCCTGCTCCGGCTCGGTCGCGACGAAGAACTCGACGCCGCGCGAATTGTTGACGAAATACATCAACGTGGCGCCGACGAAGACGAACACGAAGCCGATCATCGCGAGCGGCATGATCGGGTTGGCGACGATCCCTTCGATGACGCGGCCGAACGCGGTGCGGCGCTGCCCGGTCTTCACCCGCCGCTCGCGCTGTCCAAAGATCCAGCGGGCAAGGCCCGCCACACCGATCCCGACACGGGGCAGGAACGCGATGAGTGACATCAGGATCGTCGCGACGCCCGCCGCCGCGGTCGCACCCGCCAGTACCAGCGCCAGCGCGTAGGCAAAGACGGTGGCGAAGGTGGGGATGACGGAGCCCCAAATATCCTGCCCGTCCATGCCGCCGAAGGCCATGCCGACACCGGCGAGGATGACGGGGATCGCGAGGGCTGCGAAGGTTGCTGCCGCGCCGGCTCCCAGTAGTGCCAGGTGCGCCAGCAGCGGCAGGCGCGCGACGCGCAGGAAGGCGGCGTAGAGTGCATTGAACAAACGCGCGAGCAGCCCGCCCATCACCGGCAGATAGATCAGCGCGACGATCAGGGACGCGCTGAGCACGAAGATCAGCGTGACAGGCAGCATGCCCATGAACTCGCCCGGCACCCCCGGCCAGAACAGCATCGGCAGGAAGGCGCAGAGCGTCGTCGCAGTCGAAGAGATAACGGGCCAGAACATGCGCTTGGCCGCCTCCACGTAGGACTGCATCGGGCCGATGCCCTCTTGCTGCCGTTTGTCGGCATATTCGGTGACGACGATGGCGCCGTCGACCAGCATCCCCACCGACAGGATCAGCCCGAACATCACGATGTTGGAGATGGAGATGCCCATAATCGCCAGCAGCACGAAGCACAGAAGGAACGACGTCGGGATCGCGAAGCCCACCAGCAGCGAAGCGCGGATGCCAAGCGCGGCCAGGCCCACCAGCATCACCAGGATGATCGCCGTCAGCACCGACCCTTCCAGCTGGTCCACCATCGATCCGACCTGCCGGCTTTGATCGTTGGACGCCTCCACGGCGACATTGGCGCGCAGGCCTTCGGGCCAGTCGGCCTGCCGTTCGGCCACCAGCTCTTTGATCTGGTCGGCGGTGTCGATCAGGTTGAAGCCCTTGCGCTTGGAAATTTGCAGCGCGATCGTCGCGTCCCCGTTGAAGCGCGCGGTGCTGGTCCGGTCCTCGAACGTCAGGTTGATTTCGGCCAGATCGCCCAGGGTCACGACCCGGTCGCCATTGGTCTTGACCGGCAGGTTGTAGACGTCGACCGCCTCGTCAAAGCTCGACGGGATCTTGACCGCGAAGGTGCCCGACGGCCCGTCGATCTCGCCCGCAGCGATCAGCTGGTTGTTGTTCTGGACAACGTTGATCAGCTCGCCCGCGGTGACGTTGTAGGCCTCCAGCCGCAGGGGATCGATCACGACCTCCAACATCTCGTCCCGCTTGCCGGTGATGTTCGCTTCGAGCACCGCGTCGAGGCTTTCGACCTCGTCCTGAAGCGCTTCGGCGACATTCGACAGCGTGCGTTCCGGCAGAGGGCCGGAGAGGGAGACGATGATGATCGGGAATTCAGAGAAGTTGAATTCGCCCAGCGTGTACTGATCGCCCCCGTCGGGGAAATCCGCTTCGGCGCGGTTCATCGCGTCGCGCACATCCGCCAGGACCTGCGTCTTGTCCCAACCGAACTCGAATTCCAGAATGACGTTGGCATAGCCCTCGGCGGCGGTGCTGGTCATCGTCTCCAGCCCGTCGAGCTCGGCCAGCTCCGCTTCCATCGGTTTGACCAGAAGCGTCTCCGCGTCCGCAGCGCTGATGCCCTGGAACGGCATGGAGATGAAGACCGCCGGAATTTCGATATCCGGCTCGCCCTCTTTGGGCAGGCTGATATAGGCGAAGACGCCCACCGCGATGCTGAGGAAGATGAAGGCCAGAACCATCCGCGCACGCGACGCGGCCCAGTCGACTATTCCGGTCATTGTCCTTGCTCCTCTCGGTAGGTCACGGCGACCTCCACCCCTTCGGTGACGTATTCCTGGCCCACGACGATCACGTCGAGCGTGTCCGGCAGGCCGGCCAGCCACACCCCGTCGGGCGTGTCGCGCACCAGGCGGACCGGCACGAATTCGACAATGCCATCCGCGCCCACCGCCCGGATGCCCAGCGCACCGTCGGCGTTCAGTGTCATCGCGGAGGCCGGCAGTCTGTGCGCGCGCGCCCCGTCGGCCTGGATCAGGATTTCGGCGGTTTGCCCGTCGCGCAGGCGCAGGTCTTCGTTGGGCACGTCGATCTCCACCCGGAAGGTGCGGGTAGTCATGTCCGCCGACCGGCTCAGGAACGAGACGGTGCCGGTCACATCGCCGCCGCCCGCCGCCAGACGCGCGCCGGCGCGGGCGCCGACCTTGATCCGGCTCACTTCGGTCTCCGGCACGAAGGCGACCAGCTTGATGGGGTTGAGCTGAATCACGGTGGCGCAAAGGCCCCCCGCTTGCAGCAGGCTGCCCAGCTCTGCCGTGTCCGATTCGAGCAGGCCCGAGAACGGCGCCCGGATTTCCAGCCGCTCGATCTCCCGCTCGGCTGTGGCGATGCTGGCCTTGGCGCTTTCGATGCCGGCCTCGGCCGATTGGATACCCGACCGGGCCGCCGACAGGCCGGATAAGGCCGCTTCAACCGACGCCTCGGCGGAGGCGAGCGCGGCTTCGGTGTTGCGCACGCGGGTTTGGGAGGCAAAGCCGTCCTGCGACAGGCGCGCGGCGGCGTTTTGGTTGACCTCGGCTTCGGCCACACGGGCGCGCGCCTCGACCAGGCGGGCCTCGTTCTCCGGCACGCGGGCCCGGGCTTCGGCCAGGCGTCCTTCGGCCTCCAGCAGGCGGGCGCGGGCTTCGGTCAGCATAGCAAAGCGGGTGCCGGGGTCCAGCTCGCACATCAGATCGCCGGCCTCGACGAAGGCGCCCTTGCGCAAGGGCTCGGACACGACTGTCGCTGTGGTTTCCGCGCGCACTTCGACCTGGCGGTGTGCTTCGGTCTGGCCGCGCAGGATCACCGCGCTGTCGATCTCCTGCACGGCGGAGCGCATCGCGACCACTTTGAAGAGGGACGGCGCATCGGGCGCGTCTTCGGCCGCGGGGGCCTCTTCAGCCTCGGCCACCTCAGCATCTTCGGGCTGGATCACGCCGATATCCGTCAGCGCGGCCACGGCGGTGTCCCGGTCGATCACCGCGAAATAGACGATCCCGGCGGCGATCAGGGCAAGGAGGAGGGGAAACACCCGCATGACATCAACCTTTATATCACGTGCGCTGGCCCGGCCCCGCGCATCTATGCCGTGCACATATATGAAAGACTATACGCTGAACTAGTCAGTTCAGATGTATTTTTTCAATTCCTGACCGCCGCGGCGCGCTTGGCTTGCCTGCGCAGCTCCGGTAAGACGGCCAAAACTTAGGCAGTTGAGCGCCATGAGCCAGAGCGACAGTTTCATCGAAGAGGTGACCGAAGAGGTCCGGCGCGACCAGCTTTACGCCTATGCACGGCGCTATGGCTGGATCGCCGCGCTGGTCGTCGTCCTGATCGTCGGCGCTGTGGGCTACTCGGAATGGCAGGATGCGCAGGCACGCCGCGCCGCGGAGGCGACGGGCGACGCCGTTCTGGCCGCGCTCAGCGAGGATGCGAGCGGCGACCGGGCCGAGGCGCTGGCGGCTGTCGACGGGGCAGGGGCGCAGGTCGTCGTCGATTTCCTGCGCGCGGGTGAGTTGGCGCAAGCCGGCCAGACCTCCGCCGCCGCGGCGTTGCTGGACCAGATCGCGACGAACGGGGACGTCCCGCTGATCTACCGCCAATTGGCCACGTTCAAATCCCTGACCGTGCAGACGGACCTGCCGCTAGAGGATCGCCGCGCGGGGTTCGAGGCGCTGGCCGCACCGGGCCTGCCCTTCCGCCTGCTGGCGACAGAACAGTTGGCCCTGATCGACATCGAAGCGGGCGATCCGGACGCCGCCATCGCGCGGCTGGAGACGGCGCTACAGGATTCGGAGATGACCCCGGACTTGCAACAACGCGCCCTACAGGTGATGGTCGCGCTGGGCGCCGAGCCCGATCTTGAGGCGCTGGGCCTCACCGGAAATTAGACCCAAATCAGACCCGGGGGCCCGGGGCTTAGGAATAAAAGACGAGCAGTGCCATGATCCACGTCCGCCTGACCCTCGCCGCCCTCACCGCGACGACGCTGCTGTCTGCCTGTCAAGACCGGGAGCTGATCCTGCCTGGCAAGCGGGAGGCGGTGACCTCCGTCCTCAGCGACGGCGCCGCGATCGCCGCCGAACGGGCGGAGCCGGAAAATGTCAGCGCGCCGATCTCGCTGCCCGCGCCGCGCAACAACGCCGACGCCACGCACCATATCGGCACACCCGCCTACCGCACCGCGCATCCGGCGCTCTCTGCCGCGCCGCAGCTTGCTTGGGCGGCGAATATCGGCGCGGGCGACAGCCGCAAGCAGCGCATCACCGCCGATCCGGTCGTGTCGGGTGGCCTGATCTACACGCTCGACGCCGACAGCCAAGTCAGCGCCGTGACGACCGGCGGGGCCCTGGCGTGGCAGCGCACCGTTCGCCCGGCCCGCGACAACGAGGGTGAGGCGACAGGCGGCGGCCTCGCGGTGGAGGGGGACACGCTCTACGTCTCCATCGGCTATGGCGAGCTGGCGGCGCTGGATGCGCGCAGCGGCGCGGTCCGCTGGACCCAGCAGCTCGACGCCACAGGGTCTGGCCGCCCGACCGTGTTCGGCGATCTGGTTTATCTGATGGTCGGGGACGAGACGGGCTGGGCGCTGGAAAAAGACACCGGGCGCATCGCTTGGCAGATCGGCTCCTCCGCGGATGTGAACAACGTGCTCGGCGCGCCTGCGCCCGCGCTGACGGATGACCTGGCCATCTTCGCCTTCGGCACGGGCGAGCTTCAGGCCGTCTTCCGCCGCGGCGGGCTGCGCCGCTGGGATGCCTCCGTTTTGGGCGAACGGCCGGGCCGCGCCCTGTCCAAGATCGACGATGTCACCGGCCCGCCGGTCGTCGTGGGTGACGTGGTCTACGCGGGCAACCAGGCCGGCCGCATGGTCGCCGTAAACGCCGGCTCGGGCGAGCGGATCTGGACAGCAAACGATGGCGCGATCGGCACGATGTATCCGGTCGGCGGCTCGATCTTCGCGCTGACGGACCAAAACGCCCTCGTTCGCCTCGACGCGGGCGACGGCAGCCGGATCTGGCAGACCCGACTGCCGAATTTCGTCAAGGACCGCCCGCGACGCATCTCCGCCGTGTTCGCCCATCACGGGCCGGTTGTGGCCGGGGGGCGGGTCCATGTCGCGTCCTCCGATGGGCAGTTGCGCAGCTTCGACCCGCGCGACGGCAGCCTGGTGGCGATCACCGAAATTCCCAACGGCGCCTCCACCGCGCCGGTGGTGGCCGGACAGACCCTCTACCTCGTCAACCGCAACGGCCAACTGCTCGCCTATCGCTAACGCGTTGGGGCTCCGCGCACGATTGTTGCTTCTCTGTTCGGAATAAACTCTGGGAGGCAGGCTGGCCCCCACAATGCCCAGACCCAAAGGGCTGGCCCCCCGGCGCGCTTTGCGGTAGATGCGCCGCCTGAACAGAGCGCCGGACCCGCCCCATGCCCTTCACCCTCGCCATCGTCGGTCGCCCCAATGTCGGCAAGTCGACCCTCTTCAACCGCCTGGTCGGCAAGCGCCTCGCGCTGGTGGACGACCAGCCCGGCGTG
>JBCDFL010000119.1:0-10374 GCA_039178165.1 Pseudomonadota bacterium | reverse complement strand
GCACAGCACCAAAGCCTCCGGCGCGATCCATCCCCCCGCGCGGGCGGAGGTCAGCGCACGGGGCGCCAGATCACGGCCATAGGGCGGGTCGAGGCAGACCAGATCGAAGGGCGCCCCCTCCCAATCCGGCAGGCGCGTGGCATCGGCCCGCATCAGCCGCGCCGCCCCCTCCGCCCGCAGCTTGGCGATGTTGGCGGCGATCAGGCGCCCGCCCACGCGCCCTTTCTCCACCATCACGGCGGTTTCGGCGCCGCGCGACAAAGCTTCCAGGGCCATCGCTCCCGTCCCAGCGAAGAGGTCCAGTACCCGCGCGCCCTCCAGCGCGCCGCGGGAGGTCAGCATGGAAAACAGGCTCTCGCGCACCCGGTCGGGCGTCGGGCGCAGGGCGGCCCCCGCATCGCCCTTGCCCAGCGGGGTTAGCGGCGTGCCGCGCCAACGTCCAGCAATGATCCTCACCCGCGCAGCAGGCTCTTCAGCTCGACCGCCGGATCGGCAATGGCGGCGGGATCGGCGGACTTGCCCGCATCGATCAGCCGCTTGCCCACCATGTATCCCCGCGGGTCGTTGGCCGCATCCACCGCGAGCAGGTCATCCCCGCGGAAATACCAAAACGACTTGGCCCCGCCCCCGTCGCGCGTGACGACTGTATCGTAGCCGGTGTTGAGCCCCGCAATCTGCAGCTTCACATCGTACTGGTCCGACCAGAACCATGGCTTGGCGACGTAGTCCTTGCCCGCGCCCATGATGTTCTCCGCCACGATATCGGCCTGGTCGATGGCATTCGGCACGGATTCCAGCCGGATGCGCTGACCGCGATAGGGGAAGGACGCGCAATCGCCCGCCGCCCAGACATGGGGCGCGCTGGTGCGGCCCTGACTGTCCGTCGCGATCCCGTTATCGAGCGTCAGGCCCGCCGCCTTTGCCAGCGTCGTCTCCGGGTCGATGCCCACGCCGACGATCACGAAATCCACGTCCAGCATGCTGCCATCCGACAGGACCGCACCGCTCACCGCGCCCTCCCCCGTCAGACGCTCGAGGCCCACGCCCTCGCGGATATCGACGCCGTGCCCCTGGTGTAGATCGCGAAAGAAGTCGCTCGTCTGTGGCGCCGCGACCCGCTGCAGGATACGGTCCGCCATCTCGACCAGAGTGACCTTCAGGCCCTTCTTCGCCGCGACCGCCGCCGCCTCCAGCCCGATATAGCCGCCACCGACGATCAGCACCCTAGCGCCGTCGGCAAAGCGCGGCGCCATCGCATCCACGTCCAAAAGGTCCCGCACCGTGAACACCCCGTCCAGGTCCCCGCCAATCGCCGCCGGCAAGCGCCGCGGGGTGGAGCCGGTCGCCAGCACCAGATCGGTATAGGCGAGCGCCTCGTCCCCGATCCGCACCTCCTGCGCTGCCACATCGATCCCGGTCACCGCCGTGCCCGTCCGCAGGTCGATCCCCGCCTCCGCATAATAGCTTTCCGGCCGCAGGTAGAGCCGGTCGAGCGTCATGTCCCCCAGCAAATAGGCCTTGGACAAAGGCGGGCGCTGGTAGGGCGGCGCGGCCTCCGCCCCGATCAGCGTGACGCGCCCCTCAAAGCCCAGCGTCCGCAACTTGGCCACGCAGGACGCGCCCGCCTGGCCCGCGCCGATCACCACCACATGTGCCATATGCCTCGTCTCCCCTGGCCGCTGCCGCAGCGCAGACTATACTCGGCAGCATCGCAAGACCAACCTCCGAAAGGCGCACAATATGGCCATTTCCACCGGCGACACCCTGCCCGACGTCACCCTTGTCCAAATGGGCGAAAACGGGCCGGAGCCCGTCAAGCTGGCGGACAAGACCGCGGGCCGCAAGGTCGTGATCTTCGCTGTGCCGGGCGCCTTCACGCCGACGTGTCACTCCGCGCACGTGCCCAGCTTCATCCGCACCAAAGACCAGTTCGACGCCAAAGGCGTGGACGAGATCATTTGCGTGTCCGTCAACGATCCCTTCGTCATGCAAGCCTGGGGCGAGGCGACGGGCGCCAAGGCCGCGGGCCTGACCATGCTGTCGGATGCAGGCAGCGAGTTTACAACCGGCATCGGCATGAACTTCGACGCGCCGCCCGTCGGCCTCATGGCCCGCTCCAAACGCTACGCGATGCTGGTGGAGGACGGCAAAGTCTCCCTCCTGCAGGAAGAGGAAAACCCCGGCGTCTGTGACGTGTCGGGCGGCGAGGGGCTTCTGGCGTCGATGTAACGATGGGCAAAATTGCCCATCCTACCGGGTAGGATGGGCGATCTCGCCCATCACTCCGCCTGGACCAAAGTGCGCGTCGGGAACGGAATGTCGATCCCGGCGGCATCCAGCGCCTCCTTCACGGCGCGCTTCATATCGGCCTGGTAGTCAAAGTAGATGTCCGCGCCGCACCAGACCCGGACCAGGAAATCGACGGAGCTGTCGCCAAGATTGTTCACCTGGATGAACGGTTCCGGCTCGGCCTTCGACCGGTCGTCCGCCATGATCGTCTCGCGAATGACCCGCTCCGCCTCCGCCAGGTTGGCGCCGTAGCCAACGCCAAAGGTCCACTCCGCCCGCCGCTGCGGATAGCTGGAATAGTTGACGATGGTGTTCCCCCACACGTCCGAATTGGGGATGATGATCTGCACGTTGCCGAGGCTCGCAAGCTCCGTGAAGTTCAGCGTCACGTCCTTGAACGTGCCCATCTTCCCATCGACCTCGACGAAATCGCCGATCTTGAGGGGGCGGAAGAGGATCAGCATGACCCCAGCCGCGATGTTCGACAGCGTGCCTTGCAGCGCGAGGCCAATCGCCAGTCCCGCCGCACCGATGCCGCCACGATGGAGGTCGTGCGCACCCCAAAGGTGTTCAGCACGATCAGCACCACGAAAGCCAGGATCGTGTAGCGCACCAGGCTGCCCAGGAAGTTGAACAGCGTATCGTCCAGCGTCTGGTATTTCAGCCCCAGCTTCGTCACCCGCCGGCCCAGCCAGGCGGCCACGGCCCAGCCCACGAGCAGGATCAGGATCGCCGCCACGACGGAGCCCAGAACGCTCGCCAGCATCTCCAGCGTCAGAAGATCGCCCAGGGTCTGGCCGTCCCAGACCTCGATACCCATTACGTCTTGCAGCATGACCTAGCCCGCCAGGCTGTCCATCTTGCGCGCCAGCTTCAGGTCCAGCGTCGATAGGCCATCCACGTCATGGGTCGTCAGCGTCACGTCCACCTTATTATAGACGTTGAACCATTCGGGGTGGTGATCCCACTTCTCCGCCCAAATCGCCGCGCTGGTCATCCAGCCGAAGGCGTCTGCGAAATCCTCGAACTGGAAGAGTTTGACGATGCCCTTGCCGTCGCCCGTCTCGGTCCAGCCGGTCTCCTTCAGGGGGGCCAGAAGCGTCTCCCGCGTCTCGTCGCTGAGTTTTTCGGTCATTGCTGTTCCTCGACATTCGCTTTCTTGAAGGGGCCGTATTCGGTCAGGATTTCGATCTCTTCCTCCATCGCGTCGCGCTCGGCCTCCAGATATCGCGCAACGGCCTCGGCAAAGCCTTGTTCCGCCAGCCAGTGGATCGAATGGGTCGCTGTGGGCAAATAGCCACGCGCGAGCTTGTGCTCGCCCTGGGCGCCCGCCTCGACCCGGGCCATGCCCTGCTGGATCGCGTAGTCGATGGCCTGGTAGTAACAGAGCTCGAAATGCAGGCAGGGGTGATGCTCCGTGCAGCCCCAGTAGCGGCCGTAGAGCGTGTCGCGGCCGACGAAGTTCAGCGCGCCGGCCACATAGCGGCCGTCGCGCTGCGCCAGCACGAGGACCATATCGTCCCGAAGCCGCTCCTGCGCGATGTCGAAGAACCGGCGCGTGAGGTAGGGCGTGCCCCATTTGCGCGCGCCCGTGTCTTGGTAGAATTGCCAGAACGCGTCCCAATGGTGCGGCTGCAGGGCATCCCCCGTCAGCACCTCGATCTGCCCTCCGAAATCCTGCGCCTGCCGACGCTCCTTGCGGATGTTCTTGCGCTTGCGGCTGCTGAGCGCGGCCAGGAAGGCATCGAAATCATCGTAGTCATCGTTTAGCCAGTGGAACTGCTGCGTCGTGCGCGGCAGCATGCCCATCTCCGCGCCCATCTGCGCTTCGGCTTCGGTGCAGAAGGTCGCGTGGACCGAGCTGATCTTGTTGTTCGCCGCCAGCCGCACCGCCCCTTCGAGCAGCGCGTTGAAGCCTGTCGCCGCGTGGTCCGGGTGGGTCAGAAAGCGCCGCCCCGTCGCCGGCGTATGCGGCACCGCGATTTGCAACTTGGGGTAATAGCGCCCGCCTGCCCGCTCGTAGGCATGGGCCCAATTGTGGTCGAAGATATATTCGCCCTGGCTGTGGCCCTTGGCGTACATCGGCGCGACGCCGATCACCGTGCCGCCCAGCTTGGCTTGCAGATATTGCGGCTGCCAGCCGGTGCCTGGGCCGACTGACCCGCTGTCCTCCAGCGCGGTCAGGAAGCGGTGCGTCGTGAACGGGTCAATCGCGCGCCCCTCTGCCGCCTCGGGGCAGGCGCAGGTGTCCCACTCTTCCGCCGCAATCTGGTGCAGCGATGTCAGGATCGAGATTTCGACCTCTTGCGGCGCGTCATTCATATCAGGGGATGTACGGCGGGGCCGGGCGCAATCAACTGGGGATCGCGGCGGCGTAGCCTTCGAAGGTGATGTTTTGCGCAACGCGCCGCGCGTCCGCTTCCGCGGCGGGACTGCGGATCGTCCAGCAGAGGATGGCCGCCCCCTGCGCCTTCAGCTCTGCGACACGCGGCCGGTCCAGATCGCGCGCCTCGTGACTGATGAAGGACGCGCCCACCCGTGCATAATCCGGGATGGCCCGCAGATAGGCGCGCACCCGCTCCGGCAGGGGCCAATCGTCCGCGTAGGCGCTGGTCGTCAGCCCGCGGGGGACGGCGGGGCACAGGCGCGCCATCTCCGCCACGCTGTGGGGGATGAATGACATCACCGCCACCGGGCCGTCATACCCGCCCAGCGCCGCAGCGGTCGCCGCCTCTAGCGCGCCAATATTGGGGCCCATCACGCCGTCCTGGTCTTTGAGCTCGATCAGCAGGGGCACCTGGCCGCGCACGAGCGCGAGCACCTCCGCCAGCGTCGGGATGCCTTCATCACCGCCCCGAAGCGGCGTGGCGGCCAGCGCCGCTGCCGTGCTCGCCCGCACCGTGCCCGGCTGTCCGGTCAGCCGGTCCAGGCCATAGTCGTGAAAGACCATCGCCTGACCGTCCGCGCTGAGCTGCAGGTCGATCTCGATCCCGTAGCCCGCCTCGACCGCGGCCCTTACCGCCGCGCGGCTGTTCTCCGCCGCGCCCGGCCCGTGCAGGGCGCGGTGGGCCAGGGGCGCGCGCAGGAACGCGGGCGGTAAGGGCAGGGTCATTTGATCTGGAAGATGCCTTCGATCTCCACCGCGACGCCCAGCGGCAGGGACGCCGCCGACACGGCGGAGCGGGAATGCCGGCCTGCCTCGCCAAGCGCCTCCACCAGAAAGTCGGACGCGCCGTTCACCACCTTCGGCTGGTCGGTGAAATCGGCGGTGGAGTTTACGAAACCCGTCAGCTTGACCACCCGCACCAGCCTGTCGATGTCGCCGCCGCACGCCGCCTTGACCTGCGCCAGCAGGCTGATCGCGCACAGCTTCGCCGCCGCCGCGCCCGCCGCGACATTCATATCCGCGCCCAGCTTGCCCGTCACCAGACCGTCCGGCCCGCTTGAGATCTGGCCAGATACATAGAGGATGTCGCCCACCTGCACCGATGGCACGTAATTGGCCGCAGGGGCCGGCGCGTCGGGCAGATCGACGCCCATCTCAGACAGTTTTGCGGCAAAGCTCATCGGGGTCCTCCATTGGATAGCCCCGGCACGCTACGCGCCCGCGCCAGATGCGCAAGACCCCGTCAGCTTTCCCGGAAGGCGCGGTTGAAATAATCCTGCACCGGCTTGACCAGATAGCCCAGCGGCGTGCGGTCGGCGGTGCGAATGAACGATTCCACCGGCATGCCGGGGATCAGCACCTGCCCCTCCGCCAGCTTGTCGATCTCACCGGGACTCAGGGCGATTTCCGCGCGGTAGTAGGTGAGGCCCACCCGCTCATCCTCGAACGCGTCAGCGGAGACGAGCGTGACCTGACCCACCAGCTCCGGCGTGGTGCGCTGGTCCAGCGCCGTGAGGCGCAGGTTCACCGACTGGCCGACCAGCACTTGGTCGATATGGATCGGGTCGACCTGCGCCGCGATGACGAGGGGGCGGTCCTGCGGGATCAGGAACAGGATCGGATCGGCGGGCCGAATGACCGAGCGCGGGGTTTGCACGGTAAGGCCATAGACGATGCCCGACACCGGCGCGCGGATATCCATCGCGGCGACATCTTCGACCAGCGCGGCGCGCTGTTCGGCGAATTCAAGCTCGCGGTAGCGCAGATCGCGCAGGCGGGTGATCGCCTCTTCGCGCCGCTGGGTGCGCAGCTTGATCGTCTCAAGCTCGATCTCCGTGATGCGGCCCTCGGCCTGCGCCTTGCTGGCGGCCAGCTCACCCAATTGCCCTTCCAGCTGCGCGGTCTGGCGCTGCAGGGCCAGGACACGGCTGGCTTGCGCCAGCCCCCGCTCCAACAGGGTGGTCTGGTCCTCCAACTCCTCCTGAATGAGGTCCAACTGCACGGCGAGGGAGGCTTGCTGCGCTTCGATCCCGCCGATCTGGCTGCCGATCTGGTCGGCCCGTTTGGCCAGCTGCTCCGCCTCCTTCGCGACCGATTCGGCGCGGGCGAAGAACAGCGTGCGCTGACCGTCGATCAGCTCTTGCACATCGGGGCGCTGCGCCGCTTCGGTCATCAGAAGCGGGTCGAAGACAAGCTCCTCGGCACCGTCCCGCTCCGCCTCCAGCCGGCCGCGGCGGGCCATCAGCTCAAACAGTTGCCCCTCGACGATGGCGAGCCGTGACCGCAATTGCCGCGCGTCGAGGCGCATCAGCACATCGCCCGCCTCCACCGCCGCGCCCTCACTCACCAGGATGTCGTCCACGACGCCGCCATCGGGGTGCTGGACAATCTGGCGGTTGCGGTCGACCTCGATCTGGCCGGGCGCGATGATCGCGCCCGCGATCACGCTTGTGGTCGCCCAATAGGCAAAGCCGCCGAACAGCACGATCAGGCCGAACAGGCCAAAGAGCACCGGCGCGCGGGTGGACCAGCGGCCCTTGGTCGTGTCGGTCATGAGATGCCTCCCGCCCGTTTCGGCGCCGCCTGGATCTGCGCGTAGTTCTGGACGTTGCCGCGCAGCACCTCGTCCTTCGGCCCGAACGCCGTGCGCACACCGTTTTCAAGGATCAGCAGCGTGTCGCATTCGGTGATCGCGCTGGGCCGGTGCGCCATGATGATGACCGACCGCCCTTCGGCCTTCATCGCGCGCACCGCGTGGTTCAGCGCCTCAGAGCCATCGTTGTCGAGGTTCGAGTTCGGCTCGTCCAGCACCACGATCACAGGCTCTTGGTAGAGCGCGCGGGCGAGGCCAATGCGCTGGATCTGCCCGCCCGACAGGCGCTGCTGGCCCGCGACGACGCGGGTGTCGTAGCCTTCGGGCAGGGCCAGGATCATCTCGTGCGCGTCCGCCTTCTGCGCCGCCGCCACAACGGCGGTCGCGTCGGGCGCTTCCGACAGGCGCGCGATATTCTCTGCGATGGTGCCGTCGAACAGCTGCACCCGCTGGGGCAGGTAGCCGACATGCTGGCCCAGCACGTCCGGATCGTACTGATCCAGCGCCGCCGCATCCAGGCGGATGGACCCGCCGGCGGGCCGCCACACGCCTGTGAGGCAGCGTGCCAGGGTCGACTTGCCGGCCCCAGATTGGCCGATCACGCCCAGCGCCTGGCCCGGCTGCAGCTCGAAGTTCAGCCCGCGCAGGCTCGCCTGCTTTTCGCCGGGCGGCACGACGGTCAGGTTCTTGGCCACCAGCTTAGCCTTGGGCTTGGGCAGCGGCGTGCGCGGCGCCTCGGGCTGCACGGCACCCAAAAGCTCCGTTAGGTTCTGCCAGCCCTTCATGCCGCGCTGGGCGACGGGCCACTGGTTCAGCATCATCTCCACCGGCGCGAGCGCCCGGCCCAGCAGGATGGAGCCAGCGATCATCGCGCCCGGCGTCATCTGGTTCTGCAGCACCAGATAGGCCCCAAGGCCCAGCATGGCCGATTGCAGGAACAGGCGGATCGACTTGGTCAGGGAGGTGAAGCCGCCCGTGACATCCGTCGCCGCGATCTGATCCTCCAGCGCTTTGCCGCGCTGCCCCTGCCAGCGGGTGAAGGCGGCGTCGCGCATACCCATCGCCTGCACCATCTCCGCCTCCGTGCGGATCTGATCGGACATGGCCGTCGCATGCTGGCCCGCCAGCCCCGCGCGCAACTGCTTGTTCTTCGACAGCCACTGGTTGGCCAGCGCGATCACGATCAACACCCCCGCCCCGGCCAGCGCGAGCCAACCCAGCGACGGGTGGAAGAGGAAAATCCCCGCCATGAAGATCGGCGTCCAGGGCAGATCGAAGATCGCCATCAGCACCGGAGAAGTCATGAACCGCTGCACCGATTCCAAATCGGCCAAACCGCTTTGCGTCTGCATATCGGGCGCCACGGCGGACTTGCGCACCACCGCGTCGAAGACCCGGCGGTCGAGGCTGGCTTGGAACCGCGCGCCCACCCGCGCCATGATCCGGCCTCGCGTGTAGTCCAGGATACCCATCACGCCGTAAAGGAACACGACCAGCAGCGACAGCGCGATCAGCGTCTCTTCGGACCGGCTGCCCAGCACCCGGTCATAAACCTGCAGCATGTAAAGCGGCCCGGTCAGCATCAGCAGATTAGCGAACAGGCTGAAAATCGCCACCAACCAGTAAAGATGACGGCTTTGCGCCCGGGCGGTCCGCAGCTCGGCTCGGCCCATTTGAAGAATTCTGTCTTGCATCGGCACCTTTTCGCCCAGACGGGCCGCCTCGTTCAATAAATCATGGGTCTATCGGCGCAGCCTATCCCGGCTGTTTCCCTTTCGCCACAGGAACCTATTCCAAACGGTGCGCATCTAGGATAGGCGCGGGATCGTATTATCTGATCCCACATCGCCGTTGCCGGAGAGTTAATTTGAACCGCCTGCCGACCCTGCGCCTGATCGCAGCTTTTGTGATCCTTGCCGTGCTCGGTGCCTGCAGCGGTGGGCCGGGCGGCGTTCAGCCCGGCGGCATCAACGATCCCTACGAGGCGAGCAATCGCAAGATCCACGCCTTCAACCGCTCGCTCGACCGCGGTCTGGTGCGTCCCGCAGCCCGCGGCTTCACCACGGTGCTGCCCGACGATATCGAAGACAGCGTCGGCAATTTCGCAACCAATCTGGCCCAGCCGAGCGTGGTGGTGAATTCGGTCCTGCAGGGCGACTTCCGCGGCGCGGGCCTGTCGACAGTGCGCTTTCTGACCAATTCCGTGCTGGGCTTCGGGGGCCTTTTCGATGCGGCGGCGGAGTTCAATCTGCCCGAGCATGACACCGATTTCGGGGAAACGCTGCACGTCTGGGGCGTGGGTGAAGGCGCCTATGTCGAATTGCCTGTTCTCGGCCCGTCGACCACGCGCGACACGGTGGGCCGCGTCGTCGATCTGTTCACGAACCCGCTGACCTACAACCTGCCGGAGCCCGAGCGGTATTACAGCACCGGCGCTGCCGTGGCCTCCCGCCTGTCGGACCGGGGACGCTTTACCGACACGGTCGATTCGATCCTTTACGAATCGGCGGACAGCTATGCCCAGGCGCGCCTGATCTATCTGCAAAACCGCCGGTTCGAGCTGGGCGCGCAGACCGACGACAGCTCACTCGACCCCTACAGCGACGATCCGTTCGCCGATCCCTACGCCGACCCTTACGAGGATCCCTATGTTCAATAACGTCACCCGCCGCGCCTTCCTTGCCGCTTTGGGCAGCACTGCGCTGGCCGGCCCCGTCCTCGCCCTGACCGAAGGCCAGGCCCGCACGCTGGTGGACCGCCTGGTGGGCGAGATCAACGGCGTCATCGCCTCCGGCAAGTCCGAGGGCGGGATGATCCGCGATTTCGAACGGATCTTCGAGCGCTATGCCGACGTGGCGATCATGGCGCAATACGCCCTGGGCGCCGACGGCCGCAGCGCCTCGAGCGCGCAGAAGCGCCGGTTCCAGGACGCCTTCGCCAGCTACATCGCCCGCAAATACGGCCGCCGATTCCGCGAGTTCATCGGCGGCCGGATCGAGGTGCAATCGGCCCGCGCCATCCGCGCCGGCTACGAGATTCGCACCACCGCCTTCCTGCGCGGCTCCTCCCCGTTCGAGGTGACGTTCCTGGTGTCGGGCAAATCCGG